>JAICKN010000275.1 GCA_025927855.1 Terriglobales bacterium
GACTGCTATGGCTGCGGCCCAGGCACAGCAGCTCACCATTGATCCCAACCATTCCGCGGTCACATTCACCGTCCGTCATATGGGGATCAGCAACGTCACGGGCCGCATTCCCGCCGTTTCTGGAACCATTGTTTATGACCCTGCCGACCCCACCAAGTCAAGCGTGAATGCGGTAATCAAGACCGCCAGCGTTGATACAGGCGTGAACATGCGTGACAACGATCTCCGCAGCGCCAACTATTTTGACAGCAATAAATTTCCCGAAGCCTCGTTCAAAAGCAAACGGATTGAAAAGCGCGGCGATCAGCTTGTGGCAATCGGCGATTTCACTCTTAAGGGAGTAACGAAAGAGATCAAGCTTCCCTTCGACCTGGCAAAAGCCGATACGCCGCGCGGCCCGGTTTATGGATTTACCACAGAAACCACGCTCAACCGCAAAGACTACAACGTAAACGGCGGCGGCCCCGTAGTAGGCGACAACATTAAACTTGAAATCAGCGTGGAAGCGCGGCCCGGTTCTCTTTAGTTTCCTGGGGTCTCGGCGTACTGGCGCTATCTACAGTGGTTGTTGGCCCGGGAAATCATCTGAAAGAAATGTCCGTGCTGCATCTCTGAACCGCCGGATTAACCGCTAAACCTCTTCACCTGCATACGTAAGTTCCACGACGGTGCAATCGTCACTCAGAGGCACGCCGCTACAGAAGCTCGAAAGTGCGAAAGAGAGATTTGTTCAGGTTTCAGGCAAGGTACAAAATCACGACGGGATCGTTCATCTGAAGGCGCAAGTGATCAGCTCCATCGCATCAGCGCCGCAGAAATATCTTCTCACGATTTTCACTGAATTTTCTTTAACGGCAACTCTCGCCAGTCTGACTACATTGGAACGAGCAAATCAGATGCCCAAAACTATCGCCATTCCATATCGTATGGAGACCATGTCGTCGCCAACCTGGAGAGCCGATTTCTACCTCCCGTAGTTCAATACTCTCCTCAGGATGATCTAGAGTTTGAATCCAGATGCCGCTGTGAATGGGAGTAATAACTGCACCACCAAAAACCCTTCCGGGGCAAAGATCGCCCTTCCATAGAGGTATAATTCGTTCGGCCCGCCATGACCTTGATTGCAGGAATGATTCTTGGACAATATGAAATTCGCTCTCCGCTCGGCGCGGGGGGAATGGGCGAAGTATATCGTGCGCGCGATACAAGGCTCGACCGGGAAGTAGCAATCAAGGTCCTTCCCGCATCGCTTACTTCCGATCCCGACCGCTTGCGGCGTTTCGAGCAAGAGGCGCGGGCGGCTGCGGCGCTGAATCATCCCAACATTCTTGTCGTCTACCAAATGGCGACCCATGATGGTTTTTCCTACATGGTAACGGAGCTGCTGGAAGGCGAGACGCTGCGGGAGCGGCTGCGGCACGGACCGATACCGCTGCGCAAAGCGATTGATTACGAAGTGCAGATCGCGCGCGGTTTGGCAGCGGCGCATGACAAGGGCATTGTCCATCGCGATCTGAAGCCGGAGAACCTGTTTCTCACGAAAGACGGACGGGTCAAAATTCTCGACTTTGGGTTGGCCAAGCTTACCCAGCCGAAAGATAATTCCGGCGAGATGAACACTCTCACGCAGGGGACCGACCCTGGCATGGTGGTGGGAACCGCCGGGTATATGTCTCCTGAGCAGGTACGAGGAACACCAGCGGACCATCGCTCCGACATATTTTCCTTCGGGACAATTCTCTATGAGACGGTGACGGGCAAGCAGACGTTTCGCAAACCCACGTCGGCAGAGACGATGAGCGCAATCCTGAACGAGGAACCGGAGGCGATTTCGCAGCTTGCGCCGAGCATTCCCCCGGGATTAGAGCGGGTAGCGCGCCGCTGCCTGGAAAAAGCGCCGGAGCAACGCTTCCAGTCGGCATCCGACCTTGCATTTGCGCTGGAAGCATTATCGGATTCGGGCATGACTGCGCCCAGCGGCGTTCATGCACAGCAGAGCGCGAAGCCGAGGCGCAGGGGAATCGTATTGGTCGGAGCGGTTGTAGTGATCGTGCTCGCCGCTGCCGCGGTGGCTTACTTCCGGACGCAGCCTCCGGCGGCGCCTGTGCTCTCTAATTACGTTCAGCTCACCCACGACGGCCAGCGGAAAGACCTCAACACAACTGACGGTTCGAGGCTCTACTTATATTGGGGTACTGCCGATTTCACGGGTCTGGCCCAAATGTCGGTCTCGGGTGGCGAGCCACAAAAGTTACCGATTCTGTCGATGAACATGTTCCCCCGCGGTTTTTCGCCTGATGAGTCGGAACTGCTGGCGGTGGACGCGCATGGCGAGCCTCCCATGGGGCCGCTCTGGAGTGTGCCCATTCTGGGTGGTTCCCCGCGCCGGCTCGGTGACCTGGTGGGGAATGGCGGCGACTGGTCTCCAGACGGCAAGCGGCTGGCTTATAGCGACGCAAGCAACTTGTACTTGGCGAATGCGGACGGCAGCGAACCCCATAAGCTGCTTGCATTGAACAATACTGACATTGTCGAGTATCTAAGGTGGTCGCCGGGTGGCAACCATTTACGATTTACTGAGGCAAACATGGCCTCGAATGCTGACTCCATTTGGGAAGTCTCGGCTGATGGGACAAACTTGCATCGCTTGTTCCCTGGCTGTTGTGGCCGCTGGACACCCGACGGAAAGTATTATGTATTCGTCTCAAGAAATCAGATTTGGGCCCTCGCGCAAAAAGGCGGCTGGCTTCGCCCCGAACCCAAGCCGGTCCAATTGACTTCCAGTCCAATGGCCTTGTCCGATCCCGTCCCCAGCAAAGATGGCAAAAAACTCTTTGTTGTGGGCGCCACGACCCGCGGCCAATTGATGCGTTATGACTTGAAGTCGCACGGCTACGTGCCTTTTTTGCGCGGCATCTCAGCAGAGTACGTGGCTTTTTCGAAGGATGGTCAATGGGTCGCTTATGTCTCCTATCCCGATGGCGCCCTGTGGCGCAGCAAAGCGGACGGAAGCGATCCTCTGCAACTGACTTACTCGTCTGATTATGCCTTCGTGCCCCGGTGGTCGCCCGACGGCAAAAAAATATTGTTCTGGGAAACGCCGGTGGGCAAACCGTCACGAATGTATGAAGTATCCGCCGAAGGCGGAACTCCACAGCAATTATTGCCGAACGATCTAAGTGCGCAACAGGACCCGAACTGGTCGCCGGATGGAAGCAAGATCGTTTTCGCAGGTAATTCCAATGATCCTGCTTCGGCAGTGCATATCCTTGATTTGAAGACTGGCGAGGTCTCCACTCTGCCGGAATCGCAAGGCATGTTCTCGCCGCGCTGGTCTCCGGATGGCCGCTATATTCCTGCGTTATCGAGGGACTCGAAGACCCTTTCCATGTTCGACCTGCAAACGCAGAAATGGATCCAAGTTGCCACAGCAGTCACGATCGCCTGGCTGAGTTGGTCTAAGGACGGAACCTCCCTTCTTTTTTTAGGTAGACGCGAAACGACCGGCGAGACTGTGCTCAAGGTCCGCCTGAGCGACCGCAAAGTAGCGCAAATCGTAGATCTGAAGAATTTCGTCTCTACGGGCCGCTACGGGGACTCACTGGCGGTCACGCCTGACGATTCCCCATTAATGCTTCGCGATGCCGGAACCTACGACGTGTACTCGCTCGACTGGCAGGAGCCATAGTTTAGGACGAGCGCGTCTATGGATAACCGGATGGGATATGGCGCTTAAAATAACCGGGTTGACGGGCTAAGCCCCGTCACCTGCATACGTCAGTTCCACGACGGTGCAATCGTCATTCAGAGGCACGCCGCTACAGAAGCTCGAAAGTGCGGAGAAAATATCCTCCACTCCGCAACTCC
>JAICKN010000009.1 GCA_025927855.1 Terriglobales bacterium
ATAAGAGAGCGATTGCGGTAAGTGCACAACTCAAGAGGAGAAGATTTGCGCTTCATCGGAATATGTCCGCACGCTATAGGAGATGGGCAAGCCAATCAAAATCATGTGCACCAGCAAGCCCTGAATTAGTCCCTTCAATGTAAAAGGGCCGTGGAAGTGGATGGCCGAGAGTGGCAGTACAATCAGGTTCATCACCAGGAAGATGGCAATTCCGTAGTACAGTCCGCAGACCAGCGGATGCTCTTTAAGAAACGTCAGCCTGCGGCTTGCCCCGTAGTAGATGGCTGCCGCAGAAATCGCGATGAAATAGTGCAGGAAAATGCCCAGCACGTACATCCCAACCCCACCCGTCAATGCCGCCCTGCCGACCAACCCTCCAGCTATTCCGCGAGGCGCTCTCAGACCGAAGCTGATGAAGGCCATGATCAGGTCGAACGTTCCCGCGGTGAATCCCCCTACGGCAATTGCCAGTAAAGCGCGTGGTTTTGCGGATATTGCGGCGGCGGTGTTCATAAATTATTTGTTCATCTCTCCTGACAACATTCGACGCAAGACGCTTTGTGTGGTTAGCAGCCGCTCGCCTGGATATGCCGGGAAGCTGCGCGTGCATACAGATTGAACTTGCTCCGTCCGCGGAACTTGTAAGAAACTCAATCCATCCCTGCATGTTTCTCCCGACTTGGAAAGCTGGCGGCAAAGCGCGACAATAAAGACAGCCCCGAGGCTCCCGGCTCGGGCGGGAGGTCGCTCATGGCGACGGCCATGCACATCAGCGATGTCGCGGAGCTGCTCCATGGAGACCGTGTCCACTTCAACCTCCATGCGCCTGCGCTTGTAGAACATGCGGTCGCCCGGCGGGAAGTGCAGTTGGGCGCGCGGGGAGCGGTTGTAGCGAGAACCGGCCGCACCGGGCGCTCTCCGAAGGATAAGTTCACCGTCCGCGACGAAATTACCTCAGGTAAAGTCGCATGGGGCGTGGTCAATCAGCCCATTCAACCGCAGGTTTCCGACGCACTTTACGAGCGCGTAGTTCAATATCTGGAATCGCGCGAGCTCTTCGTGCAGGACCTCTTCAGCGGCGCCGATCCGGCTTACCGCTTGCCTGTCCGTTTTGTGAACGAGCTAGCCTGGCATAATCTTTTTGTGCGGCAGCTTTTTCTGCGGCCCAATGCATACGAACTGAAAAATCATCGTCCGGAATTTACCGTCATCGCCGCGCCCAACTTCCGCGCCGATCCCGGGCGCGACGGCACGAATTCTGAAGCTTTTATTCTGGTGAATTTTTCCCGCCGCACCGTGCTTATCGGCGGCACCGATTATGCCGGAGAGATGAAGAAAGCCATCTTCGGCATTATGAATTTTCTTCTGCCGCAGCGCAATGTATTCCCGATGCATTGCTCGGCGAACGTCGGCCATGATGGCGTAACTGCGCTGTTTTTTGGCTTGTCCGGTACGGGCAAAACCACCCTTTCCGCCGACCCCTGGCGGCGGCTCATCGGCGACGATGAACATGGCTGGAGCCCCGAAGGCGTCTTCAATTTCGAGGGCGGATGCTATGCCAAGTGCATCAAGCTCTCCGAAAAAAACGAGCCGCAAATCTTTAATGCCATTCGCTTCGGCTGCGTGCTCGAAAATGTTGTGCTCGATCCGGTGACGCACGTCCCCGATTACAACGATGGCAGCCTTACGGAAAATACCCGGGCCGCTTACCCGGTGGACTTCATTGATAACTGCGTCATTCCCGGCGTGGGCGGCCATCCACGCAATGTTGTGTTTCTTACGGCGGATGCCTTTGGCGTGCTGCCTCCCATCGCGCGGCTCACGCCGGAGCAGGCTATGTACCACTTTCTTTCCGGCTACACAGCCAAGCTTGCCGGAACGGAATCCGGCGTGACCGAACCGCAAGCGACCTTCTCAACCTGCTTCGGTGCGCCATTTATGCCGCTACCGCCCAAAGTTTATGCGGAGATGCTGGGCCGCCGCCTGCGCGAGCACAATGCGCAATGCTGGCTGGTGAATACCGGCTGGCAGGGAGGTCCGGTGGGCGTGGGCCACCGCATGGAGATCCCCTATACGCGCGCCATGGTGGATGCAGCTGTCGAGGGGACTTTGATTCACGCCGATTTTGAAATTGAACCAGCTTTCGGATTAAGCATTCCCAAAACTTGTCCTGGAGTGCGGCTGGAGGTGTTGAAGCCACGGAACGCCTGGAGGGACAAAGCAGCCTACGACAAAGCCGCCGCCGATTTGCGTAACCGCTTCGCTGAAAATTTTGAGAAGTTCGACGTGCCTGCGGAAATCCGCGTCGCCGGGCCGCACGGGACAAGTTAGAGCGTCTCGCATTCTCATTGTTCAATAGGCTGAAATGTCTTTCCAGCCGGCCATTTCAAAAAATAAACAACCATGTCATCTCGACGTTGAGCGTAGCGAAGACGGAGAGACCTTACGACTGCCAGAGAACTTTGATGCACTCAACAGGAATATTCCTGCAATCTGCACCAGCACTGCATTCTTCCGTAAGGCCCCTCGCAAAGGCGGCTCGGGGTGACATGATTTACATTTAGATCGCACTCAGCTCCGGACCACGCTCGGGGCTGAACCCCATCCTTGCGACCCGTATAATATTCAGGTTGGCAGCTGGGCCGGACGGCCGCTCTTATCCGTCAAGGATAAGGGAGGAAAGTCCGAACTCCGCAGAGCAGTGTGCCGGATAACGTCCGGGAGGGTGGAATGAAAGTCCACTCGACGGAAAGTGCCACAGAAAATATACCGCCCCGCTGGTTCGGTGAGGCTCCGTTTTTTGCAAGGTTTTGCGGCAGGTTTTTGCCTATCAAAAATCAGAACGCGGCCTGACGGAACCGGCGGGGTAAGGGTGAAAAGGTGCGGTAAGAGCGCACCGCCGCGGCAGTAATGCCGCGGGCAGGGCAAACCCCACACGGAGCAAGACCAAATAGGGAGGAACCTCGCCCATTCTGGCTGGAGTGCTATTGTTGCGGCGCTCCCGCGAGGATGGGCGGGGACGTGCCGGCTCGGCGCGTCAAACCTCCGGGTAGGTCGCTTGAGCCGCGCAGTAATGTGCGGCCCAGAGGAATGGCCGTCCTGCGCGAGCAATCGCGCGGACAGAATTCGGCTTACAGGCCCAGCTGCTGATTTGTTCTACTTCTCATCAGATTATCGTCACTATAGTTGATGCACCATATTCAGAAGGCAATAAATATGGGGATGCCACCGCATATACAAGCGCATTTTGCGCAAGCACACATTACAAGGGCAGTAGAAACAGTTGGTGCAATACACGACAAATTGGTCAGCGAATCAAAAGAAACTAATTTGATGTATGAGCGCTTTTATAACAACTTAGCTCTTTTTTCTGGTGGCACTATTGTCTTAAGTGTGACGTTTCTAGGCTATCTGAAATCAACTACCAAATCTATTGAAAGGCAATCTGCATTGGTTGACTGTTGGATTATTTTGATCGTTTGCTTGGCTTGTTCGTTGTTCTGGAACTTTTTTCACACGCACTATGCTATATATTCACGCAACCGCGAACTAAGCGAAGCCGAAAAGAAACGTTATGAGACTGAGATAGATGAGATTGCGCAAGTTGGAGCTGCAAATATAAACACTTTCGCCCAAATTGAAGAATATAGGAGACCACGTCGCGATGCGGTAGAAATTCTACGAAAAAAAGTAAAATACTATGAACGCAGAGAGAAAATTTATCTCTTCGTCTGGCAATGGGGAGGGCGGCTAGCACGAGTTTCTTTCCTTCTCGGGATTGCTTCTCTCGTATATTTTGCTATTTCAAATACACATTAGAATTTTCGAGCCTAAAACTTCATTTCCTCGTTTGTGATCTCGCCTCGTTGGTGTCAAAAAAGCCTTCGCAAAAAATCCAAATTCTCGTATGTAATCCCGTTGAGCGCAGCGAAGACGGAGGGACCGTACGACCGCTTCACGCTCTTACATAGCCAACGGGAATATTCCTGCAACCTGCATAAACACTGCAACCTGTCGTAAGGTCCCTCGCAAAACCACCTCGGGATGACATGGTTTTTCACAGTTTGATGCGCAAGTCGAGTGATGTTCCACACATACAGAACCCATCCCCCTCTAAATACTTAGCTCCATGCTAAAAAGGCATTACTACGTTTACATCATGAGCAGCCAGCGGCGTGTGCTTTACGTTGGCGTAACAAGTGTTCTGGAAGAAAGGGTATTTCAGCACAAAACTCATGCGCTCGGCGGTTTCACCGCCAAATACAATGCCACCAGCCTTATTTGCTTTGAGCGTTACGCCACAATTCATGCAGCCATTGCTCGAGAGAAAGAATTGAAAGGTTGGCGGCGTGAAAAGAAAATTGCTCTCATCGAGTCAATGAACCCGCAATGGAAAGATTTGAGTTACGGGTGGTTCCAAAAGCACAGGTATGCGCCGGAGAGATAGATCCCGCAATTCATAACGTATCCACATGGAGCGCGCTGATGAATTCTTAACTATAAATAAACACAGGAACATGTCATCCCGACGTTGAGCGCAGCGAAGACGGAGGGACCGTGCGTCAATAAAATCGCTCCTATGAAGCCAATGGGAATGTGCCTATCATCTGCATCAGCACTGCAACCTGTCGCAAGGTCCCTCGCAAAACACCTCGGGATGACATGACTTTTACGGAACGCACTTTGTCGCGAGTGATTGACGCCACAATGTCCTCTCGAAAATATTTATCTTCACTGCCCCCTAAAATCGCACTTTCCTGAGCTGCAAAACTCCTCGGCTTTGCTCAGGTATTGCGTCCAGTTGTGGGCAATTCCGCATTGCGCCACGCTGAGTGTCATTTTGCCTTCGCGCACTTGCTGGCCGTGTGCACTTTGGATCAGGCACGAGGAAGCCATTGCGTTTGACCGTATGGCAGGATCCGGTTGCTGGCTTGCTCCAGGTGCGCAGTGCGTGGTCCCCACTCTGATTGATGTGAGGGCAATTCGTTGGAGTTCCCTGACTGTAAGCAGCAGGCGCCCAGAGGCACACGAAGAGACAAAAGATGCAGGCAAATCTCATAATCAAACTCACAGAGATGGATTTGCAGCCCCGCTCAGCGGACCCCCTCCGCTGCATTGCGCGAGATTCTAACATAAGGCAGCTAGACCTGGACTCCTAACTATTCATTCGCTAACCTTAAATAAGAAAGAAAATCTTTATGGCTGAGACACCTTCTACCATGCTTGCGCTGGGCACGAGCGCGCCAGGCTTTCAACTTCCCGATCCCAGCGGCAAAGTAGTGTCGCTCACGGAACTTAAAGATGTGCCTGCGCTGCTCGTGGCGTTCATATGTAATCACTGTCCTTTTGTGAAGCACATCCGCAAAGAATTTGCTGCGTTCGCCAAGGAGTATCAGGCGAAGGGCGTGGGCATTGTCGCTATCAATTCGAACGATGCGGAAACTTATCCGGAAGATAGCCCTGAAAAGATGGCGCAAGAAAGCAGGCAGGCCGGCTACACATTTCCTTATTTGTATGATGAAAGTCAGGAAGTTGCTAAAGCTTACCGCGCAGCCTGCACACCGGACTTTTTCCTCTTTGATCGCGACCGTCGGCTTGTCTATCGTGGGCAGTTCGATGACAGCCGTCCGGGAAATTCGCGGCCAGTGACTGGCGCGGATATGCGTAAAGCCGTTGATGCTGTGCTCGCGGGCCAGCCGGTCACCGCAAACCAGAAGCCCAGCGTCGGTTGCAATATCAAGTGGAAGCGCGCGAATGCACCCGATTATTTTGCAAAACGCTAGACCGTGTCAGAACTTTTTTAATGAGGTCAAGTCTGCTTAGTACGTTTTTGTTACGCTAAACGTGACGGCACGTTTGCAGCGATCTTGCATTGAATCAGCTAGTTACAATTTTCAGAATGTTCCACGTGGAACATTTACGCGATTTCTTACTTTATCCACAGCGGCGATGAAAGCAGATGAATGGCGAAAGTCCCCAGCAGAATAGCCGCTGAACGATCCCTGAATTTGTTCTGCAACTTTGGAACGCGCTGCTACGCACGTGTACAATCGTGCTTCGGCCCATGCGGCTCTTGAGCTGCGAGCCAATCTCAATTATCTGGAGTTTGAATGTCTGCACCCAGCCGCCGTCCTGAAATCCGCCGCCGCCGTACCCGCAAAGAAAAAGTTCTCAAGCTGCGCAAGCGCCATGCCGCCGCTTCTTCTTCGTCAGACCGGGAGCGTTTGGAAAAGAAGCTGCATCGCCTGGGCCTCGTCTCTCCCGGCATTCCTTTACTGAAAAAGTAGCGGGAACCAGTGCTGCCGCTGAAATGAGCGGGAATGCAGAACGCTTTACGTGACCTGGCCCGCGGTTTGTACGCGGCCTTTTCGTTGCCCAATCTCTGCATAGGCGTTCAGCACTTCGCGCGCGGAATATTCCCAGGAAAACTTCTGCACCTGTTCGTATCCGCGTTGCTTCAGTTTGCTGCGCAGCGGCTGGTCGAGCAGGATGCGCTGCAACCCCCTGCGAATCTCAAAAATATTTTCCGGGTTTACCAGCACGGCCGCGCTGCCTACCACCTCCGGCAGTGACGAGGTGTTGGATGTAAGAACAGGCGTGCCGTGGGCCATGGCTTCGAGTGGAGGCAGTCCAAACCCTTCATAAAGGGAAGGGAAGACGAACACTTTCGCCACGTCGTAAAAAATCCGCAGCGTATCAATCGGGACAAATCCCAGAAAGCGAACGTCATTCTGCACGCCGCTGCGGACAACCGTACGCCTGAGGTCGGGGTGCTTGGAAAGTTCATCGCCGATGATGATGAGCTTCAAATCGGTGTACTTGTTTTCCTTTTCCAGCTCGGCCTTCAGAGAAGAGAAAGCTTCAATGATGCGCACCAAGTTTTTTTGCGGACTGATGCGCCCTGCATAGAGCAAGAATGGGTAATTGACCTGGTAGCGTTCGGCCAGAAACTGGCGGTCGCTGTCAGTGGCGTGCCCGTGCAAAAATCGCTCGTCAATCGCGTTGTAAATCGTATGAACGCGGATTGAAGGAATTCCAAATAGTTTTTCCAATTCCATCTTGGTGAAGCGCGAAACCGCGAATATGCGGGAAGCCCCGCGCAATACCCGCCGCGTCATCTGGAAATACAAAGAGCGGCGGAAGCCCGAGCGCCCGCGGGAGCGGTACATGTGGTCGAGCACGTCATGCACGGTCATCACATAAGGGCAGGGGAGCGAGCGGGGCAGTGCGAAAAGATGCGGCACGTGGACAATATCGCACTTCAAGCTTTTAATGAGGCCGCGGCACTCGAAGTATCCCTTGGCGCTGGTGTCGCTGTGAAGGAGCGAGACAGCGCGGAAGTTCGAAGACAGCGTGCCGATCTCCGCGATTTTTTCCGGCGAGCCGATAAGGTAATAGTCGTTCGAGTGGTCGAGGCGGGAGAGCGCGCGCACAATGTTGCGCGTATAGGTGCCTACGCCAAATTCCGTGAGCCTCCGCAGATCAATCGCAATGTTCACGCAATGAATTTAATCACAAAGAAAACGCACGGGCCATTCTGCCTGTGAGTGTGATGAGCGAGTCCTATGCCCGGGCTTCGGTCTGGGCCTTGGCCCGCCTCTCCGCGTAGAGGGGAAAGGATTCGGCGAGCGCGAGAACCTGCTTGCGAATTTTCGCCAGCGCGGAACTATTGTTGCGGTTCTGTAATGCCTCCGCAATCCAGCGCCCCACCTGCCGCATTTCATTTTCGCGCATGCCACGCGTGGTGAGCGCCGGAGTTCCAATGCGAATGCCGCTTGGCTTCATGGGGGGATTGGTGTCGAATGGGATGGCGTTTTTGTTCACCGTGATCCCGGCCTGCTCGAGGGCTTTTTCCGCTTCGCTGCCCAGCATCCCTTTGGAGAAGACATCCACCAGCATGAGATGCGTATCCGTTCCGCCCGAAATGATGCGAAAACCTTCCGCCGCTAGCGTTTCCGCAAGCACCTTCGCATTGGCGACCACCTGCCTTGCATAATCACGGAACTCGGGCTGCATGGCCTCGCCGAAGCAAACAGCTTTGGCGGCCATAATGTGGACCAGAGGACCGCCCTGCATTCCCGGAAACACCGTCTTGTCAATTGCGGCGCCATACTCTGCTTTGGCGAGAATCATGCCCGAGCGCGGACCGCGCAGAGTTTTGTGCGTGGTTGAGGTCACAATGTGTGCGTGCGGCACAGGCGATGGGTGCGCCCCGCCGGCGACCAGCCCGGCGAAATGCGCCATATCTACAAGGAACAGCGCGCCGACGGCATCCGCGATTTTTCTCATGCGGGCAAAATCAATCAGGCGCGGATACGCGCTGCCGCCGCCGATAATCATTTTGGGTCGCTCGTTGATGGCCAGCTTTTCCAATTCATCGTAGTCAATCGTTTCAGTTTCTTTGGTTACGCCGTAGGGAACAATGCGGTAGGTTTTTCCGGAAAAATTCAAATGATGGCCATGAGTAAGATGGCCGCCATGGGCAAGGTTCAAGCCGAGGATAGTATCGCCGGGCTGAAGAACGGCAGCGTAGGCTTCCATGTTCGCCTGCGATCCCGCATGAGGCTGAACGTTGGCGTACTCTGCGCCGAAAAGCTGCTTGGCGCGGTCGCGCGCCAGGTTCTCGATGACATCCGCAAACTCACACCCGCCGTAGTAACGCTTGCCGGGATAGCCTTCCGCATACTTGTTGGTGAAGACAGATCCGGCGGCTTGCAGCACTGCTTCGCTCACGAAATTTTCAGAGGCAATGAGCTCTAACCCTTCGTGCTGGCGACGGGCCTCGTTGTCTATCGCAAAGGCAACTTCGGGGTCAACGTCTTGCAAAGGGCGCGACATAGAGTGGTTGGACATGGCTCTCCAGGCAGGTCCTCTGCGACTGCAGAGGAGCACTATTTAATGTAAATCTATTGTCTCACGAGGGGTGAGGAGTGTTGCATCGGATCATTTTCTGCGCCAGCGGGCGCCCTCTTTGGTCTGTTCAATCAGGATACCGGCGGAGGCAAGTTCGGCACGAATGGAGTCCGAAACGGAAAAATTGCGGGCGCGCCGGGCCTCTTCCATTTGCGCGACTTTTTCGCCGATCTGCGCGTCTGTGGATTGACCTTGCTGTACGGCATTCCATGTTTCCTGGCTGATTTCTGACTCGCGCCCGGCGCTTTTGGCCCATTCGACAACAGCTTTCATCTTGGCGGCATCGTCATCCTGCAATACCCCGAAGAGCGTGTCGAAACGCTCCAGCGCTTTGAGCATAGGCGCAACGTTCTCCTGCTTCATTTCACCGGCATTCATGGCAGCATTCGCGGCGCGAACAAGGTCAAAAATACAGGCCTGGGCTTGCGCGGTATTCAGATCGTCTTCCATGGCCGCGCGCACGTTATTTTCCGCTGCTTTCGCAAGATCATTCAGGCTGTCATTGACACCAGCGGGAAACTTTCCGCTGGTAAGGCGCCACTGAAAATTACGCAGGCGTTCTACAGACGCGGCGGCTTGATGCAATCCGTCAAAGGTAAAGTTGAGTTGATTGCGGTACGGGACCGACGCGAGCAGATAGCGGATGGAAGATGGCTTGTGGCCTTTGAGGGTGAGATCGCGCAATGTATAAAAATTGCCCGCGCTCTTAGACATCTTCTCGCCTTCAACCAGCAAAAAGCGGGGATGAAACCAGAGATGGGCGAAGGGTTTGCCGCTATAGGCTTCAGATTGCGCAATTTCATTTTCATGATGAGGGAAAATCAGGTCCTCGCCCCCGGTGTGGATGTCGAAAGTTTCTCCGAGGACCTTCATGGACATCACGGAACATTCCACGTGCCACCCGGGCCGCCCGGGGCCGATCTGCGTTTCCCAGGAAGCTTCGCCGGGTTTGGGCGACTTCCACAGGGCAAAATCGCGGGCATTGTCCTTTTCGTACTCATCCACGTCTACGCGCGCGCCATCCTGCATGCCAGCAAAATCTCTTTTGGAGAGCTTGCCGTAGGCCGGGAATTTAGCAATGCGGAAATAATACGAGCCATCTTCGGTGCGGTAAGCGAAGCCTTTTTCCTGCAACCCGGCGATAAACCCGGCCATATCCGGAATGTAATCGGTGGCATGGACGAGTTCCGGCTGCTGAATATTCAACGCGGCTACGTCCTCTAAAAATGCACGCTCATATTTCGCGGTATATTCCTTGACGCTTACGCCATCGCGCGCGGCATTGCGGATAATTTTGTCATCCACGTCGGTAATGTTCAT
Organism: Terriglobales bacterium; assembly: GCA_025927855.1. Classification (GTDB taxonomy): domain Bacteria; phylum Acidobacteriota; class Terriglobia; order Terriglobales; family Acidobacteriaceae; genus JAICKN01. The sequence continues at coordinate 10,234 of JAICKN010000009.1, forward strand.
CACGTGGTGGACACGGAATCCGCTTTGCAGCAGAAAACGGCGAAGAAGGTCTACGGCGATGAACGTCCTGAAATTTCCGATATGGCCGAAGTCATATACGGTTGGGCCGCAGGCATACATGCGGACTTCATTGCCGCGGAGAGGATGAAATTCTTCAACATTGCCGGAGAGTGTGTTGTAGAGACGAAGCGCCATAGATGGTAAAGGAATTATGCAGAATTTCTCATTCTAGGGGGCAGCGAGAAAAGCGGTCAAATGGATGGGAATCGCGGTAGTGTTTAGCCGGAATTAGAGAAGGCGTGGAACCTGTCCATCCTAACTCGTTTTGTTGGCCGTAGTGGCCTGACCGGACAAGGCGCGCAGGCGGTAACTGACCAAAAAAGCGTAGTGCACGGCCGAGATGATGGTGAACGCGAAGACAGCGCGGAGAAGCGTAAGCCGCGCAATCCATATCCAGCGAAGAGGGTACAACTGGAGCAGAAGGACAAAAAAAACAGCGGCCACCTGCGCGAACGTGTTGGCTTTCCCGAAGATGCTGGGACGGAAATCGCGAAGGCCGGCGACGGCAAAAAGCAAAGTTCCGACGGCCAAAATGCCAATATCGCGGCTGAAAACCAGGACGGTAAATTTCCAGGGAATCTTGTGCAGGATGGAGAGGATTAAAAACATGGTGCTGAGCAAAAGCTTGTCGGCAATAGGATCGAGATACTGGCCCAGCAAAGTCTGCTGTTTGAGTGTACGCGCCAGCAGACCATCAAGGCCGTCGCTGAATCCGGCGAGGATGAAAAGAGTCAGAGCCCAAAAATAGTGCCCGGAAACCAGATGGATCACGATGAAGGGCACGAAAATCATGCGCAGCAACGTGAGCTGGTTGGGGGCGGTGAAAATCTCCGAGAGTCTCATGAACTTGGGCCTTTTTGGACGGCTTGATTTTGCGCGCGGGAATTCAGAATCGCCGCCGCGTCCAGACCGGTTCTTTCCGAGAATCGCTGCGCGAGCGAGGGGATGTTGCCATCCGGCTGGTCAAGCTCAATGCGTTCGACGCGATGCATGGGGAAAAAGATTACGTTGAGCGTATAAGGTTCTTTTTCGCGGATGAGACTGACGAGATCTTCCAGTGACGCGAGTTCAATCCCGCGAATGCTTAGTCCTTCAGGGGCAAGCGAAAGAACAGCGCCCCAGAATTTTTCCCGCGGGTTGCTGAGCGTGGCAATGACAATGGCCCCCGGATGAAAGGGGAACGGGCCAGTTGTCTCCGGCGAATCTTCAAAATTGGTACTTTTCGGGCCCAAATGTCTTCCTGAAGATTGGTTAAATTCCAACCTATGATTGTCGCCGCTGCCATGCGTGAATGACAAGCCTTAGAAATTGGCGAGCAAAGAAGGGGATGCCGCTTAATTTATCGTTTTGCCCTTTGTAGCGCCAATTCTGGTTCAAAACCCTGCGATTCAGGCTAGAATCCAAGCTTCCCCGCAGAGTAGATGATTTTCAGTTATAAAGGTTGAGTTTTTTTATGGATCAGAAGGCAAAAGCGGTACACAGGTGGTTTGGAGCTTCAAACTCGCTTTTTATTGCAAGCTGCGCAGCACTCTATTTTGAAGTATTAGTCATTCGCTATCTGGGATCAGAAGTGCGGGTGTTCGCTTATCTAAAAAATCTCTCGCTCATAGCCAGTTTTCTGGGGATTGGACTTGGCATGATCCTGGGTTGGCCGAAGGCTCGCATTCTGAGGGCGTTCCCCGTTCTGAGCGCAATATTGTTTATTTTGATTGCGAATGCATCGGCATTTAAGTTGATCCACCTTCCTGCTCCCACGCTGGACTATTGGCAGTTCGGTTCCGGACAGAACCCGATTTCCTGGGCAACGCTGGTTTATGTCCTGGCCGTGCTCTATTTTCTCGCCCTGATCGTTGGGATATTTGTGGTGCTCGGCGGATTCGTCGGCGAATCTCTTTCCAAGTTGCCGCCGCTCAAAGCGTACGGAATTAATCTAGCCGGAAGCCTTACCGGGATACTGCTGTTTACCGCGCTAGGATATTTGTATTCGCCTCCGTGGGTGTGGCTGCTGATTGGGTTTGTATTTTTGGTCCCATTTTTCATCGAGAGTAAAAAGACCCTGGCGATCTTTGGATTGCTGGTGATTGCGGTGGCAGTCGCCCGGCCTGATGCAATGTGGTCTCCGTATTACCGCGTGAGCGTAGATAAGTTTGAAACTCCTGCCGGCTGGCCACGGGTGAGCGCGTATTTCCTGAATGTAAATCACGACTATTTTCAGAAAATACTCGACCTTTCTCCGGAGTTCATGAAGCAGAATCCTACCGCCGAGCCGAACCGGACGGCGTTTCCGCATTACGAGCTTCCCTATAGATTGGTGCCAAATCCGCATGAAGTATTGATAGTGGGTGCAGGCACTGGCAACGATGTCGCGGCGGCTCTCCGCCACAATGCGGGTCATATAGATGCGGTAGAAATTGATCCCTTAATTTTACGACTAGGGCGTGAGATCCACCCCGAGCATCCCTACGCGTCTCCCCGTGTGACCGTATTCAACGACGATGCGCGCGCATTTTTCAAGAAAGCTCCGCGCAAGTACGACTTAATCGTTTTTGGCTATCTCGATTCACACACGCTCCTTACCGGCTATGCTTCTGTGCGCCTGGAGAATTACGTATATACCAAGGAAAGCTTTCTGGAAGCCCGAAAGCTTCTCAAGCCCGGAGGAACGCTGATGCTTGCTTTCGCCTCGGGCAGAACATTTTTAACGGACCGCTTATATGCGACGTTGGCGGCTGCTTTTGGGGCGCCTCCCACCGCGTACGAAACCGGCTATGACGGTGGAGGGGTCGTCTTTGTGGAAGGGGCGGCGCGCACCAACAAAGAGGTCGCTGGTTTTCCAGAAATCAGCAAAAGGCTCCAGAGCAAAATGAGTTCCACGGTGCTGGCAACCGACAATTGGCCGTTTCTCTTTCTGAAAGACCGCCGGATTCCAGCTTCAATTCTGGGCGTCTTGGCGCTATTTCTTGTGGGGGCATGGATGCTATGCCGACGCACATTGCCCTTGCACGACTACAGCAGCCGTGAATCACTGCACATGTTCTTTTTGGGGGCTGGATTTCTCCTGCTTGAAACCAAGGGGATCACGGAGTTGTCGCTTCTGTTTGGGGCCACATGGGTTACGATCAGCGTAGTGATCGCGGCGTTTTTTGTAATGGCGATTTTTGCGAACGTAATTGTTGCCTGGCGTAAAACGCCATTCTGGTTCTCCTACACAGGGCTTTTCGCAGTTTTGATTGTGACGGAGGCATTTTCTTATTCCAGGCTGGTTGGGCTACCGCCCGCAGAGAAAATTCTTGCCGCCGGGGTCGTTGCTGCGCTTCCGGTGTTTTTCTCCGGATTAGTGTTTTCGTCGAGTTTTTTTGGAACATCCAACTCATCCCAGGCGTTGGGAATTAATTTACTCGGCGCGATGGTTGGCGGCGCTCTGGAAAATTTAGTAATGATTGGCGGCTCAGCGATTCTGGGAGTACTCGCTGTGCTGCTTTATGCATGCTCGGCGATTGTGCTGCCCCGCGCCGCAAAAATGTCTTCTTCCCGGGAACCAATTGGTGTTAATTCCCATGTCGCCTCCCATAGCAGAGGTTAGTTGCTGTTTCATAACTCGATCATTTCAGGAGGACTTGTGCCGACATTTGTGCCTCAGCCCACGCGCATTCAGGCGGCGGGAAACAAGCCGAAGCTCATTGACGAATACATTGGCCGAGTGAACTCGAAGACCGATGCGGTCAGCATCGCCCAGATGCGAAGTCCGCAAGGGTGGGAGGAGCCAGGCCAAGTCCCGGAATTCGATGAATTCACGATCGTGCTGAAGGGCGCGGTACGAGTGGAGCACAAAAGCGGCTCGATGGAAGTAAAAGCCGGACAAGCGGTCATCGCCCACCAGGGAGAATGGGTGCGCTATTCGACGCCTTTCGAAGGAGGCGCGGAATACATTGCTGTTTGCCTGCCGGCTTTCTCAATGGAAACGGTCCACCGTGATGAGTAATAGTGCGAATTCTGAAGATTCAAACACTTCTGTACAGCTATTCCCGCATCAGAATTCGGCCAGCTCTTTCATTGCGCGGTACAGGTCTGCGGTTTGCGGCAGGATCGCGTCTTCGAGCATGGGTTGGTAAGCAACGAAGGTATCGGTAGCGGCAAGGCGCTTGACGGGCGCATCCAGATGTTCGAAGAGATCGCTGGCGATACGCGCTGCAATTTCCGCGCCATACCCCCAGCTTAAAGAATCTTCATAGGCCACGAGGACGCGGCTGGTTTTTTGTACAGATGCCGCAATGGTCTCCCAATCGAATGGATTGAGCGTGCGCAAATCAATCAATTCCACTTTGATGCCATTTTCGCGCTCAAGCTTTTGCGCAGCCTGCAAGGCGCGCGGTACGACTGCGCCATAGGTAACAACAGTAAGATTGGTTCCGGGCTGCACAATGTGCGCTTTGCCAAACGGAACCATATAATCCGGCCCCGGATAAGGAGCACGGCCATAATTTTCGCGGTAAAGGCGCTTGTGCTCCAGAAAAAGCACGGGATCGTCGCAGCGAATGGCCGTGCGCAACAACCCTGAGGCATCAAGAGCGTTAGACGGGAAAACGACCCTCAGCCCGGGAATGTGGGTAAAGATGCTTTCGCCACATTGCGAGTGGTAGATTGCGCCGCCGGTTAAATAGCCGCCGATGGCAACGCGAATCACGCAAGGCGCGGAGAAGCCATTGTTCGAGCGCCAGCGCATCACGGGCAATTCGTTACGCAATTGCATCATTGCGGGCCAAATGTAATCGAAGAATTGAATCTCGACGACGGGCTTAATCCCGCGAAGGGCCATTCCGGTAGCGCGGCCCACAATACTGGCCTCGGCAATGGGCGCGTTGAACACGCGCTCGGATCCGAACTCCGACTGCAAGCCGAATGTGAGCTTGAACACGCCCCCTTTGCCTTTGACCAGATGCTTGTGCAGATATTCTTCGCGGCTGCAATCGGCCACGTCCTCGCCAAAGACAATGATGCGTTCGTCGCGGCGCATCTCATCGTGCAGCGTGGCGTTGATCATGTCGGCCATCGTTTTCGGGGCCGGGCCTTTTTTTTCGTTGTGCCCGTGGTCTGTAGAAACGATTTCTGCCGCAAAGAGGGAGGACGAGGGATCAATATCCGGAGAGTAGACAAACTGTCTTACCGATTCCGGGCGTGGAGGTTCGGCGTTCAACGCCCGGTCTACCGCAGCCTGAATTTCTTCGTCCACTTCCTTTTCCAGTTGATTGATTTTTTCCGCGCTCAGAATTCCTTCGCGAATCAGGAACATTTGCGTGGAATGTACAGGATCGCGCGCGGCGTCGCGCTGCCGTTCGGACTCCGGGCGGTAAAGCCGTTCGTCCTCAGAAAACGAATGCGAATACGGTCGGATTACATGCGCATGCACAAACGCAGGGCCATCGCCGGCGCGGCAATGGGAAACAGCGCGGCGCAACGCGGCGTAGCTCGCGACCGGGTCGGTACCATCCACCTCTTCAAAATGAAAGTTGGGGAAACCCTGCACCAGGCGCGAAATATTTCCTCCTGCCGTTTGCGCCTCCACCGGAACGGAAATGGCGTATCCATTATCCTCAACACAGAACAAGACGGGCAGCTTGCGCAATGCGCTGACGTTCAGTGCCTCCCAGAATTCCCCTTCACTGGTAGTGCCATCGCCAAGCGAGACATAGGTGACTTCGTCATCGTGGCAGACAATTTCTTTGAACTCGCGGTAGTCGCCCTGTACTTTGTGGGCTGCATGAGGATGCTTTGCCACATAGCGCCGGACTTCCGCGCAGCCGACAGCATGAAGAATTTGCGTTCCTGTGCAGGAGGACTGCGTGACGATATTCAGGCGCGTGTAGCTCCAGTGTGAAGGCATCTGGCGCCCGCCAGAGCTGGGATCGCTGGCGGCGCCCACGCCCTGCAAAAACATTTCGTAAGGAGTTGCGCCGAGGCCAAGGCAAAGGGCACGGTCCCGGTAGTAGGGAAAAAACCAATCGTAGCCGGGCTTGAGCGTAAATGCCGCGGCTACACCAATGGCTTCATGCCCGGCGCCGGAGATCTGGAAAAAGAGCTTCTGCTGCCGTTTGAGGGCGATTTCCCGGTCATCCATGCGCCGGGAGGTATACATATAACGATAGAAACTGACGAGTTGCTCGCGGCTTAAGCCCTCATAGCTGGCAGGCTTATGCGAGGCGCTGCTGATTGCGGCGAGTTCGGGGTCCGTTTTTGTTGTCGTCATCCAATTGCCGCTCCTGAAAAATCTTACTTGGAAGACCGCGTAGGCATTGTAACCCTTTCACGGGCTTTGAGAATAGGTCTGTGAGCGGGCAGTGTTCATCCAGCTTCCTTAAAGCTGACGGTTCGAAGGCAATAGCTTATTCTAAATAGTGATCCGCTTTCACCGCCGCTTCGACCCGCAAAAAATTAAGCTGCTGATTTTCGACCTCGATGGGACGCTGATTGATTCGCGCCTGGACCTGATCCACTCGGTAAATGCGATGCTGCGGCACCTGAATACGCCTGAGCTTCCGGGAGACGTGATCGCCAGCTACGTGGGCGATGGAGTGGCCATGCTGGTACAGCGCGCACTGGGCCATCCGGAAGATGAGGCCTTGCTGAAACGCGCGATGGAATATTTTTTGGCCTACTATCACGATCACAAACTCGATTTCACGAAGCCCTACGAAGGAATCCGTGAGGCGTTGCAGGTGATGAAGCATGGGGTGAACGGATATTCGCGGAAGATGGCCGTTCTCTCCAACAAGCCGGTGAATCCCTGCCGCGCGATTGTGCAGGCGTTGGGCCTGGGTGATTTTTTCGAGCAGATTTATGGGGGAAATAGCTTTCCCTCAAAAAAGCCTGATCCGCAGGGAGCGCAGGCAATTTTGCGCGAGGCGCAGGCGGCCCCCCAAGAAACGCTCATGGTGGGCGACTCATCCGTGGATGTGAATACCGCGCGCAATGCCGGGTTGTGGGTTTGTGCTGTGACTTACGGCTTCGCGCCGCATAGCCTGGCAAGTTTGGAGCCCGATGTGATTGTGGATTCGCCGCGGGAACTGGCGCAATTGTTTGTGGAACGCTGAATGAAGACCGCTGAATGTTTTTTGAATAAGGTAAACTCCTCACATTGCAAATGAACTCTGACCGGCTCGGTTTTAGTCCCGGCTTTACTCGCAAAGAGCTCCGCAAACTGCGCAGCCTCAAGAATCCATTTGGGATTCAAAAATTTCTTGATGACATGCCCTACCATCTTGCGGACACGGGGTGGTCTCCCCGGGTGGTGCTGCGCGAAAACACCTCGCATTGTTTTGAAGGCGCAATGTTCGCGGCGGCGGCGCTGCGGGCAAACGGTTATCCGCCATTGGTTTTGGACTTAGAAGCGGAAAAAGATACGGATCACGTGATTGCCATTTATCGCCAGCATGGTCACTGGGGCGCGCTGGCGAAGTCGAACTACACGGGGTGCCGCTACCGCGAACCGGTGTACCGCACCTTGCGGGAGCTGGCGCTGAGTTATTTTGAGGTCTACTTCAACTTGCGAAGAGAGCGTTCGCTGCGGACATTTTCCCGCCCGGTAAACCTTGCGCGCTTTGACCATCTGCAATGGATGACCACGGAAAAGCCCCTGTGGTTCGTGGCGGAATATTTATTTACTATCCGGCATTTCAATTTGTTGCGTCCGGGGATGAGCAAGAGATTGCACCGCGTGGATTTGCGGTCGTTTCAGGCGGGGTGCCTGGGCAGGGCGGAAAAGACGCAGTAGATTTATCTTCCCCGCGTTTTGAATCAGAAGATTCCCGGAGGTTGAAGCTGTGTTTGCAGAGCTACGCTCTGCCGGACAGCCGAGGGCCGGCTGTCCCTGCGCGAGTTTCTACCGTTCCGCGTCCCGCACTGGCATCCATGCGAATTGCATCCTAGACAAAGGCATCTTATTCAACAGTGTGCTTGGCGGTGTAGCCTTCGCGCGCGACCACGTCGTATTTCACGTTCTTGCCGTGCTGATCCTTTACGGTGAGAGGGCCGCCATCGGGCGCCACCACTTCTACCTTGAGCTTGCGGTACGTTCCATCAAGCTTGGTGTTCGTGGGATGGTAGGCCAGCATATATTGGCTGCGCATATCGCCTAGGATGTTTTGAAAGATTTCGCCATACTCCTGCGGCACGTGGGGCTGGTAAAAACGTCCGCCGGTGAGCTTCGCGAAAGTTTGCATTTCATTGTCAGCCTGCAAATAATCAATCTCATGCGGTTCGGCGGTCACGCCCAGACCGCGGTATGCGTAGCCCATGGTGCGCGCCAGCCATCCGGTGCTGACCGAAAAAATCGTAATGTCGTGGGTGTTTTTTATTTTCTTATAAATCTGATCCAGCTTAAGTTTGCTGAAGCTGTCGAATCCGCTGGAAATCAAAATTACGTATTTGTGTCCGTCCACCCGTTCCAGACGGTCGAGCGTGTCATAGAGAGCGTCGAACAGGTTGGTCTCGCGCCATTGTGGAAGCTGCATTCGCTCCACAGCGTCCATTACCGCCTGTTTGTTTTGGGTGAAATCGACGAGAATGTGCGGTTTCAAATCGTAGTATTCGACTGCAACCCAATCATTCTTTTTCAACTGGCTGGCGAAGGTATAAGCGCCGGTGAGCGAGTCGGCTGTAATGCCCCAGGAAATATCCGCGAATTCGACCAGCATGACCGCCGTAATGGGAGCTTCGGACTGGTTGAATCCGGTGACCTTCTGTGGGACGCCGTCTTCAAAAACTCTAAAATTCCCCTCTTTAAGCCCGGGGATGAATTGGCCGCTCTTCGTCACCACCGAGACCGGCACGGTCACAACCGGGACGGTTACGTTGATAGAGTAATTGGGCATGCCCTCAATCTTCTTAGGCTTTTCAGGAGGCGGCGGAGGGGGCGCTTCTTTTTTCTTTGGGATAGCGTAAGGGCCAACGTTGCCTTGCGGGCCGCCAGCGTCCGGGGGCGCTTCCTGCTGGTTGGGGTTGTTGGCGGGCGGTTGTTGAGATTCCTGCCCCACGGAGGTGACGGCGCAGAGGGCAAAAATCAGGGCCAGCGAGAGCAAAAAATTGCACACGCCCGCAAAATTCCGCTTGTAGCTGAGAGAAATAGAAAACATGATACTCCCGGAAAATCCTATGCTAGTATAGACGCACTTGCTTTGCGTTTGGGATGTTTGCTTTTTGCATTGTCCTCTCTCCTCCCAGTAAGTGATTGATACCCGGCGCGAAGTGTAGATTTTTGGAGACCAGCGTTGGTGGTTCGGTGGTCCCGGGGAATTATTCATGAGACGTGTGGCGACCCTTGCCCAGGTTGTACTCTGCTTTTTCCTTCTCTGCTTAACTCTAAGCGCACAACATTCGTTGCCAGTTGAAACTATTCCTCTGAGCGAAATCAGCCCCGGCATGAAGGGTGTGGCCTACACCGTTTTTCAGGGTACGCAGCCGGAACCCATGCCGGTGGAGGTGCTTGGTGTACTCAAGAATGCGAACGGGCCAAAGGGAGACATTATTCTGATTCGCCTCGGCGGCGCGAAGGCGGAATATACCGGGGTGGTGGCGGGCATGAGCGGCAGTCCGGTTTATTTGAATGGCAAATTGGCCGGAGCGCTGGCTTTCCGCATAGGAGAATTTTCCAAAGACCCGATCGCGGGCGTCACTCCCATCGGGGAGATGCTTGAGATTAGCGCCATGGACCGGACGCCGGGCGCGGGTCCGGTTGAGGCCAAAGCCAGTCCTGTGAAGCTGAACAAAACTTCCGGGCCGGGAGTTTCCGGGCTTCCTTCCGATCTAAACGGCGGTGTGCAGAATTTTCTGAAGCCCATAGAAACCCCGCTGGTGTTTAACGGCTTTTCCCAGGATGCAGTGGAGCAGTTCGCTTCAAAATTTGCTGCCATTGGGATTCAGCCGGTCATGGGCGTCGGCTCGGTGAGTGATGTAAAGCAGCCTGAGCCTCTGGTGCCGGGTTCCGCGGTGAGCGCGGTGCTAGTACGCGGGGATATGGACATTTCCGCTACATGCACAGTCACGTATATTGATGCCAATCAGTTGTTGGCATGCGGGCACCCGCTGTTGCAGTTCGGCATGGTAGACCTGCCGATGACGAAAGCACAAGTCATTGCGACGCTGGCCTCGCCGTTGAACGCGTTCAAGATTGTGAATGCCACCGAACCCGTGGGCGCGTTCGTGCAGGACCGCCACACCGGAATTTTGGGAGAATTCGGGAAAAAGCCGGACATGATTCCGGTTACGCTCACCATTCACGGCGGCCCGGTGGAGCGGCAATTTCACTACGAGGTGCTCAACAACCCCGGACTTAGCCCGGCTGCGATGATGGCCACGGTGTACAACGCGCTGCATGGAGTCAATGAGTACGGCGAGGAGACCAGCTACCGCATGAGCGGAAGCATTGCGGTGAGCGGTTATCCGAATGTGAGCTTGCAAAATATGTATGCGCCGGAAGATGGAGGTCAGCCAGCGGCGATGCTGGCAGCGACCTCATTAGGCGCGCGTTTTGGCCGGATCTACGACAATCCTTACAGCGCACCCGATATTCGCGGGGTCAAACTGGATTTTGACCTCGTGCATGAGCGCCGCTGGGCGAGACTGGAAGGCGCGCGGACGGACGTCACGGAAGCGCGGCCCGGCGATGAAATTACCATCGAGACGGTGTTGCGCCCTTATCGTGGCGAGGCAATCGTGAAGCAGATTCCTGTGAAGATTCCGACTTCTGTTTCGCAAGGTCCATTGCGCATCCTGGTGAGCGACGGCGGGACTCTGGACCACATCCGTCAGACCACCCCGTTGTTCAACAGTAAAATGGATTTAGCTTCCACGATTTCTCTGCTCAACAAAGAACATGTAAACAACCGCATTTACGTTTCCCTGCTGGAGAATGACCCCGAAGCGATGGTGGCGGACAAGGTCATGCCTTCGCTGCCGCTTTCCATTATGAATGTGATGGACAGCATGCGCGGCCGGCAGGAGATGGTCGTGCAGGCCGAGTCCTCGGTGGACGAATCCGCGACCGAGCCACTCGACTACGTTGTTTCCGGCGCGCAAGTGCTGACGATCAATATCAAATAACCGCCGCGAGAGCGTTTCCTCTGAGCACAATTGAATGCTGGCGTGTTTTTCTGGATGAGGTGTGATTTGGCAATCCGTGTACGTCGTCTTTTTTTCCTTTTCATATTTCTTGTATGTCTGCCTTTTGCTGTGGCTGAAGGCACACGCGCCTGGAAGCAATCGAAGGCCGATGACCTGAGCAAAGGAACGGCAAAAGGCGTCGCCATCCGCAGCGAAGGCGGCCTGGAACTGGCTCCGTCGTTCAAGGCGGTGACCACGACGCCATCCACTTATATATGGGCCATTGCTTGCGACCGCGAAGGCAATTTGTACGCCGCTGCCGGCGCGCCCGCGCGAATCTATCAGATCACGCCAGACGGGAAGTCCACCGCGATTTTTGAGCCGCAAGAGCTGCAGGTGCAAAGTCTGGTGGTGGATGCAAAAGGAACCGTGTATGCGGCCACCAATCCGGATGGCAAGATTTACCGCATTGAACATTCGAGAGTGAATGACTCTGGGAAAAATTCAACGGTAAAAGTTTCGGGTGGCACATGGACCTCGTCTGTCTTTTTCGATTCGGGCACAAAATATATTTGGGACTTGCTGCTCGATCCGGCGGGGAATCTCTATGTCGCCACCGGTGACCACGGGGAAATCTTCCGCGTCACTCCGCAAGGCGAACACTCATTATTTTTCAAGAGCGACGAAGAGCACATCCGAACGCTCGCTTTGGATAAAAACGGAAATGTGATCGCGGGCTCCGACGGAAGCGGCCTGATCTACCGCATTTCGCCATCCGGCGAAGCGTTTGTTCTCTATAGCGCGCCAAAAAAAGAAATTACCGCCCTGGCTGTGGACCACGAAGGGAACATTTATGCCGCGGGCGCGGGGGAAAAGACTGCAGGCTCGGCCCCGCCGCCGGTAATTTCTTTCCCCCGCAAATCTGCGGCGCAAGTTCCCACAGGTCAAAAAGGAACAGTGGCCATCAATACACCGGCGGCCTCGGCGCTTCCCCTGGGCAATTTTCCTGCCTCCGGGGCCAGTGCAGGCGGATCGGAAATTTACAAGATTGCGACGGACGGCGCGCCCGTGAGCTTGTGGTCATCCCATGAGGACCTGGTATACGCCCTTACTTTCGACCGGGAAGGCCATCTGCTGGCCGGAACCGGAAATCGCGGACACATCTTTGAAATTGCCGGTGAAGATAATTTCACCGACCTTTTGCAGGCAAGCGCCAGCCAGATTACTGCATTCGCCAAAGCCCCGAAGGGCGGCATTTACGCCGCGACCAGCAATCTGGGGAAAATTTTTCTGCTCGGCGCGATGCCGAACCCTGAAGGGACTTACGAAAGCGATGTGTATGACGCGCATCTTTTTTCGCGCTGGGGAAGGCTCGAATACCGGGGAGCGGGCAATGTAGAGATCTTTGCGCGCAGCGGCAATGTAGACAATCCCGACCGCAACTGGAGCACATGGAAGAAAGCTGATTTGCAAAAGGACGGAGCTATTACTTCTCCTTCGGCGCGGTTCATCCAATGGAAAGCCGTGCTGCACGCCGGCAGTCCGCCGCCGGAATTGGACGAAGTGACCATCAATTATTTGACCAGGAATGTCGCGCCCGATTTCGATGAAGTGGCGGCGCAGGTTGGCATCCGTTACCAGTCTGTCCAGCGGCAAGGGGGAAATGACAGCGATGGAGCGCGCCGATCCGATGTTCCGCCGCAGGTGATTCATGACCGTGATTCGATTGGACTGCGGTGGTCGGTGCATGACGACAATGATGACAATATGGTCTATTCGGTGTATTACAAAGGCGATGGCGAGGGCCGCTGGCTCTTGTTAAAAGATAACCTCAGTGAAAAGTTCTATTCCTTCGATGCTTCGCTCTTGCCGGATGACGGCTACACCGTCAAAGTGGTCGCTTCCGATGCTCCCTCGCATTCTCCGGGCGAGGCATTGACTGCCGAAAAAGAAAGCGCGCGCTTTGAGGTGGACACCACTCCACCGCGCATTGAGAATCTGCGCGCGGCCATCGAGAACGGCAAGATTCACGTGTCTTTCCATGGGAGCGACAATTTTTCCAACATCCGGCGAGCGGAATATTCCATTGATGCCAGCGATTGGCAATATGTAGACCCGGTGGACAAACTTTCCGACGCGAAGCAGGAAAATTATGACTTCAGCGTGGAGCTTCCAGGGAATTCAGCAGTGGAGAATGGCTCAAACCCCATCAGCGAAGAACATGTAGTTGTGGTGCGCGTCTATGACGAATACCAGAACATGAACTCCGCCAAAGTTGTGGTGCGCGGCAGGTAAATCAGACCCGTTCCAGCAGCCGGGGAAGCACTTGAGAGAAAGCAAGGGCGGCGGGCCCTCCAGATAATCCATTATGTAGAAGTCACTTGGATTTCCCCGGCCGCCTGAGAATCATTCGCCCCGGAGCGCTTTTGCGAAGGGGCTATGACAAAATGCAGGTGCTTGTGCAGATTCCAGGAATGTTCCCGTTGACTGCATCAAAGTTCTCTCCCAGTCGTAAGGTCCCTCGGTCTTCGCTACGCTCAACTTCGAGGCGACATTTTTTAAGAGATTGCTGCCAGAATTGAGTGCGGCTTTTTTTGCTGGAGGCATGGTTCTAGGTAGGTTGTTCGACGGAGACGAACTCATCGGCATTGCGTAATTCAGGAAAGCGCCATGCCCAAATGGCAATCACTACCAGCGTTCCAATTCCTCCCAGCACAACGGCGGGAACAGTGCCGATCCATGCGGCGGTGACGCCGGATTCAAACTGGCCGAGTTCATTCGATGCGCCGATAAACAGCATCTCGACGGCATTCACGCGTCCGCGCATGGCATTGGGGGTGCCGAGCTGTACTAGCACGCCGCGCACAATGACGCTGACCATGTCGGAAGCGCCCAGCAGTAATAATGCGATGAGCGAGACGATGAGGCTGCGGGAGAGGCCGAAGATGATCGTGCACACGCCGAAACCGGCGACGCACCACAGCATGGTCAATCCCACCTTGCGGCGCAGGGGACGGTGGGCGAGCGCCAGGGCCATAATGGCCGCGCCTACCCCGGGGGCGCTGCGCAGCAGGCCTAATCCCCAGGGGCCAGTGTGAAGAATTTCGCGCGCATAAACGGGCAGCAGGGCCACTGCCCCGCCCAGCAGCACAGCAAATAAATCCAGGGAGATTGCGCCGAGTATGAGCTTTTGTTCCCAGATATAGTGCAGGCCGGCAAGGACTGTTTTCATGCTGATCTCTTCTCTCGGCCTTGGTTTTGCCTTGGAGTGGATGCGCAGCATGGACGCTGTAGCAACAATCGCTGTGATTACGGTTGCCGCATAAACCACGGTTGGGCCATGCGAGATTGCGTATAAAAAGCCGCCAGCTGCAGGGCCAAGGATAGTGGCGCCCTCAAAGATGGAGGCATTCCATGCGACAGCATTGGGAAAATGTTCTTCCGCGACCAGTTCAGGAAGAAATGCGCGGCCGCCTGGTCCGCTGAAAGATCGCACCACGCCGACCAGCAGCATTACGAAATAAATAGCGAATACAGACTGGTAGCGGAGGGTGATGACTAACAGCAGAGTGGAGCTGACGGCAAACGCCGCATAGCAGATGGTGAGAATTTTCCGGCGTTCAAAGCGGTCCACCGAGTGTCCTGCCACGAGGAACAACAAGACTCCCGGCAGGAATTGCGCCAAGCCGATTAAGCCGAGATCGAGCGGTCTGCGCGTAATGTCGTAAACTTGCCAGCCGACGGCGACGGATTGCATTTCAAGTGCGGCCACAATGAAAAATCGCGCGATCTGGTAGAGAGTGAAGTCGCGATAAGAGAAAGCGACGTACCCTCCGGTATGGCTGCTCTCGGTTTGGGCCATTGGCTGCTTCTACTTTGCCATACAAAGTTCTACTTCGCACAACACAGTAGAATGATGGTTCCATAATGATGAACTTAATCCGTGAATTGATTCAGACCATCGCCTGGTGTATTTGCATTGTGTATGCCAGCATCCCTTCGTTTTGGTTTATTGTGCATCCTTTTGTTGGATTTTGGCGGAGGCGCAGGTCACCCTACAAAACGATCCTGCCTGCGTGGTTTGCCGTATGGATTGTGCTGGGGATCGTGAGCGCCCGCTGGCGGCACGAGGCGCTGTATACCTCCTGGTGGGGATGGATTCCGGCTGCGGTCCTCTTTTCTGCGGGGCTGTGGCTTTATTCGCATGCCGGCAACGGCTTCAGCGCGAAGCAACTTGGCGGAATTCCCGAGGTTTTGCCAGACCACCCGGAACAGCGGCTGGTGACTTCGGGAGTCCGGGGGCGCGTGCGGCATCCGGTTTACCTGGGGCACCTTTGCGAGATGTTGGCATGGAGCCTGGGAACCGGGTTGGTAGCTCTCTACGGACTTGTTTTGTTTGCTGTGGTCACGGGAGCGCTGATGATCCGCATGGAGGACAAAGAACTGGAACGCAGGTTTGGAGAAGAATACGTTCAGTACCGCCGCCGGGTGCGTGCCGTTCTGCCGATTCCGCGTATATGATGAAAGCGCAATCGGGGAGCCGATTTCGGGATTTTACGGCCTTTGATACAACGGCCTGACCCGAGCCGCCGGGGACGGCGGCGCTACGAATTGACGCGAATGGTGGGCGCTACGCGTGAAAAGTAGCGCCGGTTCCAGCGGGCTTGCCCGGCTCGGCGATCACTGCGGCGAAACTTATTCATGCGTTTTGAACTTTTCATAGCTACGCGATATCTGCGCGCCAAGCGGCGGCAGGCCTTCATTGGCGTGATCACGGGCATTTCGATCGCCGGCATCGTGGCTGGAGTCGCTTCGCTGGTGATTGCCATAGCCATCAACAACGGATTCCGCCAGGATTTGCAAAACCGTCTTCTGGGTTCAAGTTCGCACGTCAATCTGCTGCGCATTGCCGATGATGGCATAAAAAACTGGCGGCCATTGATGGATCGACTGGCAAAAGAGCCGCACGTGCTGGCCGCAGCTCCGGCGATTTATGAGCAAGTCCTGATTTCCCGCGGGCCGCGGGCCAGCGGGGCGGTAATCAAAGGAATTCTTCCGGCGGACGAGCGGCGCGTAAGTGATTTGCTGGACACGGTAAAGACCGGGTCCGTGGATGCGCTCAATCCGCAGAGCGAAGGCCACAATAAAAGCCTGGACAATAAAGACCAGAACTCTGCCGGAACGAATTCTCCGGCCAGCCAACAGGCGCCAATCGCCGATGCTCTCGGCGATATAGAAAACCGCGTAGCGCAGATGCCGCCAATTATTCTGGGAAAAGATATGGCCGACCAGCTCGGCGCAACCGTTGGTTCTGTCGTGATGGTGGTGAGTCCGCAGGGCGAGCTGACGCCATTCGGCATGGCCCCAAAATATGTGCGCTTCCGAGTCGCGGGAATCTTCGACTCCGGGTTTTACGACTATGACACTTCCTGGGCATTCGTGAATTTGAGCGACGCGCAGCGCCTGTTCGAGCTCGGAGATCAGATTTCCGTCATCGAATTCAAAATTGATGACATCTACAAGGCTCCACAGGTAGCGGATGAAATTGCCAAGGCTGCCGGAGGGGGATTCATGGCCTCCAACTGGATGGAGCAGAACAAAGCTTTGTTCCACGCGTTGAGCCTGGAGCGGCTGGTGACCTTCATCACGATCAGCCTGATCGTTTTTGTTGCCGCGCTGAATATCCTGATCTCGCTCATCATGATGGTGATGGAGAAAACGCGCGACATCGCCGTGCTCATGTCCATGGGTGCACGCAGGTCGCAAGTACGGCGGATTTTTATCGGTCAGGGATTGTTAATTGGGATTGTTGGAACCGCCCTTGGGCTGATCGTAGGGTACGCGCTTTCCTGGGTCGGAGCGCAATATCACTTCCTCGCGCTTTCTCCCGAGGTATATTCCATCAGCTATGTTCCATTTGCGCCGCGCCTGGTGGATGGACTATGGATTGCGGGGGTCGCTATCGCGGTTTCGCTGGTTGCTACCATATACCCTTCGTGGTCGGCGGCGAGGATTTTACCGGCAGAGGCGCTGCGTTACGAATAATGGCTTCGAGGCCGGACCGTTTTGACAACGCTGTAACCAGATGAAGGTGAGGAAACTCCTACTGTATGCGGAAGGGTTTAATTCTGCTGGCGTTATGCGATCTTGAGACGAGGAGCATTCCAGTTGCATCTAACAGGTGAAACCGTTCTGCGAGTCGAGGGACTGAAGAAAGTCTTTCGTTCCGGCAACGCAGATTTGGCGCTCTTTGAAAATCTTTCGTTCCAGGCAAATCAGGGAGAAATGCTTGGGCTGGTGGGAGAATCCGGCGCAGGAAAGAGCACGTTATTGCACATCCTGGGCGCTCTTGATAGGCCTTCAGCAGGTGAAGTATACTTCGCCCACTTGCGGTTGGGATCTCTTTCGCCGGATCGGGCCGCCGATTTCCGCAATCGGGAAATTGGCTTTGTGTGGCAGTTTCACTATCTGCTCCCGGAATTTACGGCGTTGGAGAATGTAGCCATGCCACTTTTGCTGCGTGGTAACTCCAGGCAGGAGGCAGAAAAAGAAGCTGGGCGTTGGCTGCAGGAGGTGGGTCTGGCAGGGCGTGCGCACCACCGCTCGGGAGAACTTTCCGGCGGGGAGCAGCAGCGGATCGCGCTGGCCCGGGCGCTGATTACACGGCCAAAAATTTTGTTGGCCGATGAGCCCACGGGCGACCTCGACAGCCGCACGGCGGACGCGGTTTTTGCATTGATCTCCCGGTTACATCGCGACTATCAACTGACCTCTCTGATTGCTACGCACAATTTTGCTTTTGCGCGCCGTTGCGACCGTGTGCTGCGGTTACAGCAAGGGCAAATAGAAGAGGTTGCGCCGGAGTCGCTTCCGGCATAAAAAGGACGAAGAAGATTGGTGACTTTTATCAGTGCAGAAATGGAACTGCGGCAAGGCGTTGTTGAAAGGAAATACTTTTGGAAGACGGAAATAATTCCGGTGTCTAAGGTAACGGGACTGAGGTTCCCGGGGTGCTTATTTAACACTTGGACTCGTGGCACGGGAATTGCACAATAGATCAGGCTGGAAACAGCCAGGGCCAGGGTTCCCGCGGGTGGGGTGGGGAAGTACAAACCAGTAGTCCCCGGAGAGCTCAAGGGGAAGGGCAAATATGTTTGAACGTTATACGGAGAAGGCACGGCGCGTCATCTTTTTCGCGCGCTATGAAGCCAGCCAGTTCGGGTCTCCCTACATAGAGACGGAGCATCTGTTGCTGGGACTTCTGCGCGAAGATAAAGCCCTAACGAACCGGTTTTTGCGCTCTCATGCATCGGTGGAATCCATTCGCAAGCAGATTGAAGGGCATACCACCATCCGGGAGAAAGTCTCGACCTCGGTGGACCTGCCGCTGAGCAATGAATGCAAGCGCGTTCTGGCTTTTGCGGCGGAAGAGGCGGAGCGACTTTCGGATAAACACATTGGCACGGAACATTTGTTGTTGGGTTTACTACGGGAAGAAAAATGCTTCGCTGCGGAAATTCTGCACGAGCGCGGCCTGCGACTCTCCGCCATCCGCGAAGAGCTCTCGCGCACGCGGCAGGAAAAGCCCCAGCAGCGGCAGCAGCGCGAATCTTCATTATTGAGTGAATTCTCCCGCGACCTGACGCAGGCGGCGATGGATACGCAGCTTGATCCGCTTGTGGGGCGCGAGAACGAACTTGAGCGCGTTGTGCAGATTCTCTGCCGTCGCACGAAAAATAATCCCGTGCTTATCGGTGAACCCGGGGTCGGCAAGACTGCCATCGTCGAAGGACTCGCGCAGCGTATTGCCGATGGCGAAGTTCCGTCATTTTTAGCGGATAAGCGTGTATTGGCTCTTGATCTTTCTTTAATTGTCGCCGGCACTAAATATCGCGGTCAGTTTGAAGAGCGGTTGAAGACCATTATGAAGGAATTGATGGAGTCGCAAAATTCCATCATCTTTATTGATGAATTGCATACGCTCGTAGGCGCGGGGTCGGCGGAAGGCTCGCTCGACGCCGCCAACATCCTAAAACCCGCTCTCTCTCGCGGAGAGATTCAGTGCATTGGCGCGACCACGCCCGGAGAATACCGCAAGTCCATTGAGAAAGACCGGTCGCTTGAGCGCCGCTTTCAGGCGGTGAAAGTTCCGCCGCCGAACGAAGCTGATGCCACGAAAATTTTGTTTGGAATTAAGGACCGCTACGAAAAATTTCATGCGGTCACGTATACGGACGATGCGATCAACTTCGCTGTCTCGCATTCCAACCGCTATATTCCGGACCGCTTTCTTCCAGACAAGGCGATTGATCTGGTGGACGAAGCCGGAGCACGGGTAAAGCTGCGCCAGACTTCTCTGCCCGAAGAGATCACCGAAGTGCAGAAGAGGATCAAGTTCATTGTTCACCGCATGGAAAACGCCATTGCGAACCATGAATTCGAGAAGGCGCGCTTCTACTCGGATGAAGAACGGAAGGAACGCGAGAATCTGCGCGCCTTCCGCGAAAAGTACCACCTTGATGAATCTTCCACCGGAGTTGTTGGCCGCGAGGACATCGAGGATGTAGTCTCGCGCTGGACGGGTGTGCCCATCACCTCCATTAAGGAAGAAGAGACGCAGAAATTGTTGCGCATTGAAGAAGAGCTGCACAAGCGCGTGATCTCGCAGGATAAATCCATCAGCGCTCTGGCCCGTGCAATCCGCCGCAGCCGCGCCGGCCTGAAGAGCCCGAACCGGCCCATTGGGTCGTTCCTGTTCCTTGGCCCGACGGGTGTTGGTAAGACGGAAGTGGCCCGAACTCTCGCG
>JAICKN010000109.1 GCA_025927855.1 Terriglobales bacterium
AAGGCGTTGGCTCTCGACATCACCACGAACTTCAACTCCGGCATCTATCAGCTTTTTTACGATGTGCGGAACATATTGCGCCGCAATGCTTGTATGCACGAGCAGCTTCTCGGCCGCGTTGCAAACGGAAGGCCGCTGCGTTTTGGCATTGATGACAATTGCATCGGCCATTGAGAGGTCGGCCGATTCGTCCACAAAAACGTGGCAATTTCCTGCTCCGGTCTCGATGACCGGGACAACGGAATTCTCCACCACAAAAGAAATCAGGCCTTCGCCGCCGCGAGGAACAATCACATCCACCAGTCCCCGCGCTTTAATCAATTCGCCGACGGAATCGCGTGTGCTCGAATCGAGCAGTTCGATAGCTCCTTCGGGAATACCTTTAACGCCGTTCAAAATTTCGACCAGGCACCGATTGCTGTGGATGGCTTCCTTGCCGCCGCGCAGCACAATGGCATTCCCGGTTTTTAGTGTCAACGCCACCGTATCCACGGTCACATTAGGGCGCGATTCGTAGATAATGCCGACCACTCCCAAGGGAACGCGCACCTTGCGAATGCGAAGGCCGTTGGGCAATGTCCACTCGGCCACGGTTTCGTCTACCGGATCGGCGAGGGCGGCCACATCGCGAACGCCTTTTGCCATTTCTGCAATCCGCTTCGGATTCAAAGTCAACCGCTCGCGCATTGCGCCTTCCAGACCCGAGAGTTCCAGGTCCTTTTCATTGGCGCGAAGAACCTCTCCGGCGTTCGCTTCAATGGCGCTGGCGATTGCCAGCAGAATCGCGTTCTTTTGAGCAGTGGAAAACTGCGCCAGTTCAGCCGCAGCGCGGCGTGCGCGCAGAAGTTTCTCGTGAGTTGTGAGCGCGGTAATCACTGTGGACGCCATTTTATGATCCTCCATTCTGCGGAGGAAAGTATGTTCCTATTTTGCGTTCCATGGCCGAAGAGATCGCGGAAGGGTGGCGGCCGTTCACGATGGCCACATGAATGCCGGACTCACTCGCCACTTTCGCTGCACGAAGCTTGGAACGCATGCCGCCCCGGCCCAGCTTGCCTTGGCCATTGCAGGCGGCTTCCATCTCTGCAGTCAGTCTGCGGATGGTGCGCACAACTTTGGGGCGGTTGCCGTTTGAAACATAAAATCCATCTACATCGGTCAAGAGCAGCAGCCAGTCTGCATTCGCCGCTGTTGCCACAAGCGCGCTCAGTTCGTCGTTATCGCCGAATGCCCCGACGAGTTCGCGGACTGAGACGCTATCATTTTCATTCACAATGGGGACAACGCCGAGCTTTAGCAGCTCATTCAGCGCGTTCTGCAAATTTTTATAACGTACCGGCGAGGTGAAATCGTCATTCGAAAGCAGAAGTTGCGCCACCACTTTTTTGCCGAAAAAGAGCTGCTCGTAGGTATGCATGAGCAGGCTCTGACCCACAGCGGCGCAGGCCTGCATCTGCGGTACACTGGAGGGACGCTCGCTGAACCCGAGGTGAGACATCCCCGAGGCAATCGCGCCCGAGCTTACGATCAAATATTGATGTTTACTAAGGTCTAACTGGTCTATCAGGGCGCGCATCCGCACAGTATCAATACGCCCGCCAGGAGCGATCAGGCTGGTGCCGACTTTGATGACCATGCGCATAGCTTTGATTCCCTACTGTAACAATTCCAGCGGGTATTCTGCATCTTTACTCCGGCGGCAGGAACTCTGTTATATTACCTCCATCGCTGGAGGCTTTTATGCAATGCCCGGCTCTTCTTCTGCTGCTCTCTACGCTCTTCATTTCCACCTCTTTCCTGAATGCGCAAACCTCGGATGAGGGAGTTCACGCTCCTGACGGCGGCACGATGGAAATCGTCAGCAGTTCAGCAGTATTGATATTCCGCCAATCCCGAATGCACCCTTTTCCGCGACGGTCACGACCATCTGGACCAAGCATCTGGAAGATGGCACAAGCGTTACCCATCAAAATCATCGAATCGTAATGCGCGACAGCCAGGGAAGGATTTTTCAAGAACGCCGCACATTCGTTCCCAAAGATAGCCCTGACCAGCCACAGCTCCGTTTAACTGAAATCAGCGATCCCTTAACGCACGCGCTATATATTTGCCGTCCCAATATTCACGTCTGCGATGAACGCGGATATTTTGCACCGGTCAAAGTACTAACCACACCTGCTGTCCCGCTCGATAAAGACGGCAAACGCACACTCACCCGCGAGGGCCTCGGCAAGGACAATGTGAGCGGTTTGGACGTTACTGGCACACGGGAAACGACGACGATTGCGATCGGCGTGATCGGAAATGACAGGCCGATTTCCGTGACGAAGGAATTCTGGTACTCGCCCCAACTCGGAATCAATATCGTGGTCAAGCGGAGCGATCCGCGGAGCGGCACGCAAACCTTTACCGTCAGCGACATCAGCCTGACTGAGCCCGATCCGGCGAATTTTGCTGTTCCTGCCGGATACCGCATAAGCGACCATCGCATCATTCAAAAAGGCGCAACCGGCGGTGTAGCTCACGGAAACTGATTTACTTTTGACTCATGCCGCTCCATCCTGGCGGGAGATCTTCCTGGCGTGGGTAGAGTGTCGGTGAGCACACCATCTTCGCCGCATTTTCAATCATTCCGGCAAAAATGGCCTGTAGGGCTGGAACAAATGACACGCCTGTATTACAGCCAAAATGTCCCGTAAATCGCGCTCGGCATAGTAAAGTGGTAAGAGGAACAGAAGGGACATATTTTGAGTTCTGGTATTCGCAACATTGCCATCATTGCCCACGTAGACCACGGCAAAACCACGCTTGTAGACGCCATGCTGAAGCAGAGCGGAACCTTCCGCTCGAATGAAACAGTCGTGGAGCGTGTCATGGACTCCAACGACCTGGAGCGCGAGCGTGGTATTACGATCCTGGCGAAAAACACCGCCATTCATTACCACGACATAAAAATTAATATTGTGGATACTCCCGGCCACAGCGACTTTGGCGGCGAAGTCGAACGCGCGCTGAAGATGGTGGATGGCGTTATGTTGCTGGTAGATGCCAGTGAAGGGCCCCTGCCGCAAACGCGCTACGTCCTCAGCAAAGCTTTGGAGGCGAACCTTCCTCCAATTCTCGTGATCAACAAGATTGACCGCGCCGATGCCCGTCCGCAGGAGGTGGTTAATGAAGTTTACGATCTGTTCATTGATCTTGACGCCCGGGAAGACCAGATTGATTTCCCCGTGCTCTATACCAATGCCAAGCTGGGTACAGCTTCTACCGATATTAAGGCAGCGGGCGAAGATCTTCAGCCCTTGTTTGAAGCAATTGTGAAGACCATCCCTCCTCCCAAGGGAGAGGCTGACGGTTCCTTGCAAATTCTCGTGGCGAACCTTGATTACAGCGATTATTTAGGCCGCTTGGCCATTGCCCGTGTTTTTAATGGCACGATGTACACAGGCGAAGAGGTGGGCATTGCCAAGCTGGATGGAACGCTGCAAAAGACAAAAATTACCAAGCTGTTTTCTTTTTCCGGCCTGAAGCGGACTGACATTACGGAAACAACCTTGGGCGACATTATCGCCGTAGCCGGCGTCGAGGGCATCACCATTGGCGAGACCATTACCAATGCCGAAAATCCCGCACCTCTGCCGCCGATCACGATTGATGAACCGACCATCGCGATGATGTTCACGGTGAACACCTCGCCTTTTGCCGGGCGCGAAGGGACTTATGTGACCTCGCGCAATCTGCGCGAACGCCTGCAAAAGGAGTTGCTGACCAATGTTTCCCTGCGCGTGGAAGAAACTGACAGCACCGACTCTTTTAAGGTCATGGGCCGCGGCGAGCTGCAACTTTCCATCCTAATCGAAATGATGCGGCGGGAAGGTTACGAGCTGATGGTCGGCAAGCCTGAAATTGTAACCAAGCGCGTAGACGGCAAGCTGATGGAGCCCATCGAGAAGCTTACCGTGGACATTCCGGAAGAATTCGTCGGTGTGGTCATGGAGCAGTTGGGCGCGCGAAAAAGCGAAGTGGTCAACATGCACAATCATGGCTATGGCCGGGTGCGAATTGAATTCCGCGTACCGAGCCGGGGACTCATTGGCCTGCGCAGCCAATTACTTACCGATACGCGCGGCACCATTGTGATGAACTCGCTGTTTGATGGTTACATCGAATGGCAGGGCGAGATTCCGCACCGGCTGACGGGAGCGCTTATTTCAGACCGCGATGGCGTGACCACGCCGTACGCCCTTTATAACCTGCAGGAACGTGGCGAACTGTTTATAGGTCCTACGGTGGATGTATACGAAGGCATGATCGTTGGCGAAAACGCCAAAGATAATGATCTTGACGTAAACGTCGTCCGCGAAAAGAAGCTGACCAACATGCGGTCTTCAACTTCCGACATGGCCATACGGCTGGTCCCCTTCCGCAACCTGAACCTGGAGCAGGCAATTGAGTTTATTGCCGACGATGAGTTCGTGGAAATTACTCCAAAATCATTGCGGCTGCGAAAAAAGGTTCTCCAAGCAAACAAGCGCAAGAGAAACACGATGGTTGCCGTGGAAGAAGAATAATGCCTGCCAGAAAGAAGCCGGGGAATGCAGATCCTCTCCGGATGTTTCTTGTCCCCTGCAGCTGCGGAATGACGTTCGCCGTCGCAGAAAATTACGATCAGCGGGGGACGGCATTCAGCCGCTACATGCCATGCCCCAGGTGCGGAAAACGGCATGATCCTAAAAACCGCCTCTTGCAGATCGGTTATCACCGGGAAGGCTATTGGAAGGTAGAGGACTGCTAGCAGGTATTGATCGCAGCTTCATTCTTGCGGCTGGAAAAAGTTTGTGAACGCCGCGAAGCTGCGGCTTAAAAATTTACGTTCAGCCGGCCCGCTTGGCGGGTTCCTTCAATACTTCATCCAAGGCGCTGCAGAGCCGCTGCGCGCGGTGAGAGTAGTCGGCTTTATTTTCGTCACCGCCGCGTTTCAGTAAGTGATATTCGTCAGCAATGTTCAGGGCCGCGAGCACGGCCACGCGCGAAGTATCCACCGTCTTGGTCTGCTCGGCGACAGCGCGCATTTTGCCATCCACGTATTCCGCAAGGTTCAGAATGTATTCCGCGTCAGAACCACGCAGATTGTAAGCCTGGTCGAAAATTTCGACCCGTACACTGCTGTTGTTAGCGTCTTTCAGGGGTGGTTGTTTTGTGGCCGTTGCCATTGAGGTACCTCATCCGCTGCCTGTCCGGCACTTACTACAACCGGACAGCCACCATCAGCTTGCGATTTGTTCTTCCGAAAGAGATTCGATCTGCTTCAGCATCTTTTCGACGCGTTCCCGCACTTCTTCGCGTTCCTTGCGCAACCGCACCATTTCACGGCGCATATTTTCGACTTCTTCCTCACGCTGCTCCAACTGCTCGCGCAGGCGCTGCACATCGCGTTCTGCCGCAGTACGGGCCTCGCGCGACGACTTATATAGTTCAATAGTGCGATAAACCTTCTCTTCCAGCGCCTGAAAATCGTCGGCAGGAACCTGCGCTGTTACCTCTTCGGCAAGCTTTAACGGCATGGATCACTTCTCCGGGAGAATTAAAAACTGAGCGAAGTATACTCCAGAACGCTGTGGATGTAGCTGCTGTCACATGGCAAGTCATCAATATTTGGGGCAGCGTGGTCCGCCCTGGCTTGCGGCACCCTTCTTCGCGTTCCAGGCGTTAACTCTTGAGTAAACGGTAACAACGCATTCCCACGTCGGTTCTGAAATTGGGCACGCTCTTCCGTAATCTGCCGCGTTCAAACACAGGCTGGCATAGTGGTTGGGCCATGACCCACTTTCCCCGTCCTCACCCACAGCAGCGAGCGCCTAGAGTTCACCTTGGCGGTACCGTTCCCGTAACCGTATTGCTCGAAGATGGCCACCACACTAAAGCCAAGCTGCAAACGGTCTCCACTACCGGCGGCCTGTTGCGGCTGGCGAAAGAATTGTCGCAGGGCGACTTCGTCGAGGTGGCCTTTAACGCGAACTCCGGGCCGGTGCGGGGCATGGCTGAGATGCTCCATCCCATGAGCTCCACTCAGGGAGCTTTGCAGCCCTTCCGCTTTATTGCCATGGATGACGACGACCACCGCACGCTGCGCATGATGGTGGATGCCGTGGCCGACCGCAGTTTTCTGGGCCTGCGCTCGACTCAATGGACTGCGCCTAAGTACTAGCTCGCATTCCACCGCAGTAAAAGTCGTATTGCTGGGAGATGTAGTTGTCAGTCATCCCGGCAAGGTAGTCGCAGATCACGCGCGGCAGCGGCTCTTCTGACGACTTTTCCCGATAACTGCCGGGTAACTGCTCCGGCTTTGCCATCCAAAATTCAAAAAGCTCGCGAATGACCTGCTCCGCTTTTTCTTTTTCAGGATCAAGGGCCTCGCTCAAATATAAATGGGAGCGCAGGAATCCTTTGATCTGCTGCCGCAAGGCAGCAACTTCCTGATTAAAGCCTACCAATCGCAGTGGGTGGGTCCTGACATCATCGAGGCTGGCAATACCGGCCTTCTGGATTCCAGCGGCCGTATTACGGATAATGCCGCCGACAAAGTCATCCAGAATTCGTTTTAGCGATTCATTGAACAAAAGCTTCTCAGCAGCATCCGGCCATTCCCACTCCACGTCGCGGTAATGGCGGTCAAATGCGGGAATGGCTTCGCGAATCTCAGCCAGATTTAACAAGCGGGCTTCATAGCCGTCATCGAGGTCGGCGGCGTTGTAGGCGATTTCATCGGTGAAATCAATTAACTGGGCTTCGAGCGGCGGCCGCTGGTTGAGCAGGTATTCGGCGAGTTCAGGATGTTCATCCGCCGAGTAATCGCGTGAGTGCTTGACGATGCCTTCTCTCACCTCAAACGTGAGATTCAATCCCCGAAAAGCGGCATAGCGGAGCTCAAAATCCTCCACTATGCGGAGCGCATGAAGGTTGTGGTCAAAAGAAAATCCATGCCGCCGCATGGCGGCGTCCAAGGCTTTCTCTCCGGCATGGCCGAAGGGAGGGTGGCCGATATCGTGCACCAGCGCGAGCGCTTCCGTTAGGTCTACATTCAAGCCGAGCTGGGCGGCAATGGTCCGTGATATCTGAGCGACCTCAATGGTGTGGGTCAGGCGGTTGCGGAAGTGATCGGAAAAACGCGGCGTAAAAACTTGTGTTTTGGCTTCCAGACGGCGGAAGGCCCGCGCATGGACGACGCGATCCCGGTCCCGCTGAAAATCGTTCCTGTAGGGATGCTGCGCTTCAGGAAAGCGGCGGCCGCGCGATTGTTCCACATGGACCGCATAGGCGGCGAGCATAGAGAAAGTCTAGCATTGCGTACCCTCCAATTGCGCAGGAGACCGCCCGTCGAACACTCTCCGGGGACTCGTAATTAGCAATTGCACCGCGCGGATGCGCCATGCCAGAATCATCGCTGTCAGTAATAGTGGGAGGAAACATGCGATCTCTTCTCAGCCTTTTAGTTCCATTGGTCCTGCTCGCCTGTGCGGCAGCGCAAACCACAGTTGAAAAACCGCGGGTGTTTATTTCTGATAGCCAGTCATGGGAGGTTTCCGGGAGCAGCGGAGGCGCGAATGGAACTTTTGGTTCCAGTTCCCAGGGAGGCGCCCGCCCACAAACGGCTGAGATCGTTAAGACCTTCGGCGAGCGCTGCCCGCAGGTTATTGTGAATGACAGGCAGGACAAGGCCAATTATGTTGTCCTTTTGGATCATGAAGGCGGAAAAGGCCTTGGCCGGAAAGACAATAAAGTGGCCGTATTCAACTCCGATGGAGACTCCATTTTGAGCCATTCGACGGTCACTCTGGGGAATTCTGTAAAAGACGCGTGCGAGGCGATCGTAAAAGACTGGCCGGGCCGGGCCAGCAAGATAGCCGCAGCTTTATCCAATTCGGCAGCCTCTCAAACCAACGTAGTGATGGGGAGCAAGCTTTCAGTATCATCAACCCCGCCGGGCGCAGACATTGAAGTAGACGGCAGTTTCGTGGGAAACACGCCCTCTGAAATTAACCTGGCTTCCGGGGACCATTCCATCGCCATCAAAAAAGCGGGATTCAAAGACTGGCAGCGGACTATAAAAATTACCGGCGGCGCCATCAATATTTCTGCCGATCTGGAGAAGGCAGACTAGGCCCGGCAGCAATCTCATCCGGGTGTCTCATTGCCGTCCTCAGCATGGGCCTAAAGGAGCCCTCAATCTTAATCCCGGAGAATTGTGCGCATACTCCTTCTAAGCGATATTCATGCAAACTATGAGGCATTAGAGGCGTGCCTGAGTGCCGCGCCAGAGCATGATCTAGTCATGAATCTAGGCGATATTGTGGGTTACGGGGCGAGTCCGAATGAAGTGGTGGAACTGTGCCAATCCCTCGGAGAATGGTTTGTGCGCGGCAATCACGATAAAGCCGTGGCGAGTTTGGCGGGAATTGAAAATTTCAACCCTTTGGCCGCGCAAGCTGCTCAGTGGACGCGAAACCGCCTTACTCCAGAAAATTTAGCGTGGCTGAACGCTCTGCCACAAGGGCCCCTGCAATTGGAAGAGCTGCCAAGAGCGCAATTCGCGCATGGCTCGCCTCTCGACGAAGATGAATATATTGTGACCGTGCATGAAGCGGAGATGCCGATTAAAACTGCTGTCTATCCGCTGACGTTCATCGGTCACACACATATTCAGGGAACATTCGCCTACGCGAAGGAAATGGTGACGTTTGAATGGCCCCGCTATAAGATCCTGGGAATGAGTGAAAACGTGGATTTCCACATAAAGACCAATACGCGCTACTTCATCAATCCGGGATCGGTCGGCCAACCAAGGGATGGGGACTGGCGAGCCGCTTTTGCTGTGTACGATTCCAGCGCGCGGGTCATCACCTTCTGCCGTACTCCTTACAATGTGAATGCTGCGCAAGAGCGGATCCTTGCCGCGCAACTGCCGCCGCGTCTGGCCTCCCGCCTTTCTGTGGGAAGATAAAGCCGCGCAGAATATCCTGAGAGCAGTTGTAATGACGTAAACGCGCTTCCGCGATTCTGCGTCCAGTGTAAACTTCGGAAATGCCGTCTAATTTTTCCGCTAAGAATGTACCTCTTTCCGCAACTCAGCCGAGCCGCGCACCCGCGCATTATTTGATTGCGCACAGCGACGGCGGCGCGCGCGGGAATCCGGGCCCCGCCGGTTATGGCGTGGTCATTGAGGACAATACGGGGGAAAAGATTGCCGGCCTAAGTGAATACCTTGGGCACCAGACCAACAACTTCGCGGAATATCAGGGACTGATCGCAGCTCTCGAATATGCCGTGGAACACGGGCCCAAGGCGCTGAAGGTCGTTAGCGATTCAGAGTTGCTGGTGCGCCAGATAAAGGGCATCTACAAAGTGAAGAACCCCATGTTGCAGGACCTGCATGGCCGCGCCAAAGAGTTGATTGCACAGATGGATTGGTTTTCCATTGACCATGCCCTGCGTGAACACAACCGGGAAGCTGACCGTTTGGCGAATGAAGCGATGGATAGAGGCGTCGGCCGCAGATCGGAAGTAAAAGCTCCCACCGTTTTAAGCGGAGAGGAGTTTGAAGGTGTTGTTGAGGAAGGCAGAGTTAAGATCCTTAATGGAAATCTGCCCGAAGGAATCCGCGTACAACTGCGCGTGAAAAAGTAACTACGCGCGATTTTTCTTTGCTTTTACGGGTGCTACACTGCCTGCTCCGGCTTTTTCCCATGGACGCTTGGGACGTTGCGCATCCGGCTTATCCCGGTCTTTAATGCGGTCGTAGTGGTAGGACTCGCTGACGGTTCCCAAAGATTCGTTATAGAGGCTGGGCAGGGCCAGCGCTTCTTTCAGTTCCTCGCTGAATTGGTGCAGAGATTTCAGGTGGTCGGCCGTCGCAGCAATTTCGGTTTTCGAGGTTTTCAGCACCTGCTGATATCCCTTGTTCACCAGCTTGGAAATTTCTCCGCCGATCAAATAACCGGGAAAAGCAAAAATCTTGACGCCATCTCCATCTCTGCCGTCTTTCTGAATGGCAGCCGAGCAGTTATATTTCCGCAAGAACACGCGGCCCTGCGTGCCGGGCGCTTCGGTCAAGTCGAAACCGTGGTCGCGCAGCCAGCTCAATGCATCTTCGTAAGTCCGTTGTTCTACTTTGGTTGCCATGTGTTCTTTGTTCCCTTCGTCCTCTGCCCGCTAAAATCCAACTCTGCCCGCCAAAATCCAAATAATTAGATGCTTGTTCCTGCGAAAGATACCTGTGCAATCTCGCGCATCGAGTGCTGCTCTTTTATAATCTAACAATTCAAGACTGGGTTGTGCAGTTAAGCCCCTTCGATAGATTACGATAGTACTTGGTTATTGCCCAATCACATGCAGCCAGTTTTGCCTAAAAATCAAGCGGGGACCAAAAGTGAGGTTTCCGCAACCGGGAATTCTGCCGTCGAGGCGAAATCCTCTCTGCTCGGCGAATCGAGCCTTGCTCGCGTCGGCAACACGCCCCTGTTGCGCCTGGGACGCATCGCCAATGGCTTCCCCGGAGTACAAATTCTGGGCAAGGCCGAATGGTATAACCCCGGCGGATCAGTTAAAGACCGCGCTGCCAGC
>JAICKN010000034.1 GCA_025927855.1 Terriglobales bacterium
CAGATTGCGTTTGATAATTTCCAGGGGGACAAAATGCCGGCTGGAATCAATCATCAGTCCGCGCCAGGCAAAGCGCGGTGCGTCCTGAATGGAAACGGCAGGAACAGCAAACCCGGCAGGTGTATTTTCTACAAGTTGCAGAAATGTTTGTAGCCCGTGCATTGCGCCGAGCGCGGTGGGCGCTTCCAGGGTCGCCTTGGTAGAACCGATCTCCAGTGTGTAGGATTCGTCTTCAATTTTCGGGACATTGGTAACTTCCGCCGCCGTTTTTTCCGTGATGTGGATTTCGAGAGTGGTGGGCGGAACTTTGGCCACGCGCATATCGAGCGGCAGCATTCCCGTATGCTGGCGCAGGCGGTCAACAAAGCGTTCTACAGCCTGGCGGATTAGCGCGTCATTGTGCCCGGTTATGCTCACGGAAAAGGCGGTATCAATCAGCAGGCTGCCATTTTTCATTTCCATGTGCTGTGGCAACGGCATGAGGTTGGGGGCCGTTTCGGCATGGCTGGATAGGGGCATAAAAATAACGGCACAGATCAACAAAGACATTATGCGCATAAAATTCCTTAGAGATGCCACGAGGTGCGTGAACCAGAATAGCGGATTCATCCGCCGCAGGATATTGAATGGAGTGGCACGGGCTGGAGTGGGAGTGGCTGGTGCGGCACGGGCCGGCTCCGCACGGGCTGGTGATACAGGTTAGGTCGCGACGTGAAGCTGGCTTATTGAATAAATGCGCTATTGCGCGACGCGCTGCCTATGGCTGAAAATACTCCCAGGATCAATCAATATGCCTATTTATGAGTACGTCTGCAAGGAATGCGAGCACGCTTTTGAGGCCATTGTCTACGGTGGGCAAAAAGCGGAGTGCCCAAAATGCAATAGCAAGAAGCTTGCGCCGCAGCTCTCGGTATTTGCCGTTTCAGCGAAGGGATCGTCTTCTTCGAGTTTGCCGCGAGCTTCCGGGCCATGCGGTTCCTGTGGAGATCCTCGCGGGCCTGGGGCTTGTTCGATGGATTGATGTGAGGGTGGGAGGGCTGCTTCATTACATCTGGTCTTCCGCTATACTTCGGCCACCATCTCGCAGCATTGATCCAAATTGACGTGCCAAATGCTGGGCTCTTCGGGCAAGGCCTGTACGCCGACCTCATCCTGCTCATGTGTGCCAAACTGCCCAACCCACACAACCCGAAATTGCGCCTTCTCTGCTTCGTGCTGCATCTCCAGGATCTCGCCACAACGAAGCTGGCGCTTAACGCCCTGAATCACAGCGCCGCTCGCGCTGATGTTCCGGACAGTGGCCAATTGTGTGAAGGGTAATGAATGGGCGTCCAATCCCCAAATGCGGACTGGAAGCAGCGCTGCTACACGCGGGCTACGACGACGGTCCATACAGGCCTCAAGGAAGAACAGGAAGATGCTAGACCGGTTTCTGAATTCTGAAAACTTACGGTAGGAACCTCGGCTGATGCCCAAGGTCACACCAGAGCCAGGGATGATAAATGGCCGATTGTCGGGCGGTAATGCTCGATTCAAAACTGAATCTGAACAGACCGCATGTCCTTGACCGGAAAAACAAAAATGGTGCGCAGGCGCGGATACTGGCTTCTGGTTCGACTGAAACGTCATTACGACAGAAACGTCGCGAACGCCTGAAGGCGGTAAGCGATGAAGCATTAAGCGCTCTCGATGAAGATACCTTAATGCTGATGGCAAAACGGAAGTGACAGCCGTTTGACTTCCTTCCCTTCCCTCCCCTACCATAGAGGATTGTGCGACCGACCGGTCGGTTGCTGGACAGCCGCCCTTAACTCCTTTATCCATGTAGTACACAATTATTTCGTGTAGAAATGCAGCAGCAGAAATCAGGGCGGCGCTTCGCCGCCCCCTCAACCGGAGGAAATAGTGGCAACCATTTTTTACGAGCGTGACGCCAATCCCGGCGCACTGAAAGATAAAACCATCGCGGTCCTCGGCTATGGCAGCCAGGGGCACGCCCAGGCGCAGAATCTTCGCGACAGCGGATACAAAGTGATTGTGGGCCTCGACCCCACGCGCAAGAGCGCGCAGCAAGCCAAGGCTGACGGCATGGAAGTGCTGGCTCCGGCAGAAGCCGCCAAACGCGCCGATTGGATCCACATTCTCACGCCGGATGAAACCCAGGCCGCGTTCTACGAAGCGGCCGTCAAGCCGCACCTGACTAAGGGCAAAGTTCTCAGCTTTTCGCATGGCTTCAGCATTCACTTCAAGGCCATCGTTCCCCCCAAAGATGTTGACGTGGTCATGATTGCGCCCAAAGGCCCCGGCCATCTCGTTCGCCGCGTCTATACCGAAGGCCGCGGCGTTCCCGCGCTCGTCGCTATTCAGCAGGATGCCGGCGGCAAGGCACTCGAAAATGCTCTCTGCTTCGCTTACGGCATTGGCGCGATGCGTGCCGGAGTGCTGCAAACCACCTTCAAAGAGGAAACGGAAACCGATCTGTTCGGCGAGCAGTCGGTGCTTTGCGGCGGTTTGACCTCGCTAATTAAGAAGGGATTTGAAACTCTGGTCGAAGCCGGTTACCAGCCTGAGATCGCCTACTTTGAATGCCTGCATGAAGTGAAGCTGATCGTGGACCTTATCTACGAAGGCGGCCTAGCGCGCATGCGCTATTCAATTTCGAATACGGCAGAATACGGCGACCTGACGCGCGGCGAACGCGTAGTCGGCGACACCACTCGGCAGGCGATGAAAGAAACTCTGCGCCAGATCCAGAGCGGCGAGTTTGCGCGTGAATGGATCGAAGAGAACAAAAAAGGCTGCCCGAATTTCAACGCGCTGCGTGAGAAAGAAAAGCAGCATCCGATTGAAAAAGTCGGCGAGCAACTTCGTGGCATGATGTCGTGGCTGCAGAAAGACGGCAAGAAGACCTCCGCCTCCGAAACTGCGCCGAAAGTCGTGAACGCATAGCGGTTCCGCAACGCATGTCAATTTCTCTTTTGCGGCCGATTTAAATTATCATCCCTGAGCAAAGCCGGTGTTGCGCGAAGCGCAGCATCGGCGAGCGGTTGAAGTCCATACAACAGGCACAAATCAACATTTAAGAGGGATTCTCTCTTTTTCAGAAAAAATTCCTCGCAACGATGTGAAGCAAGAGAAATCCATCGCGAAGCGCTGGGCATATATACTCACCGGCCTGCTGATTCTGGCGCTTTGTGTTTGTCTTGGCCGCGCTCAGATCAAGCACGCCGCTGTCGCCTACGAAATTTATCACCTGCAAACCTTTACACCTCCGCCGATCCGTTCGGGCGAGTCCCGCCTGCATCAGCACTGGGCCAACGCCCAATTTTATTGGGATTTCGCGGATATTCCGCTCTCACGCGACAAACGCCTTCAACTTTTGAATCCCGCGTTGCGTCCGCTCGTTCAGGAGATCGCGCGTGATTAAGTTGCTGGAAAAGATACGCGATATTCCATGCACATTTATCGCGAAATCGGTTGGTACCTGAATTTCACCCCCGATATTGCAACTACTCGCGCGAGGGTCGCCGACCTGCAAAGAAGTTTCTCGCAATCTGCGCAACAAAAGCTCGCCGGTGAGCAGCAGCCCGACGGAAGCTGGACGCTGGGAATCAACACCTGGTATCTGAAGCTTTACTATTCCGTGGATGAAATCGCGAATTGTAAGCCGGATCCTCGCTATCCGCTTTCCTTCCTCGACCGGATCAATTCTCCACAGAAGCTCACTGCACAGCTCGATTCCGACCTCCACGACGACTTCACGAAAACAGGTGTGTTCAATCGCGAAGAGCTCGATGAAACATTTTCCGCAATAACGAACCTGTTATTTAAAAAACCTACTGTCTGCTACAGGTCCGTGTAGAAATATCGC
This sequence comes from Terriglobales bacterium, assembly GCA_025927855.1. Taxonomy (GTDB): domain Bacteria; phylum Acidobacteriota; class Terriglobia; order Terriglobales; family Acidobacteriaceae; genus JAICKN01. Next base: position 3,872 of record JAICKN010000034.1, read on the forward strand.
GTATGTTGGATTGGTGTTTGACCGAGTCTTACCAGATGTTGGAATGACTTTTCATGTCATCTCTGACCTTAACGGCCAGGTAGACCACCTGGATTTGATACAAAACGTATTTTGCAGCTCGATACCGTGAATTTTCCGGCGGGCATTCGATTCGGCGGTCATTATGAGAACCATCTCAACTGGGACGCGGTAAAAATTTTCCGTTACGCTTGGCCGACTCTTGACGCTGCCACTCGCGACCAGCCGGACGGCTCCTTTAAGGTAAGCGGCCTCGATGACACCCCCGGCGATGCCTATCGTTACGGAATATGGTTTTTGCAGGAGACAGGCTATTTCAATTCAAAGGACCGGTTCTGGACCGATAAGAACTTTCCCGACTCGACTACCGTCCGCGCTCATATTGCCGCGAAGTTGAAATCCACGGGTCTCGGCGATCCGGGCTTACGTGAGGCTTACAATGATTTAGGGAGCGCACAACAAGATTAATCCCATTGCTGCACTGGGCACCATGAACAAACAACGAGCCCAAAATTTTTACAGGAATAAATTTCAAGCAGCGACGAATTAAGCGTGTGCAATGGCTGCCAGAACAAAAAGTGAAGCAAGCACCAGAACGGGCTTTGGCAAGCGCCGCATTATTTTCCAAACCACGATGGTCATGACCTGATCTCCGCGGGGGATTTGCGAGCAAATCTGCAACCCAAAGTCCCGGTTGCAGACGGTCTATTACATTCAGGGTCCGATTACTATTCCTTCAACCGCCGCATTTTACGGCAAAACCAGAGACAATGGACACAATTTTTTACAACCCCGCCTAGCAGCATTCTTGCCCCATTTTCTGTGCATATTGCTTCGCTGCAGAAGATAGCTCTAGTCTGTAAGTTGTGGGTTCTGTAGACGCAAGACGCTCGCTGGCCAATTATTGCCTGAGTTTTCTGGAACACGGCAAGGACACCGCTTACGTGCAGCGCGCGGGTTACCGCACGGCGCGCTGGAGTTATGCGCAGGTGGCAGGGCTTGCTTTTCAATTCGCGCGCGAATTGGAAAACCGGCAAATTGAAAAAGCCGACCGCGTCATTATTTGGGGCGCGAATTCAGCGGAATGGGTGGCGGCGTTTTTCGGATGCGCCCTTCGCGGAGTTGCCGCCGTCCCGCTTGATGACATTGCCAGCGATGATTTTGCCGTCCGCGTCGCGGAGCAAACCAAGGCCCGGATGGTTCTGGCATCGCGAGCGCATGCAGCCGCGAAGACCGCTGTTCCTTCACTGATTCTCGAAGATTTGTCCGCGGCGCTGGCAAATCATTCGCGCGAGATCTACCCCGCCGCTGCAATCCATCCGCAAGATACTTTGGAGATCGTTTTTACTTCGGGGACAACTGCCGATCCAAAAGGCGTGGTCATCACACACGGAAATGTGCTCGGCAACATCGCGCCGCTGGAAGTCGAGATTCGGAAATATTTGAAGTACGAGCGCTTCGTGCATCCCATACGCTTTCTCAATCTCCTGCCATTGAGCCACGTCTTCGGACAATTTTTGGGAATGTTTCTGCCGCCCATCATGGGCGGCGCGGTAATTTTTCAGGAAAGCCTCAAGCCCGCTGAAATCCTCCATACCATTCAACACGAGCGGGTTTCCGTAGTGGTTTCCGTGCCGCGGGTTTTGCAATCGCTCAAAGAAAAAATAGAACGTGATCTTGAAAATGAAGGACGGCTCCCTGCATTTCGCGACCGCTACGCGCATGCGGCAGGCAGAAAGGTCCTGCGCCGCTGGTGGATTTTCCGCCGCATCCACCGCCGCTTTGGCTGGAAGTTCTGGGCATTCATTTGCGGCGGCGCGGCGCTTGACCGCCTCACGGAGGAATTCTGGGGAAGACTTGGGTTCGCCGTCATCCAGGGATACGGCCTCACGGAGACGACATCGCTCATCAGCGTGAATCATCCTTTTCGCACCGGAAAAGGTTCGATCGGAAAAGTGCTGGCCGGGCGCGAAATTAAGCTCGCGCCTGACGGTGAAATTCTCGTGCGCGGCAGCGGAGTGGCCGAAGAATATCTCTCCGCGGGCGGCAACAAGCCAGTGGCGGGCGAGCAAGGCTGGTACCACACAGGCGACATCGGCGAGCTCGATGCGGAAGACAATTTGTATTTTAAAGGCAGGAAGAAGGAAACGATTGTGACTCCTGCCGGGATGAACATTTATCCCGAAGATTTGGAACTTGCCTTGCGCAAGCAACCAGAAATCAAGGATTGCGCAATCGTCAGTTTGCCGCGGGGAGGAAACGCCGAGCCCTGTGCCGCGCTCATTTTGCGCAATCGCAATGCAGATGCGGAAAAGGCCGTGGTCCGCGCCAACGAATCATTGGCCGAATTTCAGCGAATGCATCACTGGTTTATTTGGCCGGAAGAAGATTTTCCCCGCACCTCCACGCAAAAACCACGCGTGAAGGAAATCGCAGAAGTTGCCCGCGCCCATTTCAGGGGGAACGCGGAACACGAGGCGGGCACAAGCACGCTTTCGCGGCTCATCTCGCAGGTTACAGGCCGCCCCGCGCCCAAACTTTCTCCGGAGGCGAATCTGTCGGCTGATTTGAACCTGAGTTCGTTAGATCGCGTGGAGTTGATGGGAACGCTGGAAGACCGTTACCAGGTGGATTTGAGCGAGGCCAGTTTTTCCGCTGCGAATACGGTCGGCGATCTGGAGCGCATGTTGCGCGGCGAAGTCTCCGCCAAAACGCACTATGACTATCCCGCATGGGTGCAGCGCTGGCCTGTCACGTGGATACGCCTGATTGCGCAGTACACGCTGGTCATGCCGGCGGTATTTCTGCTGGGTTGGCCGCGCATTCGCGGACAGGAAAATTTGCGCGGCGTTCGTGGCCCGGTGCTGGTCATTTGCAACCACATCAGCGATGTAGATTTGGGATTCATCCTCCGCGCCTTGCCCGCGCGCCTGCGCCATAAACTTGCTACCGCTGCTGGAGGAGAAGCATTGCAGGCGTTGCATACTCCTCCTGCGCAGCAAGGATGGTTGCGCAAACTCTTTGACCGTGTGGAATGGGCGCTCGGTGTTTCCCTGCTGAACCTTTTTCCTTTGCCCCGCGCTGCCGGATTCCGCGAGAGCTTTGCTTATGCGGGCGAATCGGTGGACCGAGGCTATAGCATTCTGGTCTTCCCGGAAGGCCGCCATACCACGACCGGAAAAATGTGGCCTTTCCGCTCCGGCGTTGGACTGCTGGCAAATAATCTGCGGATTCCTGTTGTGCCCATGCGGATAGCCGGCCTGTTCGAGATCAAGCAGGCTGGAAAAAAATTCGCGCCGCCGGGGAAGATTCGCGTGAGTATCGGCCAGCCGGTTCGATTTGAACCGGATACCGATCCGCAAAAAGTCGCGCAGGAGTTGCAGCGCAGGATGGAAACGTTGCAGGACTGAATTTCCGTGCTCGGGTTTGCGCTAAGGTTTCTTGTGAGAACAACTCGTATGACGCAAATGAGCAAGACGATTCTGCGCGCGGCGCTGGTGGCGCTGTGCCTGTTGATGGTGCCGCTCGCGGCGTCGCAGGTTGTTGATGGATGGAACTGGCCGGCGGGAGCTTTCGTGCGCGTGTATCTCCTGTTCTTTGGGACGGCGCTGGCTTATGCGCTGATCGCCCGGAGGATGGGCGCCTGGGCGTACAAGGCCGGCGTGGGGTTGGCGCTGGCCGCGGGGTTCGTGTTGGGTTGGTCCAACATGGTCCATGTCGCGGACTCACACAATCCGGCTAACCTGGCTTATTACAGCGTGCTCGCGGTGGGCGCCGTTGGGGCCTGGGTCGCGCGGCTGGAGGCTCGTGGGCTGGCGCGCACATTGTTCGCGATGGCGGCAACACTTGCGCTGATTGCCTTGGTGCTGCCTTCGGGTGCGCCGCCCGAGCTTGCGCGGAATATGGCGGTCGGACATGCTGTGCTTGTGGCGTTTTTCGCCGCGTCAGGTCTGCTGTTCCGGCACGCGAGTTTGGTCGGATTGAAGTAACGCCCTCTTCCTCGTGCTGGTCTCCAATGCACCTCGCCGGCGCAATCGAATTTTCCGGGGCATTCCACTATTTCGCCCGCGGATGAGTGCGGTCGTACACGTCCATTACGTGTTTCATGGAAAGCTGCGTATAACGTTGCGTGGTAGAAAGCCGCTCGTGGCCGAGCATCTCCTGAATGGCGCGCAAATCCGCTCCTTCTTCCAACAGGTGGGTGCCAAAGGCATGGCGAAGGGTATGTGGATGGACATCGGGCGAAAGCCCTTTGGCGACTGCTATTTTTTTGATGATCCGTCCTACGCTGCGCGTCGTGAGCCGTCCGCCGCGCCGATTGATGAGCAGTGCCGCAGTCGCCTTTTTGCTCGCTGCAATCACTTGTTGCCGCGCTGGCAAATAGGCCGCCAGCGCCGATCGCGCTGCATCTCCAAACGGAACGTAGCGCTCTTTTTTCCCTTTGCCACGAATCAGGATCGCTTCCGCGCTCATGCGCACATCTTCCAAATTGATTCCAATCAGCTCCGAGCTGCGGATGCCACAGCCATATAGCAGCTCGAACATAAGCCGGTCCCGTTCGGGAAACGACGCGACCTCGGGCATGGAGCCATCGAGCACCGAGTTTATCTCTTCGATCGTTGGCACACGCGGCAGTTTTTTCGGCAGCTTCGGAGTAGAGACCAGCGCCGCCGGGTTCTGCTCCACAACTCCTTCCTGCGCCAGCCAGCGATACAACGAACGCACGGCCGCCAGCGACCGCGCGACCGATGCCTTGCTCACGCCTTTTTCATAAAGATGAGAGAGAAATCCACGGATGGAAACATGGTCAATTTGCCGCCACGTTCTTGAACCGATGTAGCCGGCAAAATTTCCCAGATCCCCGGCATAGGCTTTGATCGTATGGGCCGAGGCATTGCGCTCCCGCAGCGTGCGCAAAAAATCATCTACAGCTTTCTCGGCGAAGGTGCGCTTGTTTGCAGCTTTCGGCATGAGGAGTTCGGGGGCTCTTATTTTCCACCACTTTCCTTACGCAAATATTCTGGCTCGACCCAAATTGTTTCCATATATGAGGGCTTCCCGAGAACTGCACCTACATCAAGCTCAACCAACTTATGGCAATCCTTCAACCGTCTCGAATCCAACTACAACAAAAGATTTACCAACGCATTTTTCAAATAATGCACGAGTCTGTAGTTTTTCATCATCTTTCAAGTTTGAAGGAATTCCAATTAAGATAACTTGATCTCCTACTTCCATGCATCTCGGCTCCCAGCGCTATCCCGTTTTCGTTTTCGCACGCGGATGATGCTTCTGGTACACATTCTTCAACCGGTCGAGCGCGAGATGCGTATACACCTGCGTCGTCGAAATATCGGCATGGCCTAAAATCGTCTGCACCGTGCGCAGGTCCGCTCCATGTTCCACCATGTGCGTAGCGCAGGTGTGGCGCAGCATATGCGGACTGGCGTGACGCCCGGCCGCCTCTGAAGCCGCACTCACCATCTGCCATACGCGCTGCCGCGATAATTTTTTTGCGCCTCGCCCCAAAAATAACAAAGGAGAACTCTTGCCCGCCGCGAGCACCGGCCGCGCCGACTTTAAGTACTCCGCGATCGTATGTTGCGAGGCGCGGCCCAGCGGTACGATTCTTTCCTTATCGCCTTTTCCCCGCACCAGCACGCAGCCCAAATCCAGCTTCAGGTCTTCCAGCTTTACGCCGGTAATTTCTGAAACTCTGAGCGCGGCGGCGTAAAACATTTCCAGCAGGGCGCGGTCGCGCGCGGCCATCGCCTCAGCGTCTTTGCGGTTGGAATGCGCCTGTGGCGCCTGCAGCACAATTTCGATTTCATCTTTCGCCAGCGACTTGGGCAACACCTTCCACTGCTTGGGCGAATCAAGATTCAGCGTGGGATCGTAGCCGATTTTTTTATCCAGCAGCAGATACTTATAAAGCTGTCGCAGCGCGGAAAGTTTTCGTCCCACCGAGCGGCCATCCACAGCGTTCGAAAAAAGCTGCTGAATAAATTCTTTTACATCTTCGCGCCGGGCGTTATTCAGAAAACGTTTGCGGTCCTCTAAAAACTCGGCAAATTGGCCAATGTCAGTTGTGTAGGCGGCAATCGTAAGCGGAGCAAGTCCCTTTTCGACCTTCAGGTAATCGAGAAAAGAGGAGAGCACGCGGCTGTTGGCTTCAGCAGACACGCAAAAAAGTATGCGCGTTATCAGACCCTCCGAAAAGTGGCGGAACAGGTGCGGAGAACAGGCCCAGTCTAAATTAAGGCCGAGAATTACCCAGGCCTTCGCCGTCAGCCGCTGATTTCTTTGAGCACCTCGACCGCATAAATCGCGCCTTGTGGGGTTTCCTCATGCTTGAAGTATGCATACACATCTCGCCCCTGTTCCAGATGCTCGCGTATTCTTCCAACCATGGCTTTGCGTTCAGCGGGCGTATATTCAGGCTTGCGATAACGATAGTAGGCAAAATCAGCGGTCACAACATCGGGCGTAGTGCGTTCTTCGGTTTCTGCAACGCACAGGGCGCGGTTATGCGTCTTCAGCGAATTGAAAATCTCGTCCGAAAACCATGTCTCATGCCGGAATTCAAAAGCCGCCGGCACCCCGCGCGGCACAATCTTTAGAAATTCTCCAAGCACTTCGGCGTCGGCCTTCATATTGGGCGGAAGCTGAAAGAGAATTGGTCCCATCTTCCCTGCACGGGCCACCGGCTCCAGCGTCGCCAGAAACCGGGGTAAAAAGTCTTCCGTCTTTTTCAGCCGCTTAATGTGCGTGATTACCTGATGGGCTTTAATGCCTAAGCGGAAATCAGCGGGCGTCTCGGCAATCCATTTTTCGATGGTGGTTTCTTTAATCAACTGGCGGAAGCTGAAATTCACTTCCACGGTATTGAGCTGGGTCGCATAGTGCTTCAAAAAATTCTTTTGCGCCAGTTTCTCCGGATAAAAATCCGGCTTCCAGCTCGGATACGCCCATCCTGAAGTCCCAGCAAAGAGTCGCGCCATAATTTTTTCTCGACAATATTTGAACAATTATAGCTTTTAGGCTTTCCGCGAAACGGAGCGTTTGCGGGAGAGAGCGGAGCTTTTCTTGCTGCGCGTTTTTCGCGGCGGCGATTTCTTGTGGGCTGCCGGCTTTTCCGCCTGCGCGGCGATTTCCAGGCCGCCCTTTGCGGCAACAGCGGCTTCTTCTTTCGCTTCAGATAACTGCGGCAATTTTTGCTTAATCCGAAGCAACGGCTCGAACAAATCGCCCGATTTTTCCACCCGCTTCAAAACTTCATCCGCTTCAAAGCGCAACAAATCCGCATTTTTCTTTTTCAGCGCCTGCTCCACTTCCTCCCACCGTACCGGAGTGGAAACCGTCGGGGCCTCCCTCGCCCGTAGCGAGTACACAGCCACGGTAGTTTTGTGCTCGTCGTTCTGGCTCCAATCCACCAGCACCTTCCCCGTACGCAGCGCTTTTTTCATGTCGGAAACGACCAGCTCAGGATGCGTCTCTTCCAGCAACCGCGCCAGAGCGCGCGCGAATGATTTGGTCTGGTCATAATCAACCTTGGTATTAAGCGGAACATAAATTTGCAGCCCTTTGGAGCCGGATGTCTTGGGAAAGCTTTGCAGTCCGAATTGCGAAAATATTTCGCGCAGCCACATCCCAACCTGGCAACACTGCACAATGTCTGCCGGCGGCCCCGGGTCAAGATCGAAAACCATCATCGTCGGACAGGTAACGTCCTTCGCCAGCGAAAGCGACGGATGCAGTTCAATGGCCGCCAAATTTGCCATCCAAACGACCGTTGGCAAATCGTTGGCCAGAATGTAATTCACATTCCGGTGATTGCCTTCACTCCAAATGGGCGCGGTCTTCACCCAATCCGGGCGGTGTTGCGTCGCATTCTTCTCAAAGAAAAATTCTTCATCCACTCCGTTGGGGTATCGCTTCAGCGTCAGCGCCCTTCCCGCGAGATGCGGAATCAGGACCGGCGCAATCCGCGCGTAGTAATCAATTACCTGGCCCTTGGTGAATCCTGTTGCGGGATAGAGGACTTTTTCCAGGTTCGATAACTTGAGCTTTTTGCCCTGGATTTCAACCATCGCTGACTCTCGCAATTCGTCCTCCTGTCTGGTCCATGCCATTTATGAATGGCGAATTATGCAACGTGGCTTGCGCATTGGATGCGTCCACGCGAGAGCGGGCATGCCGCCCTCCCGGGAAAATCAGCCCGGATGCGCGCCGGACACGCACTCCCGTTTGACAATTTGGCCCTGCGACACGTAATTTCAAAGTTTCCGCAATCGTGTCCAGCCTTGTGGAGGTTCCATGAAAGCTCGCATCGCTCAACTATTCGCCATTTTACTTCTACTTACCGTCGCTGCCGCCGCGCAGGACCTGGCCTCGTTTGAAAAGAGGATCACCGTTAAAAAGCTGCCCAACGGACTGACTGTGATCATTTGCCGGCGTCCGGAGGCCCCGGTGTTCTCCTTTTATACACACGTAGACGCCGGTTCCGCGCAGGACCCGCTGGGCAAAACCGGCTTGGCTCACATGTTCGAGCACATGGCCTTCAAAGGCACGGACAAGATCGGCACCAAAAATTATCCGGCTGAAAAAGTTGCCCTGGAGAAAGTTGAAAAAGCTTACGCCGCCTACATCTATGCCCGCGACAAGGAGATTCATCCCGACCCGCAGCATGTTCAGCAATTGGAAAATGCCTGGAAGGCTGCCGTGAAAGCGGCAGACCAGTATGTAATCCCCAATCAGTTCACGGAAATTGTTGAGCGCAACGGAGGCCAGGACCTGAACGCCTCAACCGATGAAGACGAAACCAACTATTTCTATTCCTTGCCGGAAAACCGTCTGGAATTGTGGGCGTATCTCGAATCGGAGCGCTTCCTGCATCCTGTCATGCGTCAGTTCTATGACGAGCGCAACGTCGTGATCGAAGAGCGCCGCATGCGGGTGGATAGCAACCCCATTGGCCGCCTTCTCGAGCAATTTACGACTGCCGCCTTCCAGGCCAGCCAGTATCATCGTCCGACCGTTGGCTGGACTTCCGACCTGAACACGTTCTCCGCCACCGATGCGCAGAAATTTTTCGACGAATACTACGTCCCCTCCAACATGGTGGTCACCTTGGTGGGCGATGTTACTCCGGAACGAGCGCTGCCCATCGTGGAAAAATATTTTTCCCGCATTCCATCCCACGCAAAGCCCGATGAGCGCATAACCGAGGAACCGCCGCAGAATTCCGAGCGCCGCGTCGTTTTGTATGAGCCCTCGCAGCCTCTTTATCTTGAGGGCTATCACCGCCCCGACTACCGCAGCCCCGACGATGCCGTTTATGACGCCATCGCGGACTTAATGTCCAACGGAAGAACATCGCGGCTTTACCGCGCGCTGGTGCGCGACAAGAAAATCGCCTCCGATTCGGCGGGCTTCACCGGACTTCCCGGCAATAAATATCCGCACCTGTTCGCTTTTTACGCTTTTCCGCTGCCCGGCCATACTACGCAGGAGATGGCGGACGCAATTCATGAGGAGATCGAGAAGCTTAAGACGCAGGACATCAGCGATGCCGAATTGAAGATGATTAAGACCCGCTCGAAGGCCGCTCTCATCCGCAGCCTGGGCAGCAACGATGGTTTGGCGACGGAACTCGGCATATACCAGGCGCGCTATGGTGACTGGCGCGAACTGTTCCGCCAGGTGGACCGCATCAACAAAATCACCAAGGCGGATATTCGCCGCGTGGCCAACCAGACATTTGTAGCCAACAATCGCACGGTTGGAATTATTGAAACTGCAAAGCCGGGCGCCAGCCAATCTTCTGAAGGTTCATCTTCTGAAAACCAGCCTCCAGGCAACTCACCGCCGGCAGCTCACGCGGCGGCCAGCCAGGGAGGCGCGCAATGAAAATGAAACCGCAGCCGCTCTCCAAAATCGCTCTTCTTACAGCGTTGCTCAGCTTCACCTGCGCGGCGTTTGGCCAGGCAAAAACCGGCGCGGCTGCGCAGGCGGCGCCAGCCAAACAGCAAGCTAAAGAATGGGAGAAAATCCCCACCCCGCCGCTGCACCCGTTTCATCCCGCGCAGCCCAGGCGCATTGAACTGCCGAACGGCATGATCATCTTCCTTCAGGAAGATCACGAGCTGCCCTTGATCGACGGCGTTGCCCGCATCCGCGGGGGCTCGCGTTCGGTCCCGGCCGCGAAGACCGGGTTGATGGATATCTATGGAGAAGTCTGGCGCACGGGCGGCACTAAAACGCAAACCGGCGATCAGCTCGACGATTATTTGGAAGTGCGTGCCGCGAAAGTGGAAACCGATGCCGGTGGCGACTCGACCAGTATTTCTCTCTCCTGCCTGAAGGCTGATTTCAATGATGTTTTCAGAGTCTTCGCCGATCTTCTGCGCAACCCGGAATTCCGCGCCGACAAAATTGATATCGCGCGCAAGGGCCTGTATGACGCAATTTCCCGGCGCAATGACGAACCCTCGGAGATCGCTTCCCGCGTTTCCGCGCAACTCGCCTACGGCAAAAATAATCCTTACGCGCGCATTCCGGAGTACGCAAGCGTTGCCGCGGTTACCCGCCAGGACCTGGTGGATTGGCACAACTCGCACGTTTATCCCAATAACATCATCATCGGCATCGTCGGCGACTTTGATTCCGCCACCATGGAAGCAAAGCTCCGCGAGACATTCGGATCTTGGGAAAAAGGACCCTCCGTCGCAACTCCGCAAATTGATTTCGACCCGGCAAAGCCGGGCATTTATTTAGTGAAGAAAACTGACGTGAACCAAAGCCTAATTCGGATGGTTGAGCTGGGTACGCGACGCGACAACCCCGATTACTATGCGATCCAGGTTTTTAACGAGGCTTTTGGCGGTGGTTTCTCCTCGCGTTTATTCAAAAACATCCGTAGCGCTAAAGGGTTGGCTTATTCCGTGGGCGGAGGCGTAGGCACTGCCTTCGACCATCCCGGCATGGAGCGCTTCGCAATGGGCACCAAGAGCGCAAGCACGGCCCAATCGATTGAGGCGCTCTATCAGCAGATTGATGACCTGAAGACTGACCCAATCACTCCGGAGGAAATTAAACTCGCCAAGGACTCCATCCTGAACTCGTTCGTCTTTAACTATGACAGTCCTGAAAAAGTTCTGCGCGAGCGCATGGCCTACGAATTTTACGGCTATCCTTCGGATTTTCTGGAGCGCTTCCGTTCCGGCATAGAAAAAGTCACGGCGGCCGACGTAGCCCGAATCATCCCGAAATATATTCACAAAGACCAGCTCAAGGTTTTGGTTGTGGGGAATCCTGCCGATTTCGATAAGCCGCTCTCCACCTTCGGGACCGTAACGGATGTGGACATCACCATTCCGCCTCCCGCGGGCGCAACGCAGGAACAAGGCGAAAAGCCGCAGGCATCCGACGCGGCCGGTGAAGCGCTGGCTGCCAAGGCCGTGGACGCCATGGGCGGCGAATCCAGGTTGCAGTCCATCAAGTCGCTGCAAACGAATTTTGATTTGACGCAGAACACGCCGCAAGGCGATGTGCAGATGAAAATGCAGGCCACCCTGCTCTATCCCGACCATTTATATATTTCCGGCGGCGGTGAAATGGGGTCCTTCACGGTAGTTGCCACGCCCGACGAAGGTTTCATGACGGCCCCGGGGATGGGTGTTCGCAATTTGCCCGCCTCTCAAAAGGCAGACACATTGCAGCAAATCAAACGCGACCTCATCTACCTCGGCCAGCACCTGCACGATCCAGCTTTTTCGTTCAAGTCTGAAGGCAATGAAAAAATCCAGAACGCGGACGCGGCGGTCCTCAGCGTAAACGGACCCGGCGTTTCATTGCGTTGGTATGTTGATCCGCAGAGTGGCCGCGTGTTGCGGGAATCGTATGAAGCCGCAGGCCCGCAAGGACCAGCGCAGGCGCAAACTGACTTCCAGGACTGGAAAACCGCCGGCGGATTGACCTTGCCCTATAAACGCACCAGCAGCCGGGACGGAAAAGTGGTCAGCACCTCGCAATACACTTCCATTCAGGTCAACCCGTCCATCAGCCCGAAGTTATTCGATAAACCGGTGGTGGAAGCGCAAAGCAAGTAAGCTTATTGCCAGGACCAGGCCCTTGCGTCTCCTCTTTGAAGAGGAAGTTCATTATTTTCTCGCCTGCGCTCGAACGTTCGTCGGATACAATTCCCCTTTCTCGCCTATGCCGCAATATGAACATTTAACGGATGATGAACTTGTTAATCTAGCCGACCAGCGCGAAGATTTGACGGAAGAAGCAAGATCACAGCTGGAAGTAGAGCTAAAGCACAGGAATATTACGCCAGAGGTCCTGATATCTCTTTCCAAGATTCGCAAAACGGAGGACTGCCAAATTGACACGCTTGGATTATCTGCCCACGGCTGCGGCAAGAAACTATTTGCGAAGAAAGTTCATAACTACAATGCGTTATCTGGAGATGAGGACATTGAAACCACTCTTTGGGCTGTAGTGTTTTGGTTTCCTGTCGCACCATTGGCCAGCTATTTAATCAGGCGAAAACGCCGTGAAAATTGGTGGCAACGAAGCTGGCAACAGAGCGAAATGACTGTACTTCAGAGATTGCCTCTCAATTGGGGACAAGTCATAACAACATGGATAAAAGGACTGGTATTTGCGCTCGCATTGCTCCTTTTGAAGGTCTACTTGTCGTAACTTAGACCGGTGCGCCCTCACATTCTTCCCCGCAACTGGATAATCCTCCGGCGGTCGCGTTTGGAGGGTCGTCCTGCGGGCAATTCTTCAAATTGCCTCATAGCTCTGTGTTCCGCGGTCACTTTCTGCCGCAGTTCTTTGCTTTCGTCAGTCTCTCTATAAAGCGTTTGCGCAACGGAAGCGGGACCGCGCACCTCGCTCAGCAGCAGCACTTCCACGTGGAATTCGCCGCCGCCGTTTATCACGCGGAGCATGTCGCCAATTTTCACTTCGCGCGCTGGCTTGGCGATCTGCCCATTCCATTGGATTCTGCCCAGCTCGCAGGCTTTCGCCGCCAGCGCTCTGGTTTTGAAAAACCGCGCGGCCCACAGCCACTTGTCCATGCGTACGGAGGTCATCAGTCGATCTTCTCAGCAATTAAACTTTTATCCGCAAAAAATCTAACTGGATGCTTTCGTCTGCCCTGCATCCTCGGCGGCCAGCTTTGAAATCGCCGCCCAGTCCAGCTTATCGCCTCCCTGGGCCAGCAACGTGAGAAAGCGGTTATAAATCAAACTCGCCAGTGGCATGGGCACTCGTAAATTTTCCGCGGCGGCAAGGACCAGCCGATTATCTTTAAAGCCAAGCGGAGCGGCGAATCCAGCCGGCTCAAATTTCTGCCCGGCAATGATCCCTCCATAGAGCTTATAAACCGGCGCATTGAAAAGTGTAGAAGTCAGAAACTCAAGATATTGCTGCTTGTCCAAGCCGGCTTTGCCGATGAGCGCCGTCGCTTCCGCCAGCGACTCAATCACCGACGAAATCAAAAAATTGCCGCTGAGCTTCACCAGGTTCGCGTGCGCAGGATTCATTCCAAAGCGGAAAGTCTTCTGCCCCATCGCTTCAAAGAGCGGCATACATGCATTCACGGCATCGTCTGCACCGGCTGCCACAATAACAAGCTTCGCAGTCGCGGCAGCCTCGGGCCGTCCAAAAACCGGGGCTGAAACAAAGCGCTGCCCATGTACAGCATGAGCCTCCGTCAATTTTTGCGAGAGCGCCACACTGATCGTGCTCATCGAAATATGGATTGCGCCCTTCTTCAGAGCTCCGACGATGCCACCATTGCTATTACCAGCCTTATCCGTGCTTGCGTTGCCAAACGCAACACTTTCCAACGCGGAGTCATCCGAAAGCATCGTCATCACAACATCGCCGCCGCATGCCTCCTCAACTTGAGCGGCATATCGCGCACCTTGTTTCACCAGCGGCTCTGCTTTGCTGGATGTCCGGTTGTAAACCGTGACTTCGTGGCCAGCCTTCAACAGATTGGCCGCGATGCCTGCTCCCATGTTTCCCAGACCAATAAATCCGATTTTCATATCGCTCCCGCTTTCGCGCCGTTGCAAAACAATTCAGGACATCCCGTATGCATGGCGTAAAGATTTTAGACGCAAAACAACGCCGCGAAGTAATAGATCCCCCCATGAGCCTTGCTTCTGGCTCTTGGGGGCCCAGAGATCCAAATCGGAGGAGCACAGAATTTTGTATAGATTTGTATAAACAGGAAGGGTTTAACATAAACGCCATTTTTCGCGTGTAGACTGTTGGCCATGAAACGTTCTCTGCTATCTATCGTCGCACTCATTTTCATTTCGACCATCAGTTTCAGCCAGAATCCACCGACGCCGATGCCAGATACAGTTCCTGTTAAGCCACCCATGACAGCGGTCAATCCGGATAACTCGATTACGTTTCGCCTCACCTATCCGGGAGCGAAGCAGGTAACGGTCGCCACAGATGCGTTGCTCCAGCCGCTCACCATGACGCAGGATGCAAACGGCTTGTGGACCGCCACGACTCCGCCGCTTCCTCCGGAGCGCTACGGCTACACCTTCATTGTGGATGGCGTGCACATGCTCGATCCCTTGAACTTCGATGTGCACCCAAACTACATGGATTTCTACAGCGACATTCTTGTTCCGGCCAATCCGCCCGCCCCCTGGGAGCTGACCGACATTCCTCACGGCTATGTCACGCGCCACGTCTTCACCACGCACATCGCGCAGCACTTTCCGGACAACCAGACCGCCTACGTTGTCTACACACCGCCTGGCTATAACGCAAAGCGCAAGGGCGGATATCCCGTGCTCTATCTGCTACACGGTTTCTCCGATACAGAAGAGGGATGGACGCGCGCCGGCAAAGCGAATCTCATGCTCGACCGCCTGCTGGCCGACGGCAAAATCGTTCCCATGATTGTGGTCATGCCGCGCGGCTATGGCGATTTCGATGTCGTCAGCCACGGACGTTTTGCGCCGCGCGACCGTACAGCCAACCAGCAAAACGTGCCGCTCTTTATTCAGATGCTCATGCAGGAAATCATCCCTGAAGTGGAGCACTCCTACAACGTCGCCAAAGGCCGCGACAACCGCGCCATTGCCGGCCTCTCCATGGGCGGCGAGGAGAGCATCACCGTAGGCCTCACGCATCCGGAATTATTTGCCTGGGTGGGCGGTATGAGCGCAGCGTTGCCGCGCGGCGATTACGATGCGCGCTTCCCGAATGTTGATGCGAAGAAAGACAAGTTCCGCCTCGTATGGACAGCCTGCGGCACCGACGACCGCCTCATTACGCCGAACCGCAACTTTGCCGCGTGGGCCAAACAAAAAGACCTGCCATTTACCGCGGTCGAAATGCCCGGCGCGCATACCTTCATCGTCTGGCGGAAGAGCCTGCTGATGCTCGCGCCGTTGCTTTTCAGGAAGTAGCAAAGAAATAAATTAAAAAGCGACAAATCAGTTTGGTTATGAAGAGATAGATTGAAATGTGTCTAAATCAGTTTTGTAGGAACACGTGCGCCACAAATAATAGAGGTTCTGGAGAGTCGAGGTTTGTGCTCAGATGGATTCGACGAATTTTTCGAAATCGGAGCTTTTCAGCAGCAAAAACAGGTTGCTGGCGACTGTCTTGAGTTGATCGTATTTGTCCACCCCCCGAATCCCGAATGCTTCCCGCACGCCGGAGATGCTGGGCGCGCCAAACGCCATCCATGCATCCACGCGAAACAGCAGCCGCAGACGAAGCTTGATAAGCGCTACCACGCAGAACACCTTGGCGGGAACACCGATGTGATTCAGCAGAAGAGCAGATTTTGAGATATCAGGGTCGGCATTTTTGCGCTCGGTTTCCGCCAGTTGAAGAACGATCTCGACATTATGGGATATCCTCCTCAGGATTTCGATGCAGAGATGGACCCGCTTACGCTGTACCCGGCGGAATTCCCGGGAAGACATGCTCTTGCGAAGTACGGCTTCCGCCACGGGATCAAGGAGAGAGTTCAGCGATTCCAGGTCCACGCGCTGCAGGAACTCAACAACATCACCGGCCTCGCGTTCGGGGAACTGAAACCACATCCACAGGAGGACAAAAATAACGCTCAGGCCAATGCCTGTAATGGGTCCCCACCATAATAAAAGTCCCATCATTGTTCCCGGAACCTCTTCAAAATTCTGCGGTACGTCTGCATCTCCGCCAGAGCGTCATAGACAGAAATGTCTGGCGGGCGCGGATCCGGTTCTTGCGGCTTGCGGAAAAACCAAATCCA
>JAICKN010000254.1 GCA_025927855.1 Terriglobales bacterium
AGTCTTTCCATGAGACGGTAAACGATGAGTTCGTAGTCTTCGGCGGATTGCAGGTCCTCCGTCACGGCCTTAAAGGCCATCAGAAAACCTGCGAAGTCTTCGTACTGATAAAGATTTTCGACCTCGGCTAACGTACTCTTTCTGCTATGTTGTTTTCGTAGTTCGAACAGCGTGGATGGGCCGATGGAACCCTCCAGATGCAGATGCAATTCAGCTTTGGGAAGAGAAATCAGGAAACCGGAATTTGGGCCCACGGCATGCACACGTTTATGTTACTTGATTCGGGAGCTCGCGATAGAGGATGTCTGCGCTTGCGGGCCAGCGAACTCACTGTGATAGCGACTATAAAAGAAATAAATTACCAGGCCAATTGCCAGCCAGATCACAAAACGCAGCCAGGTGATAACAGTAAGCCCGGCCATCAACCCGCCGCAAAGAATAACGGCGATAATGGGGAACCAGGGAACCAGCGGAACCTTGAAAGTGCGCGGCCGGCGGGGTTCTTTACGACGTAGAAAAATCACGCCAAGCGACACCAGCACAAAAGCAAAGAGCGTGCCTATATTGGAAAGATCGGCAGCATCGCCAATGTCCACAAATCCGGCGGGAATGCCTACGGCCAGACACGCGATCCAGGTAGACCAATGGGGTGTTTTAAATTTTGGGTGAACGGCAGAGAACAGTTTGGGTAAAAGTCCGTCCCGCGACATGGCATACCAGATTCGCGCCTGGCCATACTGAAAAACCAGCAGCGAGGAAATCATTCCCATCAACGCGCCCAGCACAACCACGGCCTGAAAAAAAGGACGGCTGCCAACTACCTTCAAGGCGTAGGCCACGGGCGCTTCCGCCGCTGCCCCTGAAATGAATGTGGTGTACTTCACCATGCCCAGTAAAACAATTGCTACGCCGACATACAGCACAGTGCACACGATGAGCGATGCAATGATCCCGAAGGGCAAGTCGTGTTGCGGGTCGCGGCATTCTTCCGCCGCCGTGGAAACAGAATCGAAGCCAATGTAGGTGAAAAATACGATTGCGCCTCCAGTGACGATTCCGCTAAAACCGGAAGGCGCGAACGGATGCCAGTTCACCGGATGCACGAACATGCTCCCGACGACGAGGAAGGTGATGATCGCGCCCAGCTTGATGATTACCATGACAATGTTTGCCGCCGAGGATTCCCGCACGCCCCGTACTAAGAGCAGCGTGAGCAGAAACACAATCAAGAACGCAGGCAAATTAAAATACGCGCCGGTGGCTTGTCCTCCGGCCCAGACCGGGCTCGCCCACTTGTCAGCGAGATGAAGGCCAAATGCATCTAATTGTGCTTTCAAATATCCGCTGAAGCTGACTGCCACAGCCACATTACTGACTGCATATTCCAGAATCAGGTCCCAGCCGATGATCCATGCGAATATTTCTCCCAGCGTGGCGTAGGAGTATGTATACGCGCTGCCTGCGATGGGAATCATGGAGGCCAGTTCGGCATAGCACAAACCGGCAAAACTGCATGCAACCGCCACCAGAAGAAATGAGATGGCGATTGAAGGACCCGCCGGAGGGCGGCCATGCATCAGTACGTTAGCGGTGTTGCCGGTGCGCAGGAAGTTGACAATAAGATCCAGCACCTGGGCGTGCAGAATGGAGGGAGCTTCAAAATGCTCTCCCGCTGCCGCCGTACCGGTGAGAACAAAAATTCCCGAGCCGATAATTGCGCCAATACCGAGCGCGGTCAACGACCACGGCCCTAAAGTCTTTTTTAGCCGATGGCCGGGCTCGTCGGCCTCGGCAATCAGCCGGTCAATGGATTTGCACGCCAGGAGTTGATGGTTGGCCAGCGGACGCTCCGAGGGAAGGTATTGTGGGGCCGTGTTCCGGCCCCACCTGAATCTCCATACGATGCTGCTCGGTCAAACTCTCTGGCTACCGCTTCGATTGGCCGCGGACCAGCTTCTTCACTTTGGGCTTTTTTGAACCGCGCGGATAATCGCGAGGTTTAAGCGGCGTTTCCGTAGCTTTCTTCTTACGAGCGGTGCGTTTTGCTTTTTTCCGATCTTCTTTGCTGAGCTTTTTGGTATTTGCCATGAAACCTTTCCGGAAATTTGTAATTTACGAATTGGGTAATTTGTAATTTGCGAATCGTCAGGAAGCCATTTGCGCTTAGCCGCAAACTTACCCGATTACTAAATTACCAAATTACTCAATTTTCAAGCTGGTTCCAGTTGCGCGTACTTCTCTACCAGCTTTTTTAAACCGAAGCGAGGAAATTGTACCGTAATCTTGGCTTCTTCACCGTCACCTTCGCGCTGATAAACCGTTCCTTCCCCATATTTCGGGTGGCGAACCTTCTGCCCCGGACGGAACCCTTTTTTGCCTTTCAGTTCTTCGACCGGAGCTTTGGGTATGCTGAACTTCTTGCCACGCGAGGCAAAAAACTCCGCGATGTTGCCAATGGAATTGTACTTAGGATTGGATGTTGCGGCTTTTTTCGCATAGCTGGCCGCGTTTCTACCACTGGCATCCTTGCGTCTGTCTTGCCAACTTGAGCTCTGGTCTTCATCTTCGTAGGAATAATGGGTTGAGCTGTACTGGTCATATGACGGAGACGTTCCAGTTCGCGCCGCTTTTCTGCGATTACCGCCGACTTCTTCAATCAGTTGCGGCGGAACTTCTTCCAGGAACCTTGACGGAATGCTCGCCTCCGGCAGATCGGTTCCGTAGCGGCGGCGGTAGACTGCCCGCGTGAGCACCAAGGTGTCCATCGCGCGGGTCATGCCGACATAGCACAGGCGGCGCTCTTCTTCCACATCTTCAGGATTGAGAAATGTGCGGGAGTGCGGAAATAGGCCTTCCTCCAGCCCGCAAAGAAATACCAACGGGAACTCGAGCCCTTTGGCGGCGTGCAATGTCATCAGGGTAATTTGCGCGCGTTCGTCATAGGCGTCGGCATCGCTGACCAGGGCTGCGTGGTCGAGAAACTGATCGAGCGTCTCGCCGCGGTCTTTGGAATCCATGGCGGCGTTGACGAGCTCGCGCAGGTTTTCGATACGGGAGTAGGCCTCCGGCGTGTCTTCGTCTTCGAGCAGCTTGATGTAGCGGGTGCGGTCAATCAGGAACTTGAGAATGTCAGCAGTAGAAGCTGCGGCGGGATTCGCTTCGGCAATTGGCGCTGCAGCGTCGTCCCCCAATACAGCAGTTTCCTGATCTGGCGAAGTTTCCGCGGGAACGTTTTTTGCGCTTTCGGCGGCTGATTCTTCATTTGCGCCGAAATCAAAGCTGAAGTTTTCCGGATCAAATTCGGTTTCGTCCTCAACGGGGACTGCCGTTTCTTCAATTTCTGCGGGGGAAAAGCCCATCGCTGCATCATCCGCCTCAACCTGGGCCTCTTCTGCCGATTGCTCCAGCCGTTCAGCGGAGTTTCCGGCAAGCATGGCCCGCGCGTCTTCAATCAAATCGCGGAAGGTCTTTAGAGCAGCCAAAGCGCGCTGCGGCAAAAGTTCGCGTCGGACCGTTTCGCCGATTGCCCCCCATAAGGAAAGCCCCGTTTCTAGAGCCAGCCGTTCGATGGTCTCAATCGTCGTCTTGCCGATGCCGCGCGGAGGCGTATTGATGACCCGCAGCAGCGAGATGGAATCCTCCGGGTTATGAATGACCTTGAGGTACGAGATCATGTCTTTGATCTCGGCGCGCTCATAGAAAGAAAATCCGCCGACCACGTGATATTTAAGCTGGTAGCGCCGCATGGCTTCTTCAAACAAGCGCGACTGCGAGTTCGTTCGGTACAGCACCGCAACACGCGCATCCTCATTTGTCTCGCCCGCCTCGCGCAGATAGCGGGCAATCCAATCGGCAGCGAACAATGCTTCGTTTTCTCCGTCCGGAGCTTCGTAGTAACCGATCTTGGCCCCGCCCTGGCGCGAAGTCCAAAGGTTTTTGCCTTTGCGCTTTACATTGTTGGCGACCACGGCGGATGCGGCCTGCAAAATATTTTGCGTGGAGCGATAGTTCTGTTCGAGGCGGATGATCTTCGCTTCGGGAAAATCTTTTTCGAATTCAAGGATGTTGCGGATGTCTGCGCCGCGCCAGGAATAAATGGATTGGTCCTCATCGCCGACCGCGCATACGTTGTGCCGCGTGCCCGCCAACATGCGCATGAGTTCATATTGTGGACGGTTGGTGTCCTGGTATTCATCCACCAGAATGTACTGAAAGCGGCGGTTGTAATATTCGCGGACTTCCGCAGAAGATTTCAGCAGGCGCACGGTTTCAAGCAGCAGATCGTCAAAGTCGAAGGCATTCGCGGTGCGCAACTCTTTACGGTATTGCTCGTAAATATGGGCGATGCGCTCGGTTTTGGGATCGCCCGATTGCAG
>JAICKN010000119.1 GCA_025927855.1 Terriglobales bacterium
ATCCGAAGCAAAGCCGGTAAACAGCCTTACAACATTCCGCATTGAAGGAGCCTGGTGAAGAAATGGCAACGAGCGCCGAACGAACCACTTCCGTGGATTGTGACTTGTTGAAAAGCCTGATTCGCGAAGTGCCGGATTTTCCGAAAAAAGGCATTCTTTTTTACGACATCACCACGCTGCTTAAAGATAAGCGCGGGCTGGCCACGCTGATTGACGCGCTGGCGCAGAACTATATCGGCAAGAATATTGATTTGATCCTTGGCATGGAAGCCCGCGGGTTTATTTTCGGCCCGGCCCTGGCGTACCGCCTGAATGCCGGGTTTATTCCTGTGCGCAAGCCCGGAAAATTGCCCGCCGAAACTACGAAATACGATTACGCTCTCGAATATGGCACGAATACTCTCGAGATCCACAAAGACGCGATTCGCAAAGGCGAACGAGTTTTGATTGTGGATGATTTGCTTGCGACGGGCGGCACAGCGGAAGCAACAGCCAAGCTGGCGAGTTCCCTGGGCGCGGAGATCGTCGGGCTTAGCTTTGTGGTAGAGCTCGACTTCCTGAATGGCCGGAAAAAACTTGCCGGACACGATGTATTCTCGCTTCTTCACTACCAGAGTTAAAAGCCCTGAGCAGCGCCTATAACCACTGCGTCACCAGCATCCCAATCACGATGGCGCTAATGGCGATCGTAATGATCCATGCGACGGTTTGATACAGGCGCGAATTGGCGTATTTCCCCATCAATTCAGATTTCCCTACTAGCAGCAGAACAAACACCAGCACAACCGGCAACAGGACCCCGTTCAGTACCTGGGAAAAGATGGCAACTTTGATCGGATTAAAAATAGGGAACAAAATCAGCACCGCTCCCGCTACGATCAAGCTGGTGTAGAGCCAGTAAAACGTTGGAGCTTCCTTGAATTTCTTATTCAGCCCGGATTCGAATCCAAGGGCCTCGCAAACCGTGTATGCAGTCGAAAGCGGCAAAATACAGGCTGCAAATAAAGATGCATTAAGGAGGCCCACGGCGAAGGTTATGAATGCGTAATCACCCGCCAGAGGTTTGAGGGATTGCGCCGCGTCTGCCGCATCGGAAACTTTATATTGCCCATGCAGGAATAAAGTCGCCGCGCAAGCCACGATGATGAAACCGGCAATCAGCACAGAGAACAACGAGCCGACAATAGCGTCGGCCTGGGTATATTTCAGTTCATTTTTGCCGCTGCCTTTTTCCGCGACGGAGGCCTGCAAATAAAACTGCTGCCACGGAGCGATGGTTGCGCCAATGATTCCGGCCGAAGCGTAAAGATAATCGGCATTTTTCAGTTCTCGCCACTTGGGCAACCGGACGACGTAGCGCCCTACCTCCAGCCAGTCCGGTTTGGCCACGAAAGCGGTGATGATGTAGGCGATATAGAGGAAAGAGAGAAAAACAAAGATCTTTTCCAGCTTTTTGTAATCTCCAAAAACAACCAGCCCCCACACAACCGCAGCCGCAATGGGCACGGCTATGAACTTGCTCACCGAAAATAACTGCATGCTGGTGGAAACACCTGCGAACTCAGAGATGACGTCGAACAGATTGCAAAGCACAATCCCGGCGATAATAAAAAAGGTAATGCGGATGCCAAAGTATTCGCGGATCAGCTCGCTCAGGCCTTTTCCGGTGACCACGCCCATGCGGGCGGCGATCTCCTGCGCAAATGTAAGCGCAATCGCAACCGGAATTATGGTCCAGAGAATGGAATAGCCAAACTGCGCGCCTGTGGAAGCGTAGGTATAGATGCCACCGGCATCGTTATCTACATTGGCGGTAATGAATCCCGGCCCGAGAATGGCCAGGATGAACAGCGCTCGTAAACCCCAGTAGCGTAGCCTTCGCACAACTGCCACCTGCATCCGAGTTGGAAGGAGTTTGCATCGCTCTGCACCACTGCTTCATTTGCATTCCAAGAGTAACAGAATTATTGCGGCTGCCAAAAGAAACCACTAGAAAATCACGCTTCAATTCATTACGCAGGTTCAGAACGGGGTAATGACCAGGACGGCGCTTTTGGGAAGATAGCTTTTGCGGCGAAACCAATCCTCCATAGCGCTTTTCAACGCATCCAGAGGGACCAACGAACCAACTTCCATATAACCATCCCCCACCGGGAGGGTATCGTCAAAAACCGTAGCATTTGTAAAATTCCGCATGGAAAAGCTGTCCAGCCACTTCAATGGGCATGGATGGAGCTTGCCATTTTCCTCATATTCCACACGGATTTTGTGGGCAAACATTGGGTTTATTTAACCATGCGCCATAAAACGAAAAACCAAGGCCTTCGGCCATGGAACTAATAAGGCCGAAAATGCGTATTCATCCGTAACGCACCGCCCGGGAGACACACTATGTAAGGATAGCAGCGTAACCCGGCGGAATTGGGCTGGCCGCTGACGCGGCCTGTTAAACTTGTATGGATTTTGGAGTTACGAGATCCCAATTAGCGCGTCTAAATATTCTCTCTTCCCGTGAATTTTGCTGAAGCAATCCGCGTTTCGCTGCAATCGCTGTGGGCCAACAAGCTCAGGTCCGTGCTGACCCTGCTGGGCGTTGTCATTGGCATTGCATCGGTCATTGCCGTAGTGACCTTTGTCAGCGGGATTAATGGGTATATCGCGTCCAAGGTTTTTAACATGGGCGCTGACGTTTTTATCATCAGCAAGGTTTCCCCGGTAATCACCAACGTGGAAGAGTTTTTGGCGGGCCAGAAGCGCAAAGACATCACCATGGAGGATTACCAGTCCATTCTGGAAGGGTGCAACCGTTGCGCCATGCTGGGTGCAATGGCCGGAAGCGGCAGCGGAGAGGTGAAATACGGAAGTCAATCCCTTTCCGATGTGCTCATCCGCGGTTTTACGCCATCCATGCCGGAAATTCGGGACATGGATTTAGCGGTTGGCCGATCGTTTACCGACAACGACGAAAACCAGCGCGCTCCGGTAGCCATTATCGGGACGGACGTGCAGGATAATCTTTTCCCCGGCACCGACCCGCTGAATAAAGAAATCCGCGTAGACGGCCAGGTTTACACCGTTATCGGCATTGGCAAAAGGCAGGGCAAGACGCTGGGGCAAAGCCTCGACAATTATGTGGTTGTGCCGATTACCTCGTATCTGAAGCAGTACGGATCGCATAGCAGCATCACGATTTCCGGAAAAGCAGCCGGGGTGGGCAGCCAACTGGATGCCGCCATGGATGAAGCCCGGGCCATATTGCGCGCCCGCCGTCACGACGCGCCCGGCAAGCCGGATAGTTTTGCAATCGAAACGAATGAGAACTTTCTCGCTTTATGGGCAAATATCAGCGGGACGTTCTTTATCGCCATGATTGCGATTGCCGCCATTTCGCTTGTTGTGGGCGGCATTGTAATCATGAACATCATGCTGGTCTCAGTCACCGAACGCACGCGCGAAATTGGCATTCGCAAGGCTCTGGGGGCACGCAGGCAGGACGTGCTACTGCAATTTTTAATTGAGTCGGCCATCATGGCCCTGGTTGGCGGAGTGTTGGGGATTCTATTCGGGATTGGCATTGCCGAGGGTATAACCGCGCTTATCGGCATGCCCTCGGAGATTAAACTTTGGGCCATTGCAGCGGGAATGCTGGTAGCGGCAAGCGTCGGAATCTTTTTTGGAGTTTATCCAGCGCGCCGGGCCGCGGTGCTGGATCCTATTGTTGCGCTGCGTTTTGAGATGTAATATTTGCCATTTTCATGATGCAGAGACACGATTACGGCGAAATTGTTCGGATGGCGCTTTCCACTATCCGCAGCAATAAACTGCGCTCCGGCCTGACGGTGCTGGGCGTAGTCATTGGCGTTGCAGTCGTAATCGGAATCTCCTCGGTCGTGCGGGGACTGAATGACAACGTAAGCGCCTCGATCAGCAGCATGGGATCAAACCTGATTTTCGTATACCATCTCGACGCATTCACTTTGAGCCGCCCCACCAAAGAGATGCGGACTCGCAAGGAATTGACCTTTGAAGATTACGAGGCGATCAAAGACCTGCCCTATGTGCAGGCGGCAGACACGGGCATGCGCTATGCCGATCAGCGATTTGGCACCGGCGCATACGTTGTGAAGTACGGCAATCGCCGTATCCAGAACACCATTCTGGAAGGCGATACTTATACCTGGAAAGACGTCTACGACCTCACCACCACCCAGGGCCGCTGGTTTAATGAAATAGACGAGCGGGAACGTTCGCCCGTAATCATTTTGGGATCCGATGTTGCCAAGGAACTTTTTCCGAATGGCGACTCTTTGGGCAAGGAAATTAATATTTACGGGCAGCTTTTTACGGTGATCGGAGTGGCAGAGCCGCGTAAAAGCGCCTTTAGCAACGGGAAAAATCCCGAAGACAATCTCATCTTTTTTCCCTTGAGCACATTCCATAAATTGCATCCGGAGTTAAAAAATTACTGGATCAGTGTAAAAGCCGACTCGCACGACGATATGCCGAAGGTGATTGATGAAATCCGGGGGCTCATGCGGCGGCGGCGTCACGTTCCTCCGAACGAGCCGGACAATTTTGCTGTCATGACGCAGGATTCGCTCTCGGACTTGTGGAACCAGCTGACGAGCGCGGTTTTTATCTTTATGTTTGCGGTTTCCAGCGTAGCCCTCATCGTGGGCGGGGTCGGCGTAATGAATATTATGCTGGTCTCAGTCACGGAACGCACCCGCGAAATCGGAGTGCGTAAGGCCATTGGCGCGCGCAAACGCGACATCCTCCTGCAATTCACGCTGGAGGCAATCACGTTGACCGGAATTGGCGGCGTTCTCGGCGTGCTTTTTGGCGGCTTTGTAACCTGGCTCATTCCAGCTATATGGAGTTCCCTCCCGGCAAGTATGTCGGTATTCTGGACGATTTTCGCCCTGGCGGCCGCCGGAGTGGAAGGCCTATTATTCGGTATCTACCCTGCGTACAAAGCGGCCAATCTTGATCCCATTGAATCGCTGCGTTACGAGTAAACTGAACCCCTGATGATTCACGGCATAGCGATGATCATCGAAATCATTGCTGTGGTGGGCGCATGCGGCAGCGCCTGCTACTACGTTGCCTGCCTGATCGGCATTCTTAATTTTTTGCGCGAAAAAAATAGAAGCGGAAGCCCTGCCAATTTTTCTCCATCAGTTTCGATACTCAAGCCACTCAAAGGGATGGACCTGGGAATGTATGAAAGCCTGCGCAGCCATTGCCTGCAAGATTATTCCGGGCCGTATGAAATCGTTTTCGGGGTGGACAATTCCGCTGACCCAGCTTTGGCAATGGTGGAAAGACTTAGAGCGGAGTTCCCTGCACGCGCGATCAAGAGTGTTGTCTGCCCTGCGATTCTGGGGCCAAACATTAAGGTGAGCAATCTCGCGCAAATGCTTC
Organism: Terriglobales bacterium; assembly: GCA_025927855.1. GTDB lineage: Bacteria > Acidobacteriota > Terriglobia > Terriglobales > Acidobacteriaceae > JAICKN01. Next base: position 5,425 of record JAICKN010000119.1, read on the forward strand.
CCCATGCTCAATACGAATACCTTATTGTGAATGATAGCGACATCCGCGTGGAAGGCGATTATCTGCAAAAGGTGCTCTCTCCATTCGAGCGCGATGAAACAGGCATGGTCACCTGTTTGTATCGTGGCCTCCCTGCTCCTACGCTCGGCTCGCATTTGGAGGCGCTTGGCATCAGCACAGATTTTTGCCCGGGAGTATTGACCGCACTGCTTGTCGAAGGCGGGCTTCATTTTGGCCTGGGATCAACGCTGGCATTGCGCCGCCGCGATCTGCAATCGATCGGCGGATTTGAAGCATTGGTGGACTACCTCGCAGACGACTATCAACTGGGACAAAGAATTGCGGCCGCAGGCCAGACGATCAAACTTTCGGCCAGCACAGTTGAAACGTACTTGCCTGCCTATTCGTTCTCTGAATTTTTACGACATCAATTGCGCTGGGCCCGCACCGTGCGTGATTCCCGCCGCTGGGGCTATACCGGGCTGATATTCACCTGGGGCCTGCCCTGGGCATTGCTGGCGGCAATTTTCGCCCCGGGGGTTCCCTGGGCATGGGAATTGTTTGGCGTAGTCGTTGCGCTACGCCTCATTGTTGCCGCTGCCACAGGCAGAAGCATATTGCAGGACCGCAAGCTTTTCTCTCAACTATGGCTGCTTCCGTTGCGGGACTTGCTTGCGCCGGCCTTATGGTTTGCCAGTTTTTTGGGGCATACAATTTCGTGGCGCGGAGACGTATTTACCTTGAGGAAGGGGAAGCTTGTAAGACAATGATTGCCGTCAACTCCCCGCAGCCATCGCCTTCGCGTTTTCTTCCTGCAACACTTCGCGGATTTTTCGCGCCAGCATTTTCAAGGTAAATGGCTTCTGCAAAAAATGGCCTACCAAGTCAATTGCTCCCTGGCGCAACACTGTGCTCTCGGCATAGCCGGAAACAAACAGCACTTTCATGCCCGGCCGCGTAGCGGTCAAACGGTTTGCCACCTGTGCACCTCCCATAAGCGGCATCACCACGTCGGTGACCATCAGATCAATGGTTTTATTGCACTCCTGAGCCACTCGCAGCGCGTCTTCTCCATTCCTGGCCTCCAGCACGGTATAGCCGTTTAATACGAGAAACTCGCAAGTAGACTGGCGGACTGCGTCCTCATCTTCCACCAGCAAAACCGTCTCGGTGCCCTGCGGGGGTTCGTCTAAATGTTGCGTTTGTGAGGGCACAAGCGACTGCTGCTCCGCGCGCGGCAAATAGATTTTGAAGGTGGTGCCAAGCCCCGGTTCGCTGTAGACCCATATAAATCCACCGCTCTGTTTAACGATGCCGTACACCGTGGCCAGGCCTAGTCCTGTTCCCTTGCCTTCCTCCTTGGTGGTGTAAAAAGGCTCAAAAATATGCCCCAGATGCTCAGGAGCGATCCCCTGGCCTGAATCCGTGACCGAGACAACCACATAGTCTCCCGGAGGGACCATGGTATGGCGTTGTACATAAGCTTCATCCAGGCAGACTTTGGCCGTTTCGATAATGAGCCTTCCGCCCTTCGGCATTGCATCCCGCGCATTCGCCGCCAGGTTCATGACGACTTGCTCAATCTGTACAGGATCGGCCTTCACTTTGTCGAGCTTCTCGCCCGGAACAAAAATAAATTCGATATCCTCGCCAATTAAGCGCGGCAGCATTTTGCTGACTTCCTGGATGACCCAGTTCAAATCGAGCACTTGCAGAGCCTGCATCTGTTTGCGGCTGAAGGCCAGCAGTTGCCGCGTGAGGTCGGCGGCGCGGCGGGATGCAGTGAGGATTTGCTGCACATTGCGGCGCAGCGGATGCTCAGAGGTGAAATGGTCCAGCATCAGCTCTGCATAGGCGCTGACGATCATGAGCAGATTATTGAAATCGTGCGCAATGCCCCCAGCCAGGCGGCCTATCGCGTCCATCTTGTGCGCCTGCTGAAGTTGCAATTCCAGCCGCCGCCGCTCGGTAATATCCCGGTCGCACGAAACATAGTTGGTGACGATACCCTGGGCATCGCGCACTGGGGTGATGGTTTTTTCCACCACAAATGTCTCCCCATTTTTCTTTTTATGGGTGACGATGCCGCGGTAAATACCGCCACTGAGCAAGGTCTCCCACATTTGCTCGTGGGTCGCAGCCGGCTCTTCGGGGGAGTTCAGCAGGCGCAGGGTTTGTCCGATCAATTCAGTACGGGAATATCCGGTAAGCGTTTCAAAGGCAGGGTTGACGTATTCCACGGTCCCGGCACGGTCTGTGATGGAAATAAGCTCCGCCGCTTGTTCTACCGCGCTCCATAATTTGCGCAGCATATTTTCTGCTCGCTGGCGTTGCCGCTCCTTGCCGTACATTTCAATGGCGCAACTAACCGCGCGCACAATCGAAGAAGTTTTCATGTTCGACCGCTGAATGCAGGCGTAGGCCCCAGCTTCAATGGCCTGCCCCACCGCGGCCTGGCTCATGTGGTCGCTTAGAAAAATCACGGGGGCAGCAGGCCATATCTGATGCACCTGATGAAGAAAATCCAACCCCGCGCCGCTCCCCGCATGGTATCCGCACAGCAGAAGGTCAAAGTTGTCCTGCCTAAGGGAGTCAAGCGCCTCGTGCGGCGATGAGGCATACTGCAGCAGTAGCTGCTCTTCCGCAGCGCTTTCCAGCAGCTTGCGCAAGTATTCGAAGTCAGCTGGTTGCTCTCCTACCACCAGCAGACGCATACTTGGCCCGTCTTGCGCGGCCTGCACTCGTTGTTCAGCCAGATATTCCGTCACGGGAAACACCGTTCCAATTAACTCATCGGAATTTCGTGCCGCAACATGGCCAAACTGCGATTGGAATCAGGCTGTATCAGCCTGGGAAGACACACTTTCAGGAAAGGGCCGCTTTGCGGAATCAGGATGGTAAAATGCACCGGTTGCAGCTAAAGTTCCGGGGATTTTTTCCGATGTTAGTAAAGCGGTATTTTTGCGCTGCGGAGAGAGTTCGTTCATCAAGAACCCCCTTCGGAAGTTCCTGGAAGTTCAAGCGCTCAACGCAGGTAGACTATGGCCGCCACGGTGGCCAGTGAAACCAATACCATGCCAATCCAGTAAATGTTGGCTTTGAACCAATTGGGAGAGTTCGCCCGGTCGCCATAATGCGCGAGAAATTCTGTAGTCCCAGCTTTTTCTGTGTTGGGAAGTTCGCCAGAATTTTGCGCTGCCTCGCAATCCACGCAAAGCTTTCGCCCTCCGGAAATGGGAAAGCCACATGCCTGACATTTGCTGATAGCAATGCGGATGGACGAAGCTGGAGATGGCAATTCCACCGCAGCAGCAGGGTTCGCCACCGCTCCGGAAGGTATTACTAGCCCATTTGAGAGGAGAGGGCCGGATGCAAGCCCAGATTCAGCAATCACCGCAACTTCGGGCGTCGGGGGGGCAACATTCTGGACCGCATTTTGGGGCTCTTGCTTCTGGTCATTCCCTCCTGCGGGTGCAGCATTGCTGAGAGCATCGCCCGGAAGCAGCGCGGCATTTTCTGCGTGCTCGACTGCTGTTTGAATCATTTCTCCCAAGCGCTGCAAAGCGAGAATGTCGCGTTCTTCAAAGGCGCTGGGCCTGCCGGAAAGCAGTTCGAAGACCCCAATCACCTCCGGCCCGCGAAGCAGGGGCGCTACTATCACGGAAGCAATTCCCAGCGCACGGCAGCTTTCGCGGTTCACCCGCTCATCTTTTTCCGCATCGTCACAGCGCAAAATCTGCCGTGTGCGCACACTCTCGCCGGTGAGGCCGGAACTTACCTGCAACTGCGATCCGACCGCGGGAGCTCCGGTGCCGGCGGAGGCCCGACATATCATCTGATTGCCGCTGCGCAAGGCGATCGCGGCACCTGACGCGCCGGTAATATACTGCGCACGATCTACAAGCAATTGCAGCGCCGCATCCAAGTCGCTCTGCGCCATTTGCGCTAGCGACTTGCCGCCATCTTCCCCGGGAAAGCGGGCGGGTTGCAGCGCGCGATGCACGGCTGCCGCCGTTATATTCGGGGGAAACGCCGCGACTACGGAAGCTGCGGATGGCCCACGGGCCTCCTTCACAGGCGTCCCTTGGAATGATGGTTGCGTCATAACTAAAAATTGGGTTCAGCGTGAAGTTTGCGGCCCGAGCGGGCCGGTGTCAAGGGCAGAAGCTATCCGAAAGTTCTACTCCATAAACCAGAGCGGGTGTGGCTTTGAGCCGCTCGTTTCCTCGTTCTATCGCCTGCCCATTCTCTGCAGGCCCACTCTATCGTACTGAGCTATCGAGTTCAGGCCATGGAGCCAGGCGGTCGGACCGGTCTATCTCACCCACGAGAGCCATCCCCAACCTACCAGCATCGTAGCCAGCGTGACCGGAACGCCGGCGCGGAAA
>JAICKN010000062.1 GCA_025927855.1 Terriglobales bacterium
CAGTTGGATGACCTGGAAATGTGCGGTTGTCAACATTCCCTTCGGAGGCGCGAAAGGCGGCGTTATTTGCGATCCGCACAAAATGTCCATGGGCGAGCTGGAACGCATGACGCGCCGGTATACATCGGAACTGATCGAATTCATCGGCCCCGAAAAAGATGTGCCCGCGCCCGACATGAACACGAATGAGCAAACCATGGCATGGATCATGGACACATATTCCATGCACATGCGCCAGACAGTCACCTCCGTGGTAACAGGCAAGCCAATAAACATTGGAGGATCGCGCGGGCGCAGGGAAGCAACGGGCCGCGGCATTTTAATCGTGTGCAACGAAGCGGCGGCGAAATTGGGATTCAATCCTGACTCGACCCGCGTCATTATTCAGGGATTCGGCAACGTAGGCTCGAATGCGGCACGGCTTATGGCGGAGGCCGGATACAAAATTATTGGCCTTGCGGAAGTGGATGGCGGCCTTTACAACCCGAATGGCTTGGACATCGAAGCGCTGTGGGAATTCCGGCAGCGCACAGGCAGCGTGCAGGGCTTCAAAGAAGCCGAGAAGGTGGACGCGGCAGAGCTGCTGACGCGGGAATGCGAAATCCTGATTCCCGCCGCGACGGAAAACCAGATCACCAGCAAAAATGCGGGGCAACTTCGCTGCAAGATATTGGCCGAGGGCGCCAATGGTCCCACCACCGCCGCAGCAGACGACATCCTGAGCGAAAAGAAGATTTTTGTGATTCCCGACATTCTGTGCAACGCGGGTGGCGTGACCGCCTCTTATTTTGAATGGGTGCAGGACCGGCAGGGATATTTCTGGAAAGAGTCTGTCGTGAATGATCAGCTGGAGCACATCATGAAAACGTCATTTGCGGATGTAGTGCGCTATGCGGAGACGCATTCGGTGAACAACCGCATTGCCGCTTACATGCTGGCGATTGACCGCGTGGCCTACACAATACGGCAGCGCGGGATTTACGCGTGAAACGCGCTGGCGGCGCGCGCCTGTTCCGGAGCGGGCATAGACTTCCTCTCGGAAAATTGCGCGAGTAAGGAGTCCAGTTCTGTAGAGTGGATAGGCTTGGTCAGATAAAAGTCCATGCCTGCTTCCAGGCACCGTTCTTTATCGCCCTTCATGGCATGGGCCGTGAGCGCGACAATTGGCTGGTGCGCGCCGCTGCTTTTTTCCCGGTCGCGGATCACTCCCACGGCCTCAAATCCGTCCATCTCCGGCATTTGCACATCCATCAATACCAGATCGAAATATTGCCGGGCGAGGGCTTCAACTGCCTCCCTGCCGTTGCCCACTACGGTAACGCTGTGGCCGCGTTTTTCAAGAAGTCGTGTGGCCAGTTTTTGATTGACGAGATTGTCCTCCGCCAAAAGCACACGCAGGCTTGCAGGCGCTAGCGCCGCTCGCGGCGGCGGTAAAGCAGCCGCAGATGTTCCGTTTGCATCCTGCGCAGTTTCTTCCGTCAATTGCTTTTCCGTTCCGGGACCCGAAGGTTCCTGGAACTGCATGGAGCGCACGATGGCGGCGCGCAATTCTGACTGGCGAATGGGCTTCATGAGATAGGCGGAGACCCCGAGCCGTTGGCAGCGCTCCGAATCCCCATGCTCTGCGGAGGACGAGAGCATCATAATGCTCGGGGTATACAGGTTCGGATGTTGCCGGATTTTTTCTATCAGTCCAAAGCCATCCATCCTGGGCATAAGGAAGTCCGTCAAGATCAGTTGATAAGGATCATTTTGGGCGAAGGCTGCGTTCATCTCCGCCAGCGCTTCTTCTCCTCCCTCGACCGCCTGCACGCGCATGCCCCAGCGGGTAAGCGTCTCCAGCAGAATGCGCCGGTTCGTATGATTGTCGTCCACGATGAGCACTCGGACGCCGAGTAGCATGTCTATTTGCGGCTTTGTTGGCGAGATAGCCTGGTCCTTAGCTCTCTCCAGTTTTGTTGTGAAATGGAATTTGGTTCCCTTATGCAGTTCGCTTTCCACCCATATTCGTCCACCCATCATCTCCACCAGCCTCGCGGAAATGGTAAGGCCCAATCCAGTCCCGCCGTACTTCCGCGTAGTGGAACTGTCCGCCTGGGAAAATGGATCGAAGATCAACTTCTGCTTCTCTGCAGGAATGCCGATTCCCGTATCTGCCACGGTGAAGTGAAGCATGAGTCCTTGTTCCGCCGAAGGTTCAAGTTCAACCTTCAAGCTGATCTCGCCCTTTTCCGTAAATTTAATCGCATTTCCAACCAGGTTGAGCACAACCTGCCGTATGCGGGTCGGGTCTCCATGCAGCGCTTCGGGAACGTCGGGAGCAATCTCGCAAAGCAGTTCCAGGCCTTTGCCCTCTGCGCGGAAAGCCAGAGTTTTAATTGCCGCCTCGGTGGCATCGCGCAAGTCGAAGTCAATCGCTTCGAGATCCAACCGGCCCGCCTCAATTTTTGAGAAATCAAGAATGTCGTTTATTACAGTCAGCAACGAATCCGCAGACAAGCGCAGCGTGTCAAGGAAGTCTCTCTGTTCTGCCGTCAGCTTCGTGTCTAAAACCAGCTCGGCCATGCCCAGAATGCCATTCAGCGGGGTGCGGATTTCATGGCTCATATTGGCCAGAAATTCGCCTTTGGCCTTGCTGGCGGCCTCTGCCGCCTCTTTGGCTTCGCGCATACGCTCATGCGCATTGCGGAGCGCCGTAATGTCTTCCACCGCGCCCACGTAACCTTGCATAGTTCCATTGGCGGCGCGCACAGCTTTTGCGTGGACACCCACCCAGGCGATCTGCTGGTTGGATTTGAGCAAGCGGTGCTGGTCGAAAAAGCTCGTGCCTTCCTGAACCGCATTGCGCCAGAGAGCATAAAAATGCTCCCAATCTTCCGGATGCACCGCAGCGCGCCATCCCCGGGCGTAGATCTGTTCTTCCCCGAGGCCCACAATTTCCGCGAGACGCTCATTCACGTACAGCACCTTCCCTTGCATGTCCGTGCGGAAAATCCCAACGGGGGACGCTTCACTCAACATGCGGAATATTTCTTCGCTTTGCCGTAATGCCTCCTCGGCTTCGACGCGTTTGGTGACATCCTGATACACAGCGACAAAACCTTCGCGGTCGGACCCCGCGGTGACGGGCACAACGTAAGCTTCCACAAAGACGCCCCCGCCATCTTTCCGCTTGCGTTTCAATACGCCCCGTACTACCGCGCCGGCCACCACGTTCTGTACATTCTCTTGAAATTCCGCCAGTTCACTTTCCGGGATGATCAAGTCCTGCATTCTTTTCCCCAGGCAATCCCGCAATGTATAGCCAAAAATATTGAAAAATGCCGGGTTGGTTAAGCGGACGCGATGATTGCTGTCCGTAATGGCAATAGCGACGGGGCTGGCCTGGATAAGTCCATTGAGCAAATCCACTCCTTCCGGCATATATCTCTCTGCCGTATGGGTCTCGCCATCTTCCGCCGGTACCTCAGACCCGGCTTGGGGCGCTCTCTGCACGGGTGCCCATAATTTGTAAAGCAAAAAAAGGCAGGGAAGGAGCAGGAGAGCAACCATAATGAAATGGGTTTCCGCAGGAGTGATCTCGGGGAAGAGAAAGGAGCGCAAAAATTCGTAGACAATGATTGGAATAGCGGCCGCGAGAGTGCTCCACAGTTTTTTACCGGAATTCGGTTTGCTGGCTTTTTTATCCCGCCCGTCCGTCTGCGCGCCCTGTGGAAGAGCCAGCGAGTCGGGCGCTGTCTTGCCAGATTTCGCTCGCCGATTTTCAGCATTTGCGGTCATTGAAGGATTCGCGGATCGAGTCGCAGACTGGGCCGCACGTTTGAACAAAGGTGCCGGGTATTGCCGCCCAATTCTCTGAAATGGACTATCGGCAGCTTCCCGCGGAAAGTTGAATTTTTATGTGGGGCATATCCCTGTGTTATCAGGAAAATACGGAAGGTCTGGGCGGGAAGGAATTGTATTTGGCCTATGGCGCTGGAGCGGACGGCCCTTCGGCATTATCGCGGGCCAGCGGAAGCTGCGCAATTCCACTCAGCAAATTCCGCTCTTCTGGGGTGAACTGTGCTTTGTAGCGGTCGGAATCAATTAACGCCTGCCGCTGGCCGGGAGGCAATTCACGCATTTCTTCTACTGCTCTTTGCACCATGCGCCGCCGTTGCGGCGGAAGCTCCCGCAACCGGGGAAACAGGCCTTTGACCGTCTGTTTCTGCTGGGGAGTCAAATGCTCCCATGTTTCCATATGATTCAAAATTCGCTGCTGCTGCGCCTGCGGCAAATTGTTGAACCGATGCAGCCGCTCACGCAACCGCTGCTGGCGTTCAGGAGACAGGCGCTGAAATTGCGGATCATTTGCCAGCGCTTTTTGCTGCTCGGCAGGCGGGAGATTCTGGTATTTGCGGAGCCATTCTCCAGCATGATGCCGCTGTTCACCGGCGCGGCGTCCCTGTGGCCGCGCCCATGCCGGGCTGCACACGATTGCCAGTATTGCACAGAGTGCCAACCCGCGGAGGGGCGTCATCCCCATAAAGCTGCTGTGCGCCAGCCCCGCGCGACCCAAGCCTGTTGGCCATGCACCTGCTCGAAAATGCGCTGGCTCGCCGCCTGTCCGAAATGTGCTTGTTTGCGCCACTCTCTCCCCGTCCGCTCCCCAGAGTACGTTTCCAGCCCTTACATTACTTATTACTGGTTGGCCGTTACGTCGTGCTGCACCTGCAAATCGTCCAGCAGATCAAGTTCTGAATAGAGATCGTGGTTCTTGTCGAGGGCCTGCAAATCTCCCACTGCGGTGCCTGGTTCTGCTGCCGCCACAGGCCCTGACGATGGAGACCCACCCGGAACAAGCGTGATGCCGACCACCATCAGCACGGCCAGGGAGATGGCCAATGTGGGCTTGCGGAACCACTGCAGCCAGCCTGCGGATTCCTTTGCAGCTTCCTCGCGCAAGCGGGCGCGTAGTCTCACATCAAAATATGGAGAGGGCTCCGGCGCCTGCCATTCATCGAGCAACGCCATCGTCTTGCGCAATGCCTTCCATTCTTCCGAGCACTGCGCGCATGACTGCAAATGTTCCCTGGCCTCCTTTGTCATAGCGCTGATTCCGGCGGCCAGGTCGGGCATCAGTTCGCTTGTTTCACGGCAGTTCATACGATTTCCTTTGCAAAAACTTTTTCTACAGCGGACCCTTGGCAACTACTCCTATAAAAAATCTTTGAGCTGCACCCGCAGCGTTTGATACGCGCGGAACAATAACGACTTTGTCGCCGACTCGCTCAGCTTCAGCACATCGGCAATTTGCTTGTAATCCATCTGCTGAAACTTATGCATAATGACCGCCAGCCGTTGCCGCTCCGGAAGCGCTTCCACGTGCTTCCGTATTGCCGCCAGCCTCTCCTGGCGAATAATGTCTTCTTCCGCAGTCGGGCTATTGCCCGGAATGTCCAGCGTTTGCCCGGTCTCGGCGTCGGGAACATCCAGGCTCACCATGTTTTCCGGCCGTTCATGCCGTGTGTCGCGGGCATGGTTGACCGCCAGATTAGTGGCAATCCGGTACATCCACGTGGTGAACTTGGCGGTCGCCTCATACCCGGAACGGGACCGGTAAATACGCAGGAAAACTTCCTGTGCCAACTCTTCGGCTACCGTCGAACTATGCGCCATGCGGTACATAAAACTGACCATGGCCCGACGGTATTTCTGCACCAGATATTCGAATGCCGACTCATCGCCTTCTTTCACCCGCAGCATCATTTCGGCGTCGGTCAGGCCGGAGACAGATACGGAAAAACCCTCTGTTGCGGCCGATCCCGCCGAGACTGCCAGCAGCCCGCGATCCATGGCCATGCTGCCCACACCTTTTCCAACCCCATCCGGCGAAGAAAGTTGCGCGGATTCGTCTTCGCCGCCCGAAGCGGAAGCCCCGCGTTTTGTTGGAGGTACAGACATTTTGCTTTACCGGGAAGGCCACGGGCCGGTTCTGAATATTAGACGGCCCGCCTTTCTCTCCGGCATTTTACTATTGTTTGGCGGTTATCTTCGGAGCATGGCCTCGGAACGACTTCGGAACATGGCTTTGGATGGGGCATGCTCTGGGTAGTGCTTTGCTGTAGCTTTTGCTGTCCATCCAAAAAAACTGTTTTCGCAAGATGAAACAATTAGACATCAATCAGGACGAGAACAGGCACAGGATATTTATTCCGGCTGGGCACGCAGTCCTGTGACCTCGGAAATGTCAATCCTGAAGAAAACAGGCTCAATGGAGAGGTCATCGGAGGCTTCCCGGCGCTCGGAGAGCGGTGTTTTCCACCACTGAGAAAACTCACCCAGGCGCTCAATCGCGTGTTGCTTCTGAGAGGAGTACTGCGGTTCCGCAAGCTCCAGATATGTTCCGTTCACAACTACGCTATTCCAGTTGGAGCGGTTGCTCACCTCGTCAGCCTGCAAGCAAACCTTGGGATTCTGCCGCATCCATTCGATCTTTTTGCCGAGCGTCGAAAAAACATAGACATGATTGGGACCTTCATAAACAAACCCGACCGGCACCACGTAAGGTTGATTATCGAGAGCACAGGCCAGTCTGCCGATTGAAACCCGCTCCAGCAATTCCGTGCAATCCTGTTGCGACATTGCGATGACTCTCATGACCTTCTTCCTTCTGACAAAAGTCTAACTCAAAACCAACGCGTGTACACTGGGCATCCGGTGTGCCGCGTCAGTTGCAGCATGTGGGAGAACAGCATCTTTCTGACACGGGTTTAATTGCGCGGACGAACGCGCTCATAAACTTGCCGTCCACTTGCGGCGCGATTGCGTCAACATCTATGTTCTGGCCGGACAGAAACTCCCGCGCATCTTCAATTCGATAAATGCGGGTTGGTTCAATCTCAATATTCTTGAACCCAGCTTCGGCCAGCTTCGAGCGGTATTCGTTTTCTTCTAATGCTCCCGCTACACATCCAACCCACAATAAGACACTTTTACGAATCTCGGCCGGTATTGCGCCCCGCGTGACTACATCCGAAACTGCAAATCTACCCTTTGGTTTAAGAACCCGGAAAGCTTCGCTCAAGACTTTTTGTTTATCGGAGGAAAGATTGATGACGCAATTGGAAATCACTACGTCCACGGAGTCATCCGGCAACGGGATATTTTCGATCTCGCCTTTTAGAAATTCGACATTCTCAATTCCAGATTTGCGCTTGTTCGTATTGGCCAGGGCCAACATTTCTTCGGTCATGTCCAGACCGTATGCCTTGCCAGTGGGCCCCACTCTTTTGGCGGACAGCAGCACGTCAATACCGCCGCCGGAGCCGAGGTCGAGCACGGTTTCGCCGGGATTCAGTTTAGCGAGTGCAGTTGGATTCCCACAGCCGAGCGAGGCCAGCAATGCCTCTTCTGGTATCTGCCCGGCCTGTGAAACATCGTAAAGGCTCGACATTATGGGATCACCGCAGCCGGTTGGCGAAGCGCCACAGCAGGAACTTCCGCCGCTGGTTACGCGCAGGGCCGCCTGCCCGTATTTTTCTTTCACGATTTCCTTGATGTCTTTAGCCTGTAGGTCCTGCGTCATTTTGCTCCTATCTTGCAAAGTTGCTTATTTGCAAAGTTGAATGATGGATTCCGGTTTCAGCGCTCTATTGCGCATACAACATTCGGCATACAAAAACTGTAGAACTTCCCGCAACGCCTCTGTGTTCGCTTTGTAGCGAAGAAACGTACTTTCGCGGTTTACATTCACAAGATTTTCAGCGCGCAATTTGTCGAGATGGTGAGACAGAGTCGAGCTCGGAATGCCTAATTCATTTTGAATCTCTCCGACAACCAAACCATCCGGATGCGCGGAGAGAAGCAATTGCATGATCCGCAGACGCGGCTCTGTTCCCATCGCTGAGAACATGTCAGCATATTTCGCAATTTGGTCAGTCAGGGTTTTCGATTGACGATTCGCCATAATTCTATAGTTGCAGAAATATAGTATTGCTGTCAAATTATCCACTTGAAAACACCAGCAAAATCGGTTTCGAGGAACATGGAATCCGGACGATCCGCGCAACTCCCATGGTCGGGAACTGGCGTGTTATGATGAATTTCCGCTAATTTGTGGGCGCTTAACTCAGCGGTAGAGTGCCATCCTCACACGGTGGAAGTCATAGGTTCGAATCCTATAGCGCCCACCACCGTTCAACTAAATTCGGGCGCTTACCTGCCGTTCTGGGCAAGCCTTTCCACTGGGTTCGCGGATTTCTGACATCACAACGTCTTCATAGATATTCATCAGATATTCATCGTGCGCCTAAGGTCGAACCGATAAAGATACGACCGTCAGATCTGCGAATTTCGACTAGCAGTGCGCAGCACTTCGACAACAGCGGACATATCTCTTTCGCCATAGCCTTGGTCTTGGGCTTTGCGAAACAGTTCTTCCACTGGAGAAGACATGGAAAGGTTAACTCCCAATTGTGCTGCGGCGGCGTGAGCGTAGCGCACATCCTTCGCCATGAGCCGCAGTAGGAAATTCACATCATAAGCTCGCTGCGTCATCCGCTCGGACATGGTGGAGAGGATGCCGCTGCCCGGGGCGCCCCGCCTGAGGAAGTCGAGAGCAGCGTCGCGTTGGAGTTGCGTCCGCTCAATCCACCCCAATGCCTCAGCAAAGGAGGCGACCTGCACGGCACAAAGGAAATTGTTGATGAGCTTCATCTGTGCCCCGCTACCCACTGGGCCAAAATGCTGTATCTCTTTGCTCATACATTGCAACACAGGGGTAACCGCCGCTAGAGTTTCTTTCTCAGCTCCAACCAGAAAAGTGAGCTGCCCGGCTTCGGCCTGCGCACGGCTGCCGGTAACAGGAGCTTCCAGTAAGCGAAGCTTACGACCTATGACTGCGGCATGAAGTTCGGAAATCCAAGCGGCGCTCAGAGTGCTGCATTCGATCGCAATACCCTGCGGAGGCATTACCGCGAGAGCGCCATCCTGCCCGAGCCATGCGGAGCGTGAAGCATCATCATCCGCCAATATCGAAATAACTACCGCTGCATTCTTCACTGCGGCGGATGGGCTATCCGCAATCGCCACTCCTTTCGCGGCCAACGATTCAGCTTTGGCCCGGGTCCGGTTCCAGACAGTCAGCGGGAATCCGGCCTTAAGAAGATTCCCGGCCATTCCGCGGCCCATGGTGCCCAGGCCGAGCAGAGCTACAGATAGTTTTGATTCCATCTCTTTTCCACCTATTTCTTTATTCTTTCTTTATTTCATTGAGCGAACCCGCAAGGGCGTTGTCACGGGATCGTCTTTCACAATAGTGTTGCGCAAAGGACGGCCAAAACCTTCAAAATGAATTTCTGTAATGTCCCCAGCCTGCAAGCGAATCCCTTCGCCAAAGGAGAGACTGTCGGCTCCCATAAAGTGGACATGAACCATGCCTGGCTGGCGGTGCGCGGCAAACTTGAAGTGATGGTGCTCGATATTGATCAGACTGTGGCACATATTGGATTCGCCAGTCCTAATCTGCTTTTCCCAAAGTATTTTTCCCTCGCGCAAGACTTTCACCGTGCCGGGAACATGGTCGAACTTCGGCGCGATCAGCAGTTCCGGGCCAAGACTGCACATTCGCAGCTTGGATCCGGCAAGATTCAGGTAATTGCGGCGCTCGAAGATGTGATCGGAAAATTCATTGCCTGCCGCCATTCCGATCCTCCACGGCGTGCCATCGTCTGCATTGAGATAAATTGCCGCAATCTCCGCCTCCTCTCCGCCGTCCTCGGCATAGCCCGGAACAGGCAATGGACCAAATGGCGCCTGAACCATCGAACCATCACCTTTATAGAACCACTCGGGTGCGATGCCAATTGTGCCATTTGGCGGGCGACCTTGTTGGCGGCCCCATTCGAACATGCGCATACTGTCGGTCATTTGTGATTTTTCCGGCTGGGATGGTTCCTGCCTGTCCGTGGCAGCGTGCATTGCCTGCCGGTCGCGCGCGCTGCCGAGGTGAGTCAATCCCGTTCCGGAGACCTGCATTCGTTGCGGATCGCCCGGACAATCAATGGGCGCAAGCAGCCTCCACTCTGACTGGCCACCATAGACTGCGTCATAACTCAAAACCTCCTCCGATGTCATCTGCTCGACTACATCTGAAAGGTTGTGCCCTGCCGTCAGCGCCTTCTTAGCCAGTGCAAGAACCGAATCAGCCTCCCGCAAAAAAACGAGTTCCGGTTCGCGAACAAGCGCCACAACACGCCGGCCATGATTTTCAATCTGCACTAAGCGCACTGCATTTCTCCTATCCGATGACCTTAAAGCGTTTCAGCGATTCCTCATTCACAGTAAGACCGAGGCCCGGCAGGGAGTCACTGAGATCAATGTGGCCGGCTTCGGGCTCCGGTTCGCCATCGAAGATGTACCAGAAAAGCTCATTTCCCACTTCCACGCTGACCTTGGGGAAGAACTCTGCAATCGGCGAGTTCAGGTTTGCCATCACCACATGATAGTTGTGCATCTGCCCAGCATGAGGGACCACAGGGACCTGGAAGGACTCAGCCAACGCTGAAATCTTCCGCGCCTGGCTGATTCCGCCCACGCGATTCGTGTCGAACTGAATGTAGTCAAGAGAGTTCGTTTCCAGCAATTCGCGAAAGCCGAAGATAGTGAATTCATGTTCACCGCCGGCGATGGGAACCCGTCCATAACTTTTCAGTTCACGATAGCCGCGCGTGTCATCGGGAATCACCGGCTCCTCGAGCCACCGCAGATTGAAAGGCTCGAGCAGAGGAAGCATGCGTTTGGCGTAATCGAGGGTCCAGCCCATATAGGCATCGGTCATTAAGTCGATTTCATCGCCAATTACTTCGCGCACATTACGTACCAGTTCCAGATTCTTCTGCATACCGGCAGCGCCATCCAGGGGCCCCCAGCCAAAACGCAGCTTCATCATGGTGTAACCCTGGTCCTTATATTTTTGTGCCTCGGCGCGAAGCTCCGGTACCGGCATGGAATACAATCGGCTGGCGTAAACAGGAATTTTTTCTTTGGTGCGCCCGCCCAGCAGACGGAAGACCGGCTGTTTCGCGTCTTTACCCAATAGGTCCCAAAGAGCGATATCCACTGCGGAGATCGCCGTTAGAGCCACGCCTTTGCGCCCGAAGGCCAGCGTGCGCCGGTACATCTGCTGCCACAAAAATTCAACATCCCACGGATCGGCCCCGATGAGCAACGGTGTGAGGTAAGTATCAATCAACTGCTTTGTGACCAGCGGCGAGAGCGCGGCATTACCCAACCCGGTCAGCCCGGTGTTCGTGGAAATTTCCACCAACAGCCAATGATGAAAGGCAAAGTTACCCATGGATGCTTTGCGGAATGCCACCAGATCCATGGGATTGGTGCAAAAGTGCGGGGGCAGTGGAACAGTATGGCCCTCCCACTGAACAACCCGCGTACGGACTTCGGTAATTTTCATGTGTGCTCCATCTGCTAAATGTTAGCGACATGCATGGGCTCAATTCGCCCGGCCCTGAGAACGATGGCGAAAAAGCCGATCAGGTGAAACGTCCCGACAGCAACAAATAGCTCCCCATAGGAAGCCCCGTGACTGAGCAGGAATCCTACAATCAGCCCGAACACAGCTCCACCCATTGCGCCGCCAAAACCAATTAGTCCCGCAACGGTACCGACGAGGTCCAGAGGAAAGATATCAGCCGGCAAAGTCATCACAAGGCCCGACCATGCCTGCTGCGCAAAAAAAGCGATGCTGAACAATGCCAGTGCCAAAGAAACCGGAGCCAACGAAACCAGCATGACTGAGGGCATGGCGATGGCGCAAAGCCCTAGCGCAATTTTGCGGGCAGAATCAAGAGAGCGGCCACGGCGCAGAAGAAGGGACGAGAACCAACCTCCGAGGAAGCTACCCACGCCGGATGCAGCATAGGGAATCCATGCGTAGTAACTCACTTGTTTTATGTCGAATCCGCGTGCGTCGTAGAGGTACTTGGGCAGCCAGAAAAGGAGGAAGTACCAGGCCGAATCACTCATGAATTTTGCGAAGACAAATGCCTGCACATTGCGCATGCGCATCACACCCAGCCAGCTTATGCGACCTTGTGTTTTGTCTGCGAGCGTCGGAGCTGGCATTGAGTTCCCGCGATAGCTCAGGCCCCACCAAACTACCCACGCCAGACCCAAGATGCCTGATACGACGAATGCGCCGCGCCATCCGCTGCGCAGCACGACAAAGCCGATAATCGGCGGAGCTAAGAGTGAGCCTATGGCGGTTCCGGCGTTGATCAATCCCATGGCGGTAGAGCGCTCCGATGGTTTGATCCACTCGGCCACGACACGAGTCGCTGCCGGGAAAGCGCCGCCTTCTCCAATACCCAGAAGAAAGCGTGCAACCAGAAGCAGCATGAATCCTGTTGCCAGGCTGTTTAAAGCGCAGGCAAGCGACCACCACAGCATAATCAGCAGAAAACCTTTGCGCGTGCCCATCAAGTCGAGCAAACGGCCGCCGATTGCGTACAGTGCGGCATACGACAAAAGAAATGCGGTCTGCAACCACGAATATTGCTGGTCTGAAATCGGAATGTTGCGCTGGATCGCTGCAATTGCGACGGGAAGCGTCAGCCGGTCGAAATAACTAATCCCAATCGCCAGCGCGACTAGTAAAACGAAGTACCACGCGCGGCGCATCGTCTGGCGATCAGTTCCCAGTGCGGATTTAGCAACCGGAATGCTTGGCTTCGGCATATAGTTTGTGAGTCGCCCTGACTTCGTCCCCGACCTCCCGGTGGAGATGTATTCGCCATCCGAATAAAGCTCCTGCCCGTGATGCGAAACTAATCGGCCCGATTAGAAATCGAGAGCTAAATTGCTGATTCTGTATTAGCTCCTATCGTCTCATCTCAGGTATAGGCATCGGGAATCCCAGCCCTTCGAGCACATGCCACATGGCGCGGTTTGCCGAAAGGATGCAATCGGGAATACCTATGCCTTGATAAGCATTCCCTACCAAAGCGAAAGCAGGCAGTTCGCGAGATAACTGCTCGATGCGCTCGACCCGGCCCTTGTGGCCAACGGTGTATTGCGCCATCGCTGCCTTCGACTTGAAGACACGCGACAGCAGCGGCTCTGCAGTGATTCCCAGGATTTGCCGCAAGTCTTCTTTTACTAAACCCAAAATCGCTGGGTCGCTTTGCTCAAGAATTTCTGGAGCATGCGCGCCGCCCAGAAAGCAGCGGATCAAGGCGCGTCCCGCTGGAGTGCGATGCGGAAATTTATTGTGAACGAAGGTTGTGGCGAGAATGTGCTTTCCTTCGCTCTGTGGCACAAGGAAACCTGAACCACCAGGCAATGCGGACTGGACTTCGTCATCGTAGGCCAAGGCCACCGTGACAGAAGAGGTGTAACGAATCCCTTGCAGCTCTCCAGCAAGCCCGGACGCAATGCCTTGCAGGAGCGCCGCCGACCGATACGCAGGAAGCGCAAGAACGAGCCCATCGAATACTTGTTTAGCGTTTCCGCCAAAGTTTCCTTCGATTGAAATTTCCCACTGACCGCTCTCATGGGTCCACTCATTCCCTTGTTCATCACCTTGCGTCCGCCGAATGGCATCCACCCGGCAGTTCGCATGCCACGAGCCGGGAGCGAGCCGGGCGAGTACCGCATCTGCAAGCTGCTGCATTCCATTTTTGAGCGAGGTAAAGGGCGGCATCTTTTTGGCGGGTTTGCGTCCGCGGTGAGAAAGTATGGCGCGCGTAATGCTGCCGTATTGCGCTTCCATGGCGGCGAACCGGGGCAGCACGGCTTGAATGCTGAGTTGGGCTACATCGCCTCCATAGACCCCGGCCAGCAGTGGGGCGGCGACACGTTCCACCATTTCCGCTCCATAGTGCCGCTCAACGAAGCTGGCCACGCTCTCGTCTCCGGCGCTCTCCCTTGGCGGATGAAACCATTCACGCGCCATGCGGATTTTGGTGGAAGTAGAAAAAAGCTGCGAGCGCAAGACCGGCAAAACTTTCGACGGCGCCATGAACATGAAGCCATCAGGAATCGGCATCAGGCGCCCATGCAGCAGGATGTATGCCTTTCGATGATCAGGGTTGGAAGTGATGATCTCACTGGCCAGCCCGGCCTCGCAGCAAAAATCCGCGGCCCATGATTTTTCCGTTAGAAAGGAGTCCGGGCCGGCTTCGATCGTAAAGCCCTCCACCTGCTCCGTTCGCAGCACACCGCCAAAACGAGGGCTGGCTTCATACAGGGCATACTCCAGGTCCAGGCCTTTGCCGCGCATCTGTTCCAGGCGAAACGCCGCCGCCAGTCCCGAGATACCGCCGCCGACGATTGCGATGCGCTTCATGGTTGATCTGGAAACGATATGCCTTACAACAATCCAGCCAAAACTGATTCGTACTAGGCCAATTAAAAATGAATGCTTGGTTTCAGCCGCCGAGCCGCGAGCGCGCAATTTCTGCCAGAGCAGCAATCAAAAACGGCGAGCCATTCAATGAAGCTGCCCGGTACAACCGCATGTCTTGCGTCTCCGCGAACTGCCGGAAGCCGATGTCAATATCGTA
>JAICKN010000181.1 GCA_025927855.1 Terriglobales bacterium
CTACTTCCCTGCCATCGCCGGTTCGTGAGCTGACTTGAAGGCTTCGTAACGGCGGTTGACCTCGTCCCAGTTCACCACGTTCCACCATGCGGCCAAATATTCGGGACGACGGTTGTTATATTTCAGGTAGTAAGCATGCTCCCAGACATCGTTGCCCATGATCGGAAACAGGCCTTGGGAAATGGGATTGTCCTGATTGGGAGTGCTGATGACCTGAATTTCGCCATTGGGCTTCCCCGCCAGCCATGCCCATCCCGAGCCGAATTGCTTGGCCCCGGCGTCATTGAACTTCGCTTGAAAATCTTTGAAGCTGCCAAACGTCTTGTTGATCGCCTCGGCAATCTTTCCCGCCGGCTCGCCGCCACCCTGCGGCTTCATGATCTTCCAGAACATGGTGTGGTTCACATGGCCGCCGCCGTTGTTGCGGACCGCGCCGCGAATGTCTTCGGGAACAGAGCTAAGGTCGCGCAGTAAATCTTCCGCGCTTTTGGAGTGCAGATTCGGATGTTTTTCCAGAGCTGCATTCAGATTTTTTACATACGCAGCGTGATGCATATCGTGATGCAGCTTCATGGTCTGCGCATCAATGGTTGGCTCAAGAGCGGAATAATCGTACGGCAGAGGGGGTAGTTCGTGCGCCATAATTGTCCTCCAGAACTTTCAGATGACAGGAGTTTCGTAAGAGACTCACCTATCGTTTACAAAATCATTATAAACGCCTGAGCCGCAACCAGCTTAGGGCAAAGCG
This sequence comes from Terriglobales bacterium, assembly GCA_025927855.1. Classification (GTDB taxonomy): domain Bacteria; phylum Acidobacteriota; class Terriglobia; order Terriglobales; family Acidobacteriaceae; genus JAICKN01. The sequence continues at coordinate 749 of JAICKN010000181.1, forward strand.
AATGATTCTTTCCGGCTCCAATCAGGAAATAAAGCAGAGAACATCAGGGGTGGAAGGCAACGTCGGGGAGGCCGGTGAAGCGGATGCCGGAGTTGGTTTTGTAGCGCATGTTCAGGTTGATCAAAAGAGCTGTAATCTGCTCGAGTATGCGGGCGCTTTCCAGCTTGCCGCCATCAAGCGTACGCACGCCGGGAATTTTTCCGGCTAGCGCGCGCACAGTTTGCTTCGCTTCAGGATGATCTCCGCAAACCACTACGTCGCACTCGACGGCCGTGCCCGAGGTCAACAGGCCGGAAGAAACATTCTGAAAGGCGGCGACCACAGGAATTTCTGGGCCCAAAAGTTCTGCTGTTTGCTGTGCAGCCGATCCCTGCCAGACCCCCAGCGTTCGCGTAAGACGGCCGCCTACAGCCGCCGCTAAAGGCACGGTGGCATCCACAACAATGCTGCCCGGTTGGATGGCAGGTTTAATCTCTTTCAAGAGTGATGCATGGCCTCCAAAAGGAATGGTGAGAACGATAATGGTTGCGGCTTGGCAAGCAGCCAGATTTTCAGCGCCGGAAATTTTGCAGTCCGCGCCTGATTGCTCACGGATTTTATTGGCTGCTTCCTGGGCGCGGTTCGCGTCACGCGAACCAATAATGACGGTCTCTCCGGCTTCTGCCCACCGCAAAGCCAGCCCATACCCTTCGCGTCCTGTGCCGCCAAGAACCGCAATCGCGCTCATGCGAATGTGAACTCTGTTTCCGAGAATTCCTGCCCAAAATTTGCAGCAGGAGCTTTGATCTTAATGCGGCTATAGGTGGTATTGCGCTCCGCGGGAATTCTGCCCACCTCGCAAATCAGCGCCTGGAAATCTTCCGGACTGGTATATTGCCCCGCGGTCGCGCCCGCCTCGCGCGAAATGTTTTCTTCCATCAAAGTTCCGCCGTAGTCATTGGCACCGGAACGCAGGCAAAGCTGGGAAAGAGAGCGGTTGAGCTTCACCCATGAAACCTGAATATTGTGAATCGCCCCGGCGAGCACAATCCGCGCCAGAGCATGAATTTTCAGGTGCTCGGCCAAAGTTGGGCCGGAGCGGGCAAGTCCCTGCTGGAACAGGAGCGTGTTCTGGTGCACAAATCCCAACGGAACAAACTCGGTAAAGCCGCCTGTGTCTTCCTGTATCCCGCGCAAGAGCAGCAGCTGATTCACCCAATGCTCCGGCGTCTCCATGTGCCCGTACATCAATGTGGAGGTGCTGCGGATTCCGCAACGGTGCGCAGTGCGAATCACCTCTTCCCACCGCGCCGCGGAAAGTTTGTTGCGGGAAAGAACGTGCCGGACCTGATCGTCGAGAATTTCTGCCGCCGTCCCGGGGAGCGTGTCGAGGCCACTCTCGCGCAGCATGCGTAAATAGTCTGTAAGATCCATGCCGGTGAGCTCAACCCCATAAACAATTTCCATGGGAGAGAACGCATGAATGTGCATGCCAGGGACGGCATGCTTTACCGCCCGCAAAATGTCGCGGTAGTAAAACGGAGGCAGGCCGTGCGGCAGTCCGCCCTGAATGCAAACTTCCCGAGCGCCAATCTGCCACGCTTCTTTTGCTTTTTCCGCGACTTGCTCCAGGTCCAAAAAGTAAGCGTCCGATTCACGCGGGCCCCGGCTGAAGGCGCAAAATTTGCAGCCCACAAAACAGACATTGGTGAAGTTGATGTTCCTGTTCACCACGTAGGTGACGATGTTCCCCACCAGCTCGCGGCGAAGCATGTCCGCTGCCAGCAAAAGTCCAAGTAAATCATCGCCTTCTGTGTTTGCCAATATCAGGCATTGCTCGCGGCTGAGCACGTTTCCGTTCTGCGAGGCGAGCACTGCTTCAACAGCAGCGCGGCATTGGGAACTCATGCGCGGAGCGGCATCTTCCCATTCAAGCGACGGGAACTTTGCTAATTCTGTGGCAGAAATCATACTGGCCAACTTTCTACTATCATAAGCCTTGCGCCCACGCATCACCTCTTCACCGGAAAAGATCGGCGTGCCTGGCGCGGAGCAGATCGCTCCCACTCCCCGCGCCCGGCTGATAAACAAAGCCGCGCACAATCGCCGCCGGGGTGCCGTTTAGCTTGCCACAGACCAATCCCGCAGCGCAGGCAAGCTCATCAGCGACCGCTTCCATGCTAACGCGCAATAGATAGCCATGGGAATCCAACTGGTTGCGATAATCGAATAAAGCATTCATCCCAGCCACGCCAATTGCGGCTTCGGTCAGCCCCTCCCGCCATGGCCTGCCGAAACTGTCGCTGATAATCACGGGGACATTCAATCCTAACTTCCTTTTTAACCCGTGGTATAACTTCGCGGCGGAGCCGTCAGGATTTTCCGGAAGCAACAGCGCATGTTCCCCGCCATCCACATTGGAAACATCCACGCCGCTGTTCGCGCAAACGAATCCACGTTTCGTTTCCGTGATGAGCACTCCACGTTTGCGCCGGACCACACTCTTGGATTCCCGGAGCGCCAATTCGGTTACTCGCGGATCCAATTTGTAGCGTCGCGCCCAGGCGAAGGAACCGGGAGATGGAACGACGCTGGTAAGCCTGACTACCCGGCCTTCTGCTTTGGAGACAATCTTGTGCTTTATGACCAGAATATCCCCGGCGCGAAGGGCGAGCTTGTTTTGCCGCAGCGCCTGCAAGAGTTTTTCGAGGAGTGAATCTCCGGCTTGGATGAGGCCGGGGAAACGCACCGGGAGAACGCGCAGTTCTTCCACTTTGCTTTTTAGGCTGCGGCGTTTTTTTGAGGCCGACGATTTCTCTGCCATTTCTTTCCAGCTACATCGCATTCAGTTAAAACAATTTTAGAGGACCAATTCGAGCGAAGCATTTCCCAAACGGACATTTCTCAACCAGATTATTCGCTGACGGCTTTAGGGAGACCGGCGAATCCCCAGCGCCGCGCTAAAACTTGCGCCCGGGTTTCACCCGGCGCAATAGCAAGACGGCGAAAATCTTCAGGAGAATCTACATCCAGACCAATCCCGGGCAGGCTCAAGACGTTGCACGTAAAGCCAGTGGCACGCGCGGCTGCGAGATGCGGCTGGAAGCTGTCATTACCAAAGCGCAGCGGAAAAAGCGCGGCGGGCCGGCGGAGGATCGCATTGCTGCCGCGGCCATCCGCCGCTGGAACCAGAACCGAACCCTGCGAGGGAGCGGCAAGATATATTTTTTGCAATTCAGCCGCGGTTATGAGCGGTATGTCGGCGGGAATGACCAGAGTGCTTTCCACGCCGCGGGCCTCGCAAACTGCGGTAGCTTTGGCAATAGCATCGGTCTCACCGAGATTCGCATCGTCCGCAATAACTCCGAAGCCGAGTTTGCGCGCCAGGGCCACTGCGAAGGCATCGTTTGTTACGAGACTTACTTCGGGGCGGCCTTCCCATGCGCAGATTGCCTGCAAAACATCCGCCAGCATCGCCTGGGCGAGTTCTGTGCGGGCAGCCTGGTCCAGAACGCTGGCCAACCGTTGCTTTGCTCCACCGAGATTTTTGATGGGAATCAGGATCATGAGGCAGGCGCGGCGTGCGAACTATTCAACTGTGAAGCTACGTTTAGAGCGGCTTGTGCCAGCGCCGCCTTGGCCTTGGCGGTTTTCATAATGGTGTTTGTGGCGTGTACCTTCAATCCCGCGCGCTGCAATTTCTTGGCAGCTTCGGCATCCTGATTGTCCACGACCAGAGCATCAATAAAATCCTCATAGACTTTGGCGACGCCTGCAATCGAGATCGGAAATCCATGCGCCGCCATAAGAATTCCCGCCGGGCCGGAGACCGCAGCATTGGCAACAATAGGACTGACCGCAACCACAGAGGCAGGAGTCGTGCGCAATGCGGTGCGAATGCCGGGCACAGCCAGAATCGGCGCGACGCTGGTGATGGGATTGCTGGGCGCCAGCAGCACTGCGCTCGCCGACATAATCGCATCGATTACGCCCGGGGCAGGGCTTGCGTGCTCCATGCCTGCAAAGCGGACAGACTTCACAGGGTCCTGATACCAGCGTTGCACAAAATATTCCTGAAAACTCAGCTCGCCTGCCGGAGTATCCACGCGTGTTTCAATGCGCGCGTTAGTCATGGGCAGAATGCGGGAAGTAATTCCCAACTTGGCCGTAAGCTCTGCCGTCACTTCGGTCAGAGTTTTGCCTTCGTTCAATAGCTGGGTGCGCGTCAGGTGCATGGCCAGGTCGCGATCGCCCACGTTGAACCATGCCGGGCGCGAGAGCCGTTTCATTGCCTGCTGACACTCGAAGGTGTCGCCCTTCACGCCCCATCCGCGCTCGTCGTTAAACAAGCCGGAGAGCACATACGACACAGAATCTATATCGGGAGAAACGTACAGGCCCCACCACTCCAGGTCGTCTCCCGTATTGACGATGACGGTGAGCTCTTCCGGAGCCAAAACTTGCCGGACGCCGTATACGAATTTTGCGCCGCCGGTGCCGCCTGTGAGAATGACGATCATGCCGCCTCCCGCGCGAGATTGTCCGGAGCGAGCGCGCTCTGCAGTTTTTCTGCGAGCAATCCTGAACGCGACAGCACTTGCGGCACGAATTCCGGATACACCGGCAGCCGCTGCCGCAATTGCTTTCCCTTGGCTTCCGTTCGCCGGCGCAACTGCTCCAGATGAGGCCAGGGTTTTTCAGGATTGATGAAGTCCGGCGTGAGCGGAGAAACTCCTCCCCAATCGTTAATGCCGGCATCGAGAAGATCGTCGTAATACGGCGCGGAAAGATTGGGCGGCGCTTGAACATTCATGCCCGGCATCATCAGCCGCGCCACTGCGACTGCGCGCAACATTTCACCAAGCGACGGCTCCGGCCAGTTGCGCATAGGAATACGCGGCTTCGCGCGAAAATTCTGCACGATCACTTCCTGAATATGTCCATATCGTTCCTGCAAATCGCGAATGGCCAGCAACGTATCTACGCGGTCTTCCAATGATTCTCCAATACCGATGAGCAACCCGGTAGTGAATGGAACTTGCTGCTTCCCTGCTTCTTCTATCGTGTGAAGGCGTTTCGCCGGCAATTTGTCGGGCGCGTTATCGTGGGCCGCGCCGCTGGAAAGCAAAGATGCGTTGATTGTTTCCAGCATCAATCCCATGCTGGGTGAAACTGCAGCCAGGCGGCCAATCCACTCCGCGCTTAACAATCCAGGGTTAGGATGCGGCAAAAGCGAAGTCTCGCGCAACACCAGCCCGCACATTGCTTCCAGATATTGCAAGGTTGATTTGTAGCCGAGCTTGCGCAACGTTTCGCGCATTTGCGGAAAGGCCAGCTCCGGTTTATCGCCAAGACTAAAGAGCGCCTCTGTGCAGCCCAGCTTCTCTCCGGCCTTGGCAACTTCCAGCACCTCTGCCGGCGTCATGGTATGTGCGCCATTTTCGCCGGGATCGCGGCGGAAGGCGCAGTACCCGCAATAGTCGCGGCACAAATTTGTAAGCGGGATAAAAACTTTACGGGAATAGGTGATGGTGCCGGGTTTGAACTTTTCTTTTGCTGCTTTGGCCGCCGCAAGAAGATGCGGCAGCTCGCTATCGCTGCAATGGATGAATCTCAGTGCTGCTTCGCGCGAAATCGGACTGTCTCCAATGGAGGCTGAGGCGGCCCAGGCTGAGGCAGACCGGGCGCACTCCCCCGCATCCTGCTTTCGTTCATGGGCCGTGATTTCCGCCATTGCGAAGGCCATCTTCTTTCTCGCTCGCAAACACCTAAAATCATACATGAGTGAGCAGAATGGGATCACATCCGTCTTTGTTCATTTTTGTAAACTTCCTGTTTGCAAAACAAGCGATCGGAGATTCCCAATCTGGATGCGGCAATCTCAGTTATGTTAGTGTCAGAATCCAGATCTGAAAGCGAACCAGATTTAAATCAAAAATGATGGCGGGCAAGATCACACAGGAAGAATTCCGCAGGGCCATGGGCTGCTTCGCGACCGGCGTCACCGTAATAACGGTGGACCACGACGGAGA
>JAICKN010000106.1 GCA_025927855.1 Terriglobales bacterium
CATGGGCAACAGCACCTTCGGCGTTGATCCCGATCATGGACATATCAAGACTTTGCGTATCTACGCTCAAGGACCCGATGGCCAAACTCGCATGTTTGAGTACCGTGAGGGCAGTGCCGTAGACGGATCGGAGTTTCGTGGCTGGGGCAACGGTAATTGGGGAAATGGACGCTGGAACGGCGGCTGGGATGTCGGCCGCTAAACACTGAATTACACAAAGCCAGGGCCATTGCCGGTCCTGGCTTTTTTGTCGCTCCTCGCAAGTAATTTCTCCTAAACTCCTGGTTCCCCAATCCCTTCCGCTGTGCTACTCAGTTAAATCTCCGGGTTCAAGTCCCAAGTCCAACCGCCAGATCCAATCCCGCCCGCTTCGTCCTTCCCACAGTACAAACCGGAAGAAGGCAGAAATATAGCCTTTTTCATAAAAACAATCCGCGTACATTGTTGTAAGATTTACCGGATTGCGGGAATGTCTCACAAAGAGACCCAGAGCTTCCCCGGCACACCCTCGCAACCCATAAAAAGTTGAAAAAAAATTGACCGGCTGGGAATATGGCCCGATCATGCTCGTCTTCCTTCCATGTAGACGGAACAAGGAGGAAGCAAAATGAGGTGCCAGGCTTGCGGAAATAGCAAACAGACGGTAAATGCCAGGTTTTTGAGCGCGGTTGGGATGCTGTTCGTCTCCCGCTTCTTTTCCCGAAAGGGTCAAATGTGCAAGAGCTGCGTGTGGAAACAATTTCTGGAATACACGCTCACAACGTTCGCTCTGGGATGGTGGAGTGTGCCGTCTCTCTTGGCAAGCCCGGTGATCCTGGCCTTCAATTGCGCAAGCCTTATGGCGGCCTCCTGGAAGCTTCGCCATTCGGCCGCCAAAAACAAAGTTCCAGTCAGTGTTCCATCCCGTACAGTATTGGCCTAAATGGCCCGGCATTAATAAAATTTTAGGTTTTCAGGAGACATGGTCATGAATGAAGCGCCACGCGAGAAACTGAAAGAAATTCTCTCCAGGAATGGAGAGTCCCTCCTGGAGGATCCAGGACGTTGTGAAGGTCTGTTGCGCGACCATTGCGGTCCGCACCGCCGCGAAATTTCAGCCCTGGTGAATGCCATGCAGGAGCGTGTACCAGTCGAGCTCAAGGGCTCCTGGCAGACCGCTATGACCCCGGAGGCCATGCGCGCCCGCCTGGTACAGCGATTAGAAGACCAGCGCGGACTTGCTCCGGATGTCGCCAATTGGGCGGTGGACGCGTGGTCTTACGCTCTGGGCGTAGACCTCGGCCGCAAATCCGATCCCATTGGTAAAAACGAAAACGAACAACTCAAAGGCGGAATGGGAGTGGTGGAGAGCGGCGGCGGCAATTTCAACCAGCGCCCGAGCGATCGAACTTCCGACAATAATTCCGGTCAGGGCAGCCAGCAGCAGAATAATCACAATACTGCGGTGGCAGGCGGCAATAAAAAAATAGGATGGATTGCTGCCGTCATAGTTCTTGTGGCCATTGCTGGTTATGCCTGGCACAGGCGCCAGCCCGCGCCGCTTGTAGCTCAGCAACCCTGTGCCGCCAACAGCACCGACCCGTCCTGCAACCAGGGTCCTGGCGGACCCGCTCATGCCGACAATGGCAACGGCAATGGCAATGAGAAAGGCACCGGCAATGGCAATGTAAGCCCGGCTCAAGCTGCCGTTGATTCAATCGCAAAGGCCGATGTTCCGGTCCGTGTCCAGCTGCCGCAAACTCTCGACTCTGAGCATGCAGCCGTTGGTCAGGAAATTCAAGGTACAATCGCCTCCGCCGTCATGGTGAATGGACAAGAGGTCATCCCGGCCGGCTCAACCGCCATCGTTCGCGTCACCCACGCCGACAACGCCGGCCACTTCAAAGGCGTGCCCGTCCTGAGTGTCGCCCTCGTCAGCGTGAACATCAACGGCGCACGCACTCCGGTTCACAGCTCATATTTCTCGGCGCGGGGAAAATCGCGCGGCAAGAACACTGCCGTCAAGACCGGCGTCGGCGCCGGCGTCGGCGCACTCATCGGCGGCATATTCGGCCACGGCAAAGGCGCGGCCATCGGAGCAGGAGCGGGAGCAGGAACAGCCCTTGGATACCAGGGAATGACCAAGGCCGACCCGGCAGTGATCCCCGCAGAAAGCATGCTCAGTTTCCGCCTGCGGGCCAGCTCGCTGCACACCGGCAGCACGAACAATAATCCGTCAACCGCGAAGCGCTAAGCGGCGACTCGCCGGTGACGCAGAACTCACCGCCGCAAAAACTGCTGTGCAACTGCAACGGCAATAGACGAATTAGTTTGGGAGGAATGCAATGGCAATACGACCCGGTGGACAATATGCAGGACGCCCGCTTCACTTTATATGGTTGCTCGATTGTTCAGGTTCCATGGCCGAAGGCGGCAAGATTCAGGCGCTCAACAATGCCATCCGGGAAGTGGTTCCCGCGATGCGCAGCGCTGCCGAAGGCAATCCCGAAGTTCAGTTCTACGTGCGGGCCATTAAGTTTTCGAGCGGCGCATCCTGGCATGTGGCCGAAGCGCTTGAACTCAGCCACTTCAAATGGGTGGATTTGCAGGCCGACGGCGAAACCGACATGGGCCAGGCCTTCGCCCTCGCCGCCGAAGAGCTTCGCTCTCTCCCCACCGATGCGCGGTTGCTTCCTCCCGTGCTGGTTTTGGTCTCGGACGGGAAGCCGACCGATGACTGGAAGGGCGCGCTCCAGGCCCTGCTCGATGTTCCCTGGGGAAAACGCGCGGTGAAGCAGGCCATCGCCATCGGCCAGGACGCGGATTTCGACACCCTGCAAAAATTTATTGATAACCGCGAGCGCCAGGTCCTGCGCGCAGACAGCGCCGAACAACTGGTCAAATGGATCAAGTGGGTCTCGACCTCAGTCACGGCCACTCCTCCAGGAAAGGAAATACCGGCAACTCCAGTTCCCACCCCCATGACCCCGGCAGACGATTCGGTTTGGTAGAAGTATTTGGTAGAAGTAGTGGAACAATGCGTCGTTCCGGAGGCGCAAGAGGAGTTGATTCGCTGGAAAGAAAGCGGCCTGACAAATGGCAGAAGCAAAAATCAAAGCTATCGAAATGCCGCAATGGAATGCCATCGCTGCGTCCACTCGCGGCGCTTCCCACTCGCGTTCCGGATTACCCAACCAGGATGCCTGCGACTACTGGCTCTCGGCGAATCACAATGCCGCCGTGCTTACCGTCTCTGACGGTCACGGCAGTGGCCGCCATTTTCGCAGTCAATACGGTTCTCAACTGGGCGTCGCCGCCGCCATTGCGCTCTTGCGTGAATTCATCGCCCGGCAGGAATCGCATTACCCGCAGGAGTCAGATGTCCACGAACTTCCCCGCCGTATTGTCGAACAGTGGCTGGCGAATGTGGCCGCTCACTTCGCGCAGAATCCTTTTACCGAAGACGAACTCAGACAGCTCAAAGAAGAAGACAGCGCTGCCGCAGAAGTTGTCGTTGCCAATCCTCCCATTGCTTACGGCGCAACTCTGCTTGCTGTCGCTGCCGTAAAAGATTGGGTGCTCTACCTCCAACTTGGCGATGGCGACATTCTCGTCGTCAACGACGCCGGAGAAACTACCCGCCCGCTTCCCGAAGACAGCCGTCTGGTGGGGAACCAGACCACGTCCCTATGCCAGCCCGAGGCCTGGAATGAATTCCGCGCGCGGCTGGTGCATGGCGCGGCCGAGTCCCCCGCGGTTGTCCTGCTCTCGAGCGACGGATACTCCAATTCCTTCCGCTCCGAAGAAGATTTCCTGCTGATTGGCCGCGACTACCTGGCCATGGTGCGCGACCGCGGCCTCCATACGGTAAAACAAGAATTGCCCGCCATACTTGAGGAAGCCTCCAAGCAAGGCAGTGGCGATGACATTACTCTGGGCATTTTGCAGCGCGGAAGCATCAGTGAAAACCCGCGCCCTGCGCAGCCTTCCGCCAAAACCCAGGCGCTTGAGCAATTGAAAAAGGACTACGTCGCGCAACAGCAAAAGCTGAACGATCTGGAATCCAGCCATCGCCATGCCAGCAAAAGTCTGCGCCGCATGCAGTGGGTCCTTGGCATTGTGGCGCTATGCGCCGGCTCTTATGTAGCCGCCTATTTGTGGAAGCCTTGGTCATCAACGCCGCCAGTTCTGCAAGGCCAAAAATCCAAAGAACCTATCACCGGATCGCTTTCCATTCCCCATCCGTGGACGCTCAACATCGGTTCTGGTGACATTGAGCTTACCGTCAACAGCAAAATCACCGCGAAACAGCTCGGCCTCAAGAAAGACAAAGAGATCAAAGACAAAGAAGACGATCCTGTGGCCGAGGTTGTAAGCACGAAAAAAGGCCTGGGCCTGAAAAATCTCTCCAAACAGGAATGGACCATCACTCCCGCAGGTGGCAAAGCGGATAAGAATCCCGCCAACAGCATCGTGCCCTTGCAGGACGGAATGAAAATTGATTTCGGTGGCGGAATTTCCGGGACCATCTATTCCGGCCATGACCTGCAAACGCTACAGGCTCCGGGAGCGCATTAATGCCGCTTCTTCAGCCAGGACAAACCTTCATAGCCCAGGGCATGCAGAGTCTGGGGACGGTAAAAGGCATGTTGGGCGAGGGCGGACAGGCGGAAGTTTACCGTGCCCGCATCGGCGATACCGACTACGCTCTCAAGTGGTACTTGCCGCATTACATCAATGCCGACCGGCGGCTCTGGGGACGGTTAAAAGAAGCCATCAGCCGCGGATGCCCTACCGATAAATTTCTTTGGCCCTTTGATGTCGCCACGTTGCCGCGCAGTTCGGTGTACTCCGGCTATCTCATGCCCATCGCAGGGCCTCCATTCGTCAGTCTTGTGCAACTCATCTCGCGTCAGGCCGAGCCTTCATTCCGTTCGCTGACGACTCTCGGCTTTCATCTCGCGCATGGATTTCTTAAGCTGCATTCCAGCGGGCTCTGCTACCGCGATATTAATTTCGGGAATATTTTTTTCGACCCTGACAACGGCGACGTGCGCATCGGCGATACCGATAACGTGGATATTGACCGTATGCCCGGCGGAATCATGGGTACGGCCGGCTTTATGGCCCCGGAAGTCGGCCGTGGCGAGGTGCAGCCCAACTCCATGAGCGACCGCTTTTCTCTCGCGGTGCTGTTGTTTTACATCTTCATGCTCAATCATCCACTCAAGGGACGCCGTGAAATGGAGCTTTCTTTCGACGGTGTTGATCGTGACGGCTCGCGCCGCCTTTGCATTGATGACCCTCTTTTTATCTTTGATCCCGATAATCCCAGCAACCGTCCCGTGCCCGGCGTTCATGAAACCGCTATAAATTTTTGGCCCATATATCCCAAATCATTGCGCGATTTTTTTACGCAGGTATTCACTCGCGGTCTGCGCGATCCCGAGGCCCGCGTTATGGACAATGACTGGCGTAAAGAGATGTGCCGCCTGCGGGACGCAATCTTCCTCTGCGCCTGCGGCGCGGAACTATTCTTCGACCTCGATCACTACAAGCTGACTCGCACACTCGCGCCTTGCTGGTCATGCCAGAAAACTCCGGCCATGCCGCCGCGCATGAGGATCAGCCATAACAACGATGCCATGTTTTTCATGCTCACTCCCGGCACGCAGCTATTTCCGCATCATCTCGAAGGCGATTCCTACAATTTCTTTTCGCCTCTCGCGCAAGTAGTAGATAAACCGCTCGGCGTGAAAAACCTTTCGCGAAAGCCCTGGACGGCCCGCGTAAATGGCGAATTGAAAGAAGTCCCGCCCGGCTCCACGCTCTCGTTAGCGCACGACGCGACCCTCCACTTTGGCCGCACCGAAGCTCAGGTTAAGCTGAACTGAAAAAACCCCTACCTGACTTTAGATATGCGCGGCGCGTTCGGAATTCCGATCACGCGAAAGCAAACCCACCACTCTATGAACCAGCATCTCAGAGAAGCATTGTTGAAAACATGGTCGGCGCAGCGCTGAGGTAAACAAAAATGCCAATCACATTGGGCTGGCACGCTATTGCATTGCGGTTGCTCCTCGCATTAATTGCCGGGGCCCTGATGGGCATTGACCGCAGCCAGCGAAACCGCGCGGCAGGCCTGCGCACCACTATCCTTGTATGCCTCGCCGCCGCAGTGGCCATGCTGCAGGCGAACTTATTGCTGGGAACCGCTGGCAAGCCACCGAGTTCTTTTGCCGTTCTTGACTTAATGCGCCTGCCGCTCGGCATTCTCACCGGCATGGGATTCATCGGAGGGGGCGTAATCCTCCGGCGGGACGGCCTGGTCGTAGGAGTTACCACTGCAGCTACATTATGGTTTGTGACCGTTATCGGCCTTTGCTTCGGCGGCGGCCAAATCGGGTTGGGAGTCGCCGGCCTTGTGCTGGGGATGTTCGTATTGTCCGGACTGCGCTGGGCGGAAGCCCGCATGCAGCAGGATCAGCGCGGCAAATTGATCGTCACTGCAAATCATGATGGGTTCATCCAAACCGAAATTTATGAACGTGCCGTAAAAAATGGCTATCGCGCTTCGGTCATTTCCGCCTCAATCAATGACGCCACCAGGGTCCTTACGCTTGAGTACCTGTTGCAATGGCGGGCCTCCGACCGTCCTACGAAAATCCCCGATTTTATCGATCAACTCCCGCGTGACCCGCGAATCGCAACTGTTCGCTGGGACATGAGTTAAAAGACATTATCCTGACCCTTAGACCTTTAATACTTAGATCACTGTAGATTCTCGAGTGTCTTACGTACAATCCGCATTCAAATTTATGGAAATACTCTTGCATCCCGGAAAGGAACGGCATCTCGGTGTGTCGTATTGCCATCTACGCAGTTGATGAACGCTGTCTCACCCTGCTGCAGCGAATGCAGCGCACGAATGCAGGAGGCACACCCTTGAGATATTTCCCCCTGTTGTTAATTGCTCTTCTCTTATCGTTTTGCTCTCTCGCATCACCTTCCTACGCAACCAATGCAAAGCTTGCGTTTCAGGGAGATGCAAAACCGGACCAGGACGCTAAACCGCAGGAAGCCAAGCCCGACCACCAGGCGCAGGATGAAGCCAAACATGCGCAAGACCAGCAAAAGAACCAAATGAAAGACCAACAAAAAAATCAGGAGCGGCAGGCCAAGCAGGAACAAAAACAACAGCAGGATGCGGCTAAACACCAGCAGGATGAAGCAAGACATCAGCAGGAACAACAGGACAGGCAACAACAGGCAGACCAGGCGAAACACCAGCAGGAAGAGCAGCAAAAACAAACCAAAGACGCAGAAAAGCACCAGCAAGAGCAGGCCCGGCAAGCGCAGAAAGATCAGGAGCATCAGCAGAGAGAACAGGCCAAAGCTCAGCAAGACCAGGAACGCGCCTTACAACATGACCACGATCATAATGCCGATCACGATCACGACCACGATCACGACAATGATCACGCCCACGCACGGGAGGCAAGGCGCATTCCCGACAGGGACTTTCACGAGCACTTTGGACATGAGCACCACTTCCATGTCGGCCATCCCGTCATCGTCGAAAACCGTCCACGGTTCCAGTACAGTGGATATTGGTTCGAGTTTGTAGATCCCTGGCCAGCAGATTGGTCTTACGATGATGATTGCTACATTGACTACGTGGATGACGGATACTACCTCTTCGATCCCGTCCACCCCGGCATGCGTATCGCTCTCACTATCGTTTTCTAATTTGCCGCCATTAGAGTTGGTCGCACAATGTGGGGCAGGACAGGCTTTCATTCTTAGCCTGTCCTGCCGCTACATCAGGGAATCAGTTTTGGCGCTGCGCAGCGATTCAAGGAATCCTCTTTGCGGTGACGCCCAGCGATTCAAAAATCAGTTTTTGGGTACACAGCGACCAGGAACCCAACCTTTAGTAGCGCAGCCAAGAGCAAAACAGTTTTTTGGGTGGCGCAGCGATACATCGCTGCGAACACGACCCAAAAAGAAAAGGGGCTTTCGCCCCTGGGTTTGTGCCCGAATCACTTAATTCGTTGTTAAATAAATGCAGTATTGTAGGTTCTTTGGAACGCACATCTTTCAAAAATTAAGAGAGTTGTAACTAAACTCTTACTGTGTTTTAGCAATGGTTGGCGCTCCCGGTGCGCTTTTCCCCTGATTTTGCATCCCCGCCAGCACCTTACGCACAGCATCCGCCCTCGGGCCTTCCGGCTCTTCATCCAGAAATAACCGCAGCTCAGCGATTGCTTCCGGCAAACGATGCTCACGCACCAGCGCCGTCGCCGCCGTATAGTGCACAATCGCATAATGATGCGGCAATTCGTGCGCTTTATGGGCGGCGCGAATTGCCAGCTCATATTGCTGCTGCATTAAATCCACCTGCGCAAGCAGGCCCAAAGCGTCCGTGCTCGAAGGGTCCGCCTTCAGCGCTTTTTCCAGGGTGGCCGTCGCATTCACCAACCGGTGATCCTGCATCTGCATGTGCGCCAGGTTGATCAGCGCCGGCATGCAGTGGTCATTCACGCTGATCGCCTTCATCAGAGCCTCCCGTTCGTTTTCTCTCTGCTTAAGCCGCCCATAGCAAATTCCCAAATCGTTATACGCCGAAGAATATTGCGGATAAATCTGGACTGCCTTCTTTAAGCGCTCTGCCGCCTTTTCCCAGTTCTGCGCCGCCATTTCTTCATTGGCCTTCTTGTATTCCTTCGCCGCTTTTTTGGGGACATTCAGATCCACGACCGCCACATACGCCGATGCGCTCATCTCTGCCGATGAATCCCTGCTCGCCGCCGGCTTCACCGTAATCGTAATCATCTGGTAATCGCGCCCGTCCTCCATGGGAAAGGTTTCGCTCTGCGCTGGCTCAATTCCCTCCCCAGAAACACGGATGACATAATATCCGGCGTTCAACTGCTCAAACTCTGTCGTGCCTCCGCTGTCCGTAGAGCTCATGCGCACCATCATTCCTCCGCTCTGCCAGAGCTGCACGTTTAACTTTGCGGGCGCGGGAGTATTGTTGGGAAAAATCACGCGCACGCGCGCGGTTCCCTTCATCTGGCTGGTTTCGTTATCCACGGTAGGAAACTGCGCCCAGAGTGGCACAACCGTGAGCGATGAAAATGTGAGCAATAAGATTGGTGCAATCAGGCGGGACATCACGACCTCCCAAGATTGGGAGCCCCCCGGACAGGGCTTCACGCTGCGCCCGACATATTACACCCGCCATCCCAAAAGCAACAGGGGAACTTCAGCGGACACTCTGGCACAGACCCTTCGGCGTCCAGTCATGGACCATTGTCACCGGGGGCTGCGCTGACTGGTGGAGGATCAGCACAATAGAACGCCGCTCTGCGCTGCCGATCGCGGTGAGGTGCATCGCCACTCCCATAGGGACGATTATTGGAGGGCTGCCGACCCGGCCTATCTGCATATGGCCATCGGAGGTCTCCAGACAGGTTTCGCCGGAGACCGGATAGAAGGCCTCTGGACCAGAGTGCTTGTGCGCCGGCGCCGTCATTCCTTGAGTGAAGTCCGCTTCCATAAACTGCGCCGTATATTTGTCTCCCGCGACCACCGGAAGCGGCCCGATTTCGGCAACGCGAGTTCCATGCCCCGGTCTCCACTTCTTTTCCTGGATGGTCATCAACCACACTTTGCCGTACGACTCAATGACTGTGCCCTGCGGCCCCTTGTCTGCGTTCGCAGCCGCGCGTGTTGCATACCGATCGAGGTGCCAGAATACTTCTGGTTTTGTGAGCTGGCCGATGGGATTCTCGGCCAGAATCCAACACCCAACCTCCTGCGTCCGCATACTCGCCGGCTTGCACGTATCGCCCGGAGTAGCAATCCCCTGCGCCAGAACTTGCGCGCACAACAGCATTAGCAGAAAGAAAATCCACCCGCCCTTTAACCGCACTTGTCGCATCATCGTTCGTATCCCCATCTCCACATCCGCACCATCGCCTCTGGAACCATGGCCTGCCCCACATCTGTCAAATCATTGACCGTGGGACCACGTTCCGTCCTCACAGCCGTCTAAGCTGCCGGAAGCTATTCGCTGCTCTCGCCGACCTTCAGCACAGCCAGGAACGCTTCCTGCGGAATGTCTACTCTTCCGATCCGCTTCATGCGCTTTTTGCCTTCCTTCTGCTTCTCCAGCAATTTGCGTTTGCGGGAGATGTCGCCGCCATAACACTTGGCGAGAACGTTTTTGCGAATGGCATGGACGGTTTCACGGGCGATAATTTTTGCCCCGATGGAGGCTTGAATCGCGACTTCAAACATTTGCCGTGGGATCAACTCGCGCATCTTGGAGACCAGGGCCTTGCCGCGTTCGTAAGCGAAGTCGCGGTGCACGATGATGGAAAGCGCATCCACGGGATCGCCGGCAACCAGGATGTCGAGCTTGACCATCGGCGACTCCCAATAACCCGCAAGGTGATAGTCCAGGGAAGCGTATCCGCGAGAGACCGATTTCAGGCGGTCATAAAAATCTAGCACGATTTCATTCAGCGGCAATTCATATTGCAGCATGACGCGTGAGGCGCTCACGTATTCGAAGCTTTTCTGCTTGCCACGCTTTTCTTCCACCAGCGCAAGAATTCCACCAACATATTCTTCGTTGGTCAGAATTGTCGCCATAATTACCGGTTCGTTGATCTTGGCGATCTCGCTGGGATTGGGCCAGCGCGAAGGATTGTCCACTTCAATGACTTCGCCATCGGTCTTGGTGATGTCGTAGCGCACGCTCGGCGCGGTAGTGATAAGGTCGAGTCCGAACTCGCGCTCCAGGCGCTCTTGAATAATCTCCATGTGGAGCAGGCCGAGAAAGCCGCAACGGAAGCCGAATCCCAGGGCGACGGA
>JAICKN010000227.1 GCA_025927855.1 Terriglobales bacterium
GCCGTGACGATAGACACGGGAGATGCCGAAAATCTTCATCCGCGGGACAAAGAGCCCGTCGGCGACCGTCTGGCTTTCTGCGCCCTCGCGAAGTACTATCACAAGCATGTGGTTTACTCAGGGCCAACTCTCGCTTCTGTGAAACGCAAACCGGGCTTGATCGAGCTGCATTTCAAACATACGGACGGTGGTTTGGTTGTAAAAGGAGACAAGCTCGGGGAGTTCTCCATTGCCGGGGACGATCACAAATGGTACTGGGCTGATGCGCGCATCAAGGGCAATACCATTATCGTCTCATCTCCTTCGGTTCCGAATCCAAAGGAAGTCCGCTATGCCTGGCAGTCGAATCCGTCAGCGACTCTTTTCAATGGCGCTGGATTGCCTGCGGCCCCATTTCGGACGGATACCTGGCCGCTCATTACGCAGAATGTTCGGCCTTATTGAACGTACGCCGATATTGATGGAAGTCGTGTTTCAGCCGGGTGGGCACTACCGGTTTTGATTTCATATTTCCAATTCCGGCCTGTTCCGAACCCGTA
Source organism: Terriglobales bacterium (assembly GCA_025927855.1). Lineage (GTDB taxonomy): Bacteria > Acidobacteriota > Terriglobia > Terriglobales > Acidobacteriaceae > JAICKN01. The sequence goes on from JAICKN010000227.1 coordinate 540, forward strand.
AGCTGAATGCCGCATCCAAGCAAAACAGGTTTTGGGCTCCGTCGCCAGTTGGCGTACACTGTCCGCTCACGGTTGGCGTAATTTAAAATCGGAGTTGCCCCCAATTCCAGAAATCTCATCCAACCATTGAACCGCGATGCAAGCAGAAACCGCGATGAAAGACACTCTCGGAGTTTTATTGGCAGGCGGAGCGGGCGAGCGGCTCTATCCCCTGACGCGCGACCGGGCAAAACCCGCAGTCACCTTCGGCGGCATTTACCGCATTATTGACGTTACGCTTTCCAACTGCATTAACTCTGATCTTCGCCGCGTCTACATTCTTACGCAATATAAAGCGCTCTCCCTCAACCGCCACATTCGCGAGGGGTGGAATGTGCTAGGCCGGGAGGTGGGCGAATTTATTGAAGTGTTGCCGCCCATGAAGCGGGTGAGCGATCAGTGGTACCAGGGCACGGCCGACGCGGTATACCAGAACATTTATTCGATCGGATCGGAGCAGCCCAAGCGGGTCCTGATTCTTTCCGGCGACCATATCTACAAGATGAATTACCGGCTCATGCTCCGGCAGCACGAAGATTCGCGTGCCGACGTCACCCTGGCAACGATCCAGATTGATCCCGATGAAGTCTCCCGTTTTGGCGTGGTGGCTGTGGACCGCGACAGCCGCGTGACTGGGTTCGAAGAAAAACCCCGGCAAACCAAGCTGCGCTCGCCGCTCAATCCCGAAAAAGTCGCGGCCTCCATGGGAATTTATCTATTTAATACCGACGTATTAATTCCCGTGCTGCTCAAAGACGCCGAAGATCCGGATTCCAGCCACGATTTCGGCAAAGATATTTTGCCGAAAATGGTGGATGACTATCGCGTCTACTCTTACGACTTTGTTGACGAGAATAAAAAGGAGGCGCAGTACTGGCGCGATGTGGGAACGATGGAAGCTTACTACGAAGCTAATATGGACATCGTTTCGGTCTCCCCAGTTTTCAACTTATACGACGCGCAGTGGCCCATCCGCACCCATCAACGGCAATATCCTCCGGCAAAATTTGTCTTCGCCGAAACGGGACGCACGGGCACAGCGCTTGATTCCATCGTCTCCGCCGGCTGCATTGTTTCCGGCAGCGTGGTCAAGGCGAGCGTGCTCTCGCCGGACGTGCGCGTCAACTCTTATAGCGAGATCGAATCGAGCATCCTGTTTTCTCACGTGAACGTGGGACGCCACTGCCGCATCCGCCGCGCGATTATTGACCGGGATGTCCATATTCCCGAGGGCACCACCATCGGCTACGATCCTGAAGCCGACCGGCAGAAATATTTTGTCACCGAGAGCGGCATCACGGTAGTCACTCGCGATTATTCGCTGTTTGAGAACCCCGTTTCAGTGGACTATTTCACCAGCGAATAGGTGCCGGGCTGCTGGGGCGCATTTTCCGCTTCTCTCTGAATCTGCTACCATTTCCGCCACATCTGATCTTTCAATGCAGGTCCTTGCCACCATCGCCGGCTTAGCGCTGCTGACTATTGTTCTGCTTGACGCCTTTGAGACTGTGGTGCTCCCCCGGCGAGTGAAGCGCCGTTTTCGCCTGGCCGGATGGTTCTATCGCAACATTTGGATCTTATGGGCGGCGACTACCCGGTGCATCAAGAAAGCGGCGCGGCGCGAAGCCGTTTTAGCCTATTTCGGCCCTTTTTCCCTCATCTGTTTGTTGATCTTATGGGCGGCCGGCCTGATCTTCGGTTTTTCCCTTCTCCAATACGGTGCAGGCGAGCACGTACAGATGGGGCGTGATGCTGTATCGTATGCGACGCTTCTTTATCAAAGCGGTGAGACATTCTTTACACTGGGATACGGTGATGTGGTGCCAACCAACGGCACAGCCCGCATTCTTTCGGTCTGTGAAGCCGGCATGGGCTTCGCTTTTCTAGGCGTGGTTGTCGGTTACTTGCCGACCATCTATTCCGCGTTTTCACGGCGCGAAATCGAAATTTCCCTTCTCGATGCCCGCGCCGGCTCGCCCCCGAGCGCGGCAGAGCTTTTGGCGCGCTATGCCAATCATCCCGATCAGGCCGTGCTCGATGAAATCCTCCGCGGATGGGAACATTGGTGCGCCGAAGTGCTGGAAAGCCACTTGTCTTACAACGTTTTAAGTTTTTTCCGCTCGCAACACAGCAATCAATCGTGGCTGGCGGCGCTTACGACAATCCTCGATGCTACTTCTCTGATCATCGCGGGAGTTGAGGGCGTAGATCCGCATCAGGCGAAGTTGACCTTCGCCATTGCCCGGCATGCCATGGTGGATTTGGCGCAGGTGGTGAATGCGCGATATCAAAGCGCCTCCGCCGACCGCCTGCCGGAATGGGAATTTAATCGCCTGCAAAAGGCGCTGGCGGAAAGAAACGTGCGCCTGCTTTCCACGCGGGAGGCTGCTGAAAAACTTGCGCGCTTGCGCACGGCTTACGAGCCATACGCTCAGGCCATTTCGGCGAAATTGATGCTTCCATTGCCGGCGTGGATTTATGCAGAAAAAAAGAAAGACAATTGGGAGTCCGGCCCCTGGGACCGGATTATCCAGTCTCGTGGGCTGGGACAGATTTCGCGAAAAGGCCGCGTAACCGAGGACCATTTCTGAACGGAAGGAGGATCGCCCTGGGGCAATGGGAACGCAAAAGCGTCGCTGCAATGCGTGGTAAGGATTCGGTTTTGCTAACATCTTTCTGGATATGAAGCACACCGGCGAAAAAGTCGTGCGTATTGAGGCGGAGGCCCTCTCCGCGCTGGCCAACAGGCTTGCTGGAAGCATGGCGGCATCATTTGAAGAGGCGGTCACGCTGCTTCACAACTGCAAAGGGCGGATCGTAGTTACCGGCATGGGAAAGAGCGGGATCATTGCCCGCAAAATTGCGGCGACCTTAAGCTCCACCGGAACTCCCGCTTTGTTTATGCATCCGGTGGAGGCAGTGCATGGCGATCTCGGCATGGTCGTGCGCGGCGATGTGGTGATTGCGCTTTCCGCCAGCGGAGAAACAGAAGAAATTCTGCGCTTGCTTACTACCATTAAACGTTTGCAAGTACCGCTGATTGCCTTTACCTGCGATGAATTTGAGAACCATGGGGAAGCGCCCAGGAATATTTCGACGCTTTCTGCGGCCGCGGATACAAGCCTCGACTGCTCCGTCGCCAAAGAGGCCTGCTCTCTGGGATTGGCTCCTACTGCATCCACCACTACCATGCTCGCGCTCGGAGATGCGCTGGCGGTAGCGCTTGCTGAGAAACGCGGCTTCAAAGAGGAAGACTTCGCCGATCTTCATCCCGGCGGCAAGCTAGGCAGACGCTTCGCGCGGGTTGAAAGCCTCATGCACACCGGCGATGCTCTGCCGCAGGTGACGCCGCAGACAAAAATGCCGGATGCAATTTATGAAATGTCCCGGAAAAAGCTGGGGGTAACGGCGGTAGTGGACGGCGGAAAACTCGTCGGCATCATCAGCGATGGAGACCTCCGGCGGCTTCTACAACAGCGGGGAAAAGACGTTCTGGACTTGACCGCGGACGAGTGCATGACCCGCACCCCAAAAACGATTGCGCCGGAAGAGTTTGCCACCGCCGCGCTGGCCGTAATGGAAGAGAAGAAAATTACCTCGCTCGCGGTCGTAAATAGCGCGGGCATACTTCAGGGCATTGTGCACCTGCACGATCTCTGGGGTACGGAGATGGTCTAGATCGGGCAAGCTTCCAGCGTGTATAAGGCCGTAAATCTCAGATTGGTTCGTCTCCGGTGCATATTGCCCCAGACGTATGTTCGCCCGGCGCATGTTACCTAAGATACTTCCGGAACTGTTCTCTCCTCGACAGCGAAAATGCAGGATGCTAGCATCGCGCAAGTGAAACCATTATTTCCCCGTAAACACGTCATTTGGGGGTGCAGCGCGGAGCCTGTATGGACATAATCAAATTTGGAGTTGGAATCTTTGTCATCGTTGCGGTCATTTATCTGGGCATCCAGGTCGTTCCAGCCTACTATGACAATTATCAATTTCAGGATGCCATCAACCAGCAGGCATTGCAAAGCACCTACACTCCACAGACCGCGGATGATATTCGCGACAGTGTTTATAACACCGCAATGCAAATTGGCGTGCCCATCACGAAAGACGAGATCAAGGTCGAACGCGTTGGCGGCGAGGCGCATGGGAGCGTAACCATTGATGCTCATTACGCGGTGCCGCTCAATATTCCCGGCTATCCCTATAACATGCAATTCGATCCGTCCAGCAGCAATCACAGTACGTTCTGATTTCCCACCCGGAATAATGTGGAAATCGGCGGTTCTGCCCTTTACTTTCGTAATCTTGTCTCCCGTTCTGGTAACTCCCTAATATCGGGAAATCATTCATTTTCCTGGCCGATTCTTAAAAAATAGCAATCTCCCGCGAAGCACGAAGACCCAGTGAATCGAGGATTCACAATGAAGCTGCAAAACATCCCGCGCTACTTAGTCGGAATTTTCATTTTAGCGATCGTGACCTTCCAACCCGGGTGCGGCGGCGGCGGTAGCTCTTGCCCCGCGGGCTCAGCTTGTGGCTTGTCTTCCGGAGGCAATAGCGGCGTCAATACCTGCGGAACCAACGGCCAACA
>JAICKN010000305.1 GCA_025927855.1 Terriglobales bacterium
AGGCCCGGAAGATGCCGCGACTACTTTGCCGTCAAGGTAGGCCTTGATTGTAGTGATTGGCTGCGGATTATTTAGGATTTGATTTTGCAAAGTGAAGGAGCTTCCCACATAGGTATTAGGGCCAGGGCTGGGCGTTGTGTCAAACCCGGACTGCAGGAGCCATTTCCTTTTGGAGGGCAGTCTACATAGGAATATGTATATGCAGAATGAATCGTGCGCGTTTTTGAGAAAATATGTCCGGTGGTGTCCCACGCGACGAACGCGATCTTATGATCGCCCTGCGTGCCAACCGAAGCAATTGTGCTCAATTGATTTGTATTCGTCTGCGTTACCTGAGCTTTTCCGTCAACATATAGGCGTATAGCGGAAATCTGGGAATCGCCCTTTGCCGCCGCGGTAACGCCATACGAGGCTCCAAGAACTGCTCCCGTGGGCGGCTCACAAAAATTGATACCGGGAGAAGATGGTGCCGGACAACTGGGCAGAAACCCTTCTCCCGTTACCGTGAACGAAACTGAACTTGAGTAGAGATTGCCGGCAGTGTCCCAGGCATGAATCGTGATCCTGTGAGAACCGTTATAAATGCCTCCATCAATTAGCGTTTCGCCGGTGGCCCGTGAAACCTTCCTCGAGTCTCTTACCATTGTCATAAACAATGAAATTTGTGATGGAAGTCCCGAAAGCCGGGGTTGAATTGAAATCAATAGCAGGTATGTACGACACAGTGGAATTTGCGCTTGGGGCGCAGATGCGCACGCCAGGGTTTTCCGGTGCAGTGCAACTGGCTGAGGCAATATTAAAAAGACAAGAAACGGTGAGTAACGTAGACAATCCCTATGACAAAGTCCGCATAAATAAAGCCCCCTTCGGAGCCGGACTTTAGACGACGGCCATCAACTATGGTTGCCTTTAGACTGGGCGAAAAATCTTCGAAAGGAGAACTGCTCTATTTTGTTGAGGTTCACAGAACGGAAAAATGAACCAAAAAGATTCCTCAATGAGAGTAGCTGCTTGATCGTTAGATGAAATCAGCTCCGCCGGCAATCGAAGGCACCAGCAATACCTCGTCGCCATCCTTAAAAGCGTAAGAGTTTCCCCCTAAAAATCGGATGTCTTCTTCGTTCACGTAAACATTCAGGAAGCGGCGAATCTGTCCGGCATCATCCCGCAGATGCGGCTTGAGATCGGGAAACTGCTGGTCGAGCGCGGAAAAAAGCTCATCGAGGGATTTTGCCGAGCATTCAAACTTTGCCGTGCCGGACGTGTGGCGGCGCAATGCGGTCGGAATTTGTACGGTTATACTCATCGAAAGCTAAGCCTCCACCACTTCTGGAACGTCTAACGTCTTCTGCAAGTATGCCTCAAACTCGGCGAAGCGCGGGGCAATCGGCTCTTCCACTTCATACTTGTCTGCCAGCGCGTCGGTTGTCTTCAGGCCATTGCCGGTGATGCTCAGGACGGTTGTTTCTTCCGGCGAGATGCGGCCGGACTTCAGCAGCTTGCGCGCGCAGCCCAGCGTCACTCCGCCCGCAGTCTCGGTGAAAATGCCTTCCGTTTCCGCCAGCAATTGCATGGACTCGACCACTTCCGCATCGGAAACATCTTCTGACCATCCGCCGCTCTTGGTGATGGTCTTGATCGCGTAATGTCCGTCAGCCGGATTGCCGATGGCCAGCGAACGCGCAATTGTTGAAGGCCGCTGCGGTTCGATATCGGTATTACCAGCTTTTACAGCGGTAGAAATCGGAGAGCAACCTGTGGCCTGCGCTCCAAAAAATTTAACTTTTTTCGGTTCCACTAAACCGAGCAGGACCAATTCGTCGAACGCCTTCTTGATCTTGGTAATCAGCGACCCACCCGCCATGGGAACAACGACGTTGTCCGGCAATCGCCAGCCCAGCTGTTCGGCGATTTCGTAGCCGTGCGTCTTCGAACCCTCCGCATAGTACGGGCGAAGGTTTACATTCACGAATCCCCAGTGATGCTCATCGGCAATCTGCGAGCACAAACGGTTTACCTGGTCGTAGCTTCCGGAGATGCGCACCAGCTTCGCGCCGAAAACCTGCGTGCCCAGAATTTTTGCTGCTTCAAGATCAGCGGGAATAAAAATCCACGCCTTAAATCCGTTACGCGCAGCATGGGCCGCCGTGGCATTTGCCAGGTTTCCGGTGGATGAGCAGGAGACGATCTCGAACCCAAAGGCTTTGGCCTGTGCCAGAGCAACGGCCACCACGCGGTCTTTAAAGCTCAGTGTGGGCAGGCAGACGGCGTCGTTCTTTAAGTACAAATTGTTCGGATTCGTGCCAATTTGCTTCGCCAAGTGCGGGGCATTCACCAGCGGCGTAAAGCCTACAGGGAGGGAGGGCTGATAGTTTTCCGGCAGCGGAAGCAGCTCGGAATAGCGCCACATACTGGCCGGGCCTGCGGAGATCTTCTCGCGGCTAATGCGGGGGCGGATTGCCTCGTAGTCGTAATAGACTTCGAGAGGCGAGAAACACTCTTCGCAAATCGAGCTGGGGCGGTTTCCCCACGCCTTGTTACATTCCCGGCAGCGTAATTCGTAATGCGGCATTGGCGCTCACTTTCTTTCATGCCGCTGTGGACGAGCAAAAATACCCCTAAAATACGAAACCTCTTTCCCGGTGGAAAGAGGAATGAGGAGACGAGATGCTGAACTGTGCGATCCCGAATCTCATGTTCCCCCGATCGTACCGGGCGAGAGTTGGCACCTGCAATAGAGATATATGATCCCGATCCGGTTGCCGTGGCGTCTTAGGGCTCGTCCCTCAGCCACTCTGCATGAAATCCTAGTCCGCCCCGAGAGGCCGACTGACACTATGTTAGCGAT
>JAICKN010000151.1 GCA_025927855.1 Terriglobales bacterium
CCGGATGGCAAATACATCGCCTATCTCGCCCAGCAGCGCCCCGGATACGAGAGCGACCGCTTCCGGCTCATGCTCTATGATCGAAAAACGGGCGAGAAGACAGACTTGACCGAAGGCTTTAATCAATGGGTGAATTCGTTCGCTTGGTCTCCCGATTCGCAAACAATTTACTTTGAATCTGATCACAAGCGCCACGGACTTCTCTATGCGGTCAACGTCACGCCTAACTCCGAAGGCAAGTTTCTCAAACGCACTCTCGTCCTCGGAGGCTACGACGATAATCCCGCGATCACTCCCGATGGCAAGACTCTGGTTTTCACCCGCATGTCGCTCATCGCTCCCAATGAAATTTTCGGCGCGGATGCCTACGGCCCCGGCTGCCCCTCACAGAATGGCGACGTTGATCCCGGTGAAGACGATTGCAATTTGAATAAAGACTGGGCCATCACGCATATAAATGACGAATTGCTCTCGCAAATCAAGATGTCGGAGGGAGAACCCTTCTGGTTCACCGGCGCGCACGGCGACCAAGTTGAAGGCTTCCTGGTCAAACCGCCCGACTTCGATCCCAACAAAAAATATCCCGTGAAGTTCCTCATCCACGGCGGCCCTGAAGGAAACTGGGGAGATGACTGGAGCTATCGCTGGAACCCCGAACTTTTCGCGGCCCCCACTGCATCAACGCCAACTGGCTACGTCGTCGTCATGATCAACTTCCACGGCTCAACCGGATATGGGCAGAAGTTCATTGACGCTATCAACGGCGACTGGGGCGGCGCGCCCTATGACGACCTGATGAAAGGCCTCGACTACGCAGAGTCGCATTATGGATTTATTGATAAAGACCGTGAGTGCGCCCTCGGCGCCAGCTATGGCGGATATATGACGAACTGGATCCTTGGCCATACCAACAGCTTCAAGTGCATCGTCACCCACGACGGCCTCTTCGACCCCGAATCCATGTGGGGCACAACCGAAGAACTATGGTTCCCCGAGTGGGAATTCAAAGGCACGCCCTACACCAACCGCGAACTGTACCGCAAATGGTCGCCCGCTTTGTTCGCCCAGAATTTCAAAACTCCCACGCTCGTCATCCACGGCCAAAAGGATTACCGCCTCGACCTCTCGCAGGGCCTCGCGCTTTTCACAACATTGCAGCGCCTCGGCGTGCCTTCCAAAATGCTCTACTTCCCCGACGAAGGCCACTGGGTGCTCAAGCCGCAAAATTCCCAGCTCTGGTACAAAACCGTGAATGATTGGGTGGACCGGTGGATCGGTAAATAGTGGATTGGTAAATAAGAGGAAACGCCATGTCATCCCGACGCGCGAGCGCAAGCGAGCAAGAGAGGGACCTTACGTCATCCGGTTTCTCCTTTGCAGCGAACGGGAACACCACTCCTGCAAATGCGATGTCGCTTTATTCCGCCGTAAGTTCCCTCGCAAATACGGTTCGGGATGACATGACGCAAGCACATTCTCTATGAATCCGGGACATTCACAGCAATTACGAACTGCACACTGCTGCACTCACTTCGCCTCCAGCGCGCCCCTGATCTTGGCGTAAGTCATCTCAATAGCTTCCGGCAGCAACCGCGTCTCGCCCACCGTGGTCATAAAATTTGTGTCACCCACCCAGCGCGGCAAAATGTGCATGTGCACATGCCCGGCGACTCCCGCTCCGGCCGCGCGCCCCACATTCATCCCTAAATTGATCCCATCCGGGCTATATAACTGCCGCAAAATGCGCTCCATTTTTTGCGTGAGTTCAATCATCTCGTGCGCCGCCGCTACGGAGACCTTTTGCAATTCATCCATATGCGCAAAAGGCACGACCATTACGTGGCCGGAGGTATAAGGATAATGATTCAAAATAACGAAGCAGTGCTCCCCCCGGTAAACGATGCCGACCTTGGCATCGTCGCCTTCTTTCGGCAGGTCGCAAAAGATGCACCCGCCAACTTTCCCCGCAGTAGCAATGTAAGCGTAACGCCAGGGCGTCCAAAGATGGTCCATGGAAAACGAGGGTAGCAGAAACTTCGCGCCGCTGCGAAACCGCCGCAAAGCCCGCAAAAGTTCCAGCTTTGCAATGTATATTTTGGCAGCTGAATATTTAACGTTTTTGTGGTTTGACACCCTTTGTTGGCCATTGCTATAGTCGAAATGTTCCCTTGGGAGGCGGGTCGCTTCTTAGGAACGTTCGGCCGCTGGAATTGTCCTTGCTCGTCCGCCAGGGCGGGTAAAAACATAACCTGAGAACCACCCCAGCAGTCCGCGTGAACCAGCCCGCAACTCCTCGCACCGGGTGCAAACCACCACGAGAGGCCACTACATTGTTCGACGACAGCTCAGCCCGTAATCTCGATAGCTCGATTACGACCCAGGAACCCGAACCAGCCACCGATTCTTCCGAGCACAACACAATTCATGCGGTTGCGTCGCAACCCGCCGAGGGCCAATCGAACGATTCCGCAGCTTCCGGCGTCGCCGATGATTTTGCCGCCGCCCTCGAAAGCTTTACCACCGAGAGCGAGGAAGCCGTGGATGAAGACAAGATCATTAAGGGCACGGTGCTGAAGCTGACTTCCACGCACGTGGTCGTGGATATCGGCGCGAAATCCGAAGGTATGTTGCCGATTGCCGAAGTTCTGGACCATGAAGGCAAAGCCAAGGTCCAGCCCGGCGATGAAATTGACGTGATGCGCGAGAAAGGCGAGACCGAAGAGGGATACATCAATCTCTCCCACCAAAAAGCGCAAAAACTCCGCGCCTGGGATGAAATTGAAAAGGCCTACAACGAAAAGCGCCCCATCCGCGCCCAGGTCGTTGAACGCATCAAGGGCGGCTTGACCGTGGACATTCTCGGCGCGCGCGCCTTCCTGCCCGGTTCGCAAACTGACCTCCGCCCCATCCGCAATTTAGATGGAATGAAGGGCCAGTTCCTCGAAGTCGCCATCGTCAAGCTGAATAAAAAGCGCGGCAACATCGTGGTCTCCCGCAAGCAGATTTTGGAAGAAGAACAGACCGAGAAAAAATCGCAAACGCTCGAACACCTGGAAGAAGGCGCGGTGCTCACCGGCGTGGTCAAAAATCTTACCGAATACGGCGCATTCGTGGATCTCGGCGGAATTGACGGCCTGTTGCACATCACCGACATGTCCTGGGGCCGCCTGACCCATCCCCGCGACCTGGTCAACGTTGGCGATCAAATCCAGGTAAAGGTCCTTAAATTCGATAAAGATAAGCAGCGTGTATCTCTCGGATTCAAGCAACTCACGCCCGATCCGTGGCTTGACGCCACCCAGCGCTACCCCGTAGAGGCGCACGTCGGCGGACGCGTCATCAGCGTCACCGATTACGGCGCTTTTGTTGAACTCGAGCAGGGCATTGAAGGGCTGGTGCACGTCAGCGAAATGACGTGGTCGAAGCGCATGAAGCATCCTTCCAAAATCGTGAACGTGGGCGACCAGGTGGAATGCGTAGTGCTCAACGTCAATCCGCAGGAGCGGCGCATCTCCCTGGGCATGCGGCAGCTTTCCTCGAATCCCTGGGATGAACTCCACACCAAATTCCCGGTTGGCACCGCCGTCGAAGGGCGTGTCCGCAACCTGACCGATTTCGGCGCATTTATTGAAATTGAGGATGGCATTGATGGCCTCGTCCATGTGAGCAACCTGAGCTGGACCAAGCGCGTCAAGCACCCCTCCGAAGTCCTGAAAAAGGGTGATCGCGTGAAGGCTGTGGTGCTGGCCATTGAACCCGATAAGCGCCGCCTCTCCCTCGGCGTGAAGCAGTTGCAACCCGATGTTTGGGACACCTTCTTCGAGCAGCACCACATTAACGATGTTGTGCACGGAAAAGTGTTGCGTGTGGCCAATTTCGGCGCTTTCGTTGAGATCAGCGACGGCATCGAAGGCCTCTGCCACAACTCTGAAGCGCAGGACGCCAATGGGCAGCCGCTCCATCTCGAACCCGGCCAGGAACACGACTTCAAGATCATCAAGATGAATCCTGAAGAAAAGAAGGTCGGACTGAGCATCCGCGCCGTCGGCGAAGAAGCTTCCCGCGCGGACGTTGAAGCCTACAAACAGCCCGTCTCCAGCAGCACCGGTTCCACTATCGGCGAACTAATGTCCTGGAAACGCGCCGGGAACGAAAGCAACTAGCCTGTAATTCATAGAATCGGGATCGAAAAGGGCACGGCTTCAGCCGTGCCCTTTTGTTCTTATCGCACGGCGGATGTGCGTGGAAGCGGATGTTGGTGGAAGAGCGGCCATTCATGGCCGCGTAACAGATCCACACAAAAAGGGCCCTTTAGGGCCAGCGTTTTTCATCTGCGCGACCGTTCTTTTTTAGTTTTTCTTAAGAATTTCCCGCCAATCCAGCTACTTTCCTGCACCGTACATTGTCCCAAAATCATGGATTCTACCCTTGACTTCCGGCAGGAGAGGACTAGCATAAAAGTATCACCTCCGATCCAATTCGGATCGAATGGGCCGTTAGCCAAGAAATGTCACCGCTTCTTGGTTGCCGGCCCATTTTAATTTCCGCCTCTTCCCCTCCCGGCAGGCACTTCCCATTTTGCCGTCGGCTTCATTCGCTGCCATCATCCACAAATGTGACAATGTATGTCCCGGAGTCACCACTTGAGAGTTGTGGTATGCCCATCATAGTGGTAGACATATTGGTAGAAATGAGAAGAATTGCCGCCGCTACACGGCACGGGAGACGCCAATGAGCCCACGGAGCAAAGCCGTCGCGAAAACAAAATCCGCTGAAATTGAAATCCCCGAGCGGCTCTACTTCCGCATCGGCGAAGTCTCGCGCCTTTGCCGCCTTCCCGCTTACGTACTGCGCTTCTGGGAAACGGAATTCCCCCAGCTCAAGCCCATAAAAAGCAGCACCGGCCAGCGCATGTACCGCCGCAAGGACGTGGAAAACGTCGTCCGCATCAAGGCCTTGCTCTATGAGCAGGGATTTACCATCGCCGGCGCGCGCCAGTGTCTCCGCGCAGAAAATAAACCCGAGCGCAAGCAGTCAGCCCTGCCCTTCCCCGCCACCACCACAAATCTAAAGCCCATTCGCCAGGGCCTTCACGAAATTCTCACCATTCTCTCGGCGCATTAATTCAGCCCCGGCATTTTTCGCTCTGCAAGGCTTTTGCCCCGCGCACCGCAACTTCCCCTCTAAGGTTCCCAACCCTCCCGCGCTTGAGGCATAATCTTTCTAAGGCATTTTTCGCCTGTCACTTTCGAGGAGGCATCATGTCCCAGTCCATTCCCGACAAATACCGCGATCTCTTCACCAAACGCGCTTTCGCCAGCCTCGCCACTCTCATGCCCGATGGCCGTCCCCAGGTAACTCCGGTATGGTGCGACCTTGAAGGCGACCAGGTCGTCTTCAACTCCGCCAAAGGCCGCCAGAAGGACCGCAACGTCCGCCGCGATCCCCGCGTTTCACTGGCGATCATTGATCCCGATAATCCCTACCGTTATCTCGAAATCCGCGGCCGCGTCGCAGAGATCACCGAGGATGGCGCCGATGCCCACATTGACAAGCTGGCCAAGAAGTATCTCGGGGCCGATAAATACCCCTACCGCCAGCCCGGCGAAGTCCGCGTCATTTATAAGATTCAGCCCGAACACACCACCATGATGGGTTAAGCCCTGCTTCCCGCAGCCGAAGTCATCGCAGCGTACAAGCAGAAAAGAAGTCTCGCAGGCGGCTAAGCAGAGAAAATAAGCATACGACTGGGCGGCGGGCCTACTTCGGTTTCCTAATCTCCTGCACGCCCGCATCCGTCGCCAGCAAGACCACGTCCGCCATATCCACAAATAATCCATGCTCCACAATTCCCGGTATGGATTTCAATTGCGCCGATAGCGCCACCGGATCAGGTATCTTCCCGAACGTGCAGTCGAGGATGTGGTTCTTCTCATCCGTTACGTATTTGTTTCCGCTCTTGTCCAGTCGCATCTTCACCGAAGCGCCCAGCGCCGCAATCTCCTTCGCCACCAGGGCCTGCGCAAATGGAATCACCTCGACCGGCACGGGAAATTTCCCCAGCATCGCCACCTGCTTGGTCGAGTCGGCCACAATCACGAACTTCTCCGTCGCCGAGGCCACAATTTTTTCCCGCAACATCGCCCCGCCCCCGCCCTTTATCAAATGCAGTTGCGGATCGAACTCGTCCGCGCCGTCAATACTCAGGTCAATCTGCTGGCACTCATCAAAATTCGTCAGCGGGATCCCCAACTCCTGCGCCAGTTGCTGCGTCTGGATCGAACTCGGAATGCCGCGTATCTTCAGCCCCGCGCGCACCCGCTCTCCAATCAAGCGGACCGCATAGGTCGCCGTCGAACCCGTTCCCAGTCCCACCACCATGCCATCCCGCAAAAATCGCAAACTTTCCCGCGCCGCAGCCTGCTTCTGCTCGTCCAGAGTCATCCTGTCCCGACCGTTCCCCGTTTAATTTTTAGAATGCCGATACGATGAGAACTACGAATCCCAAATAATTGTACAAGGAGGAAGAATTTCTATGTTGGAGTTAGTGAATCGGTTTGGAAGTCTCTTCCGTTGCTAACGTCCCATTCATTTGTCATCCTGAGCGAAGTTGATCTTTCATTCGCGAAGATCAATGTATAAAGATCAATGTATAAAGATCAACGCAGTCGAAGGATCCCTAGCTTGCACTCACAATTACTGAACACCATTTCCACACACCCCTCCAGCCGCTCCACCCTGCCTTCCACACTCTCGCGCAGCAAGCGCCACGCCTCCTTGTATCCGTCGTACTTTGCCCCCTTTAGCTTCGGATAAATCGCCACGCTCCCCTGCCCGCGAATCTTCTCCGCCGGAATGATGTACCACAAGTCCTCCGGAATCACGTACACCGCCACAAAATCAAACACGTCTCCCTTGTACACGCCACGGCTCCCGCGCACCGAGCACGAATACCCTCCCCGGTCTTTGAACATCGTGGACTTCACCTGCACCCGCACAAATCTTCCTTCATTCTCCACGACAAAGTCATAGCGCGCCGTCTCGCCCCACGGCTTCGTCACCTGCAAGCCCTGCTCCGCCGCCCTCGCCATAAACCGCAGCTCCGCCCACTCCCCCCGCCGCTTCGCATGCCTGATCTTCATCCCGCCATTTTTTGCTCCGCGATTTTTCATGATCCCCCCTTTTTCTGCTCCCTCCCAATCTCAAACATTGCTGGCCTCACATGATTCCCTGTACCGGCATTTCCGAGTCCTGTCACGATTTCCGTCCGCTCTCATCATTTCGACGCTGTCATCCCGAGATTTCGGCGCTGTCATCCCGAGCGAAGGTGTGGATTCGCTCGCGAATCCACACTGAGTCGAGGGACCTTGTGTTTGCTTGTTATTCCGAATCCAGCCTTAGCCGATGAGAGCCTGCCCTGAGCGCAGTCGAAGGGGACTATGTGTTTCTGCGCTCGCACAGCAACATCTGTATGAAACAATGTCATCCCGAGCGCGTAGCGAGGGCCCCTGCGTCCGCTCGCATCGCCAGTACCGCTTGAGGGATAAGAATCAGTCCCAACTAAAAAACGTGGCCCGCAAGGCCACGTTTCATCATCCATCACTTTTAATTGTGGCACAGCGCACCGGCCAAATGGGACATGACGCCGAACTTTATATCGCCTGTTCCCTGAGCACGTTAGCGGAAATTCCCCGCCCAACAGCCCTTGACAGCAATATTTTAGGAGATTGTCTTGCCCATATAATTGTCATCCCGGGCGAAGTTGATCTTTCGTTTTATGAAAGATCAACGCGGCGGAGGGCCCCTACTCACTTCGACTAACGCATTCGCATTAATCCGAAATCAATCGGACCTGCCCTAAACGCAGCCGAACCGGATCGGCTTTGGAGTTACGTTCCATCAATAGATGCGTGTCCCTCAGCGGGCTTTCAGCTCTAACCATTCACCATGCCATCCCGAGTAGCTCAGCGCGAGGAACCTTACTTGCCATGCATCAATTTCGCCGCGGGGAGGAACAGGCAAACAGCCCCAACAAAAAACGCGGCCCGTAAAGGCCGCGCACTCCTTTTCTCACCATCTCCACGATGCCGGTTGGTTTCGCCGAAAGCAAAAACAGGCGTACTCCTCATCCTTCACGTTCTTTCCAGGCGCGAAACACACGGCTTCGTCAAACTCCATCCGCGTAGCGGCGATATACGATAGCCCCA
>JAICKN010000153.1 GCA_025927855.1 Terriglobales bacterium
CAAGGAAATTGCCGCACTACTCGGGCTGAGCATTAAGACCGTGGAAGCGCATAAATTCAACCTGATGCGCAAGTTGAACATTCACAACAAGGCGCAGTTGGTGACCTACGCCATCCAGAAAAAGATTGTGAAGATGCCGGCGGGGGCCTAACGTCCGCTTGTAGATGTCAGAACTCCTGGATTCACTACGTGATTGGCGTTCTCTGAGCTGTAGGCGACGGTCTGATCAAAAATGTCCGCGAATTGAGTTTCATATTCATCGCGCGTGACATATCCAATGTGGGGTGTGCTTACTTACATTCCCCATCTTCAAAAGCGGATTTTCCGTATCTACGCTCGGGAGTGAAGGGACCGGACTCGGAACACGGCTGAATCATTGTGGGCATTGAGTCTGCGGCTTCCACGCGTCAGTTTTGGCCCTCCACGGCAGAGAAGCATCGTGCAATACCAAAACGATTGAGTGACGAGCTTCGGTACCAGCAGGCTTCAGAACCATCGGTTCGTCACCGGGAACGAAGCCCGTTTCACCCGCATGGATCACGAAAGTTTGGCTGGGTGTTCGCAGGCATTGAGCGCCGCTCAACAAATACCAAGCTTCCGGCCCCGGATGTGTGTGGACCGGGGTGCCCGTTACGGTAGAAGCCTCTATACTTTCCAGATAACGGGCAAAATACTTTTTGGCCGGTGGAATGGGTAGCGGCCCAATCACCGCGATTCGTTCTCCGCCAGAAGGTCTCCAACCCGCTGGCGCGATATTGAACAGCCAAGCCTTCCCAAATGACATGACGACGGTCTCAGTTGATGTTTTCTTCGCTTGCGATGCTGCCGCCAGGTTCGGATACGTATACAAGTACCAGTAGAGAGGACCCTGCGGCAGACTGTCCACCGCATCATTCGCGAGAACATAGCAACCTTCTTCTCGCGTACGCTCGCTTACCGACATCGTGCAACAACTCGGGCAAGAACTGCCTGCCGAGAGCGTCCGACTAGGCGTAGCGACGCTATTGGTTTGCCCTCGCATAAGACTTGGAGCGCATAAAGTAAAAAGAAGCAGTGCAAGAGTTGTTGTATCCCACAACCTTGTCGCCGCCGGACGATTCATTCTCCGCCTCCACCTGCCTGGCATCCGACACAAATACTGCCACAAAAACCGTCGGCGCGGTCAAGCATTTTTGAGCACACTACGGCGCGGCACTCGGAAAGAGCGCCATTTCGCTTTAGTTGAACAACGGCTGCTCTAAACAAGGCTCGCCACATCGCGACCCCCAAAGCTCGCGGTAGAACTGCTCCGCTTGCTCCGGTTCTGCAGACGTGCTCCGCTGGATTCGCTTGTCTCGGTATCTACTGACGCTAGTTGCTGAAACTCAGGGCGGTAGTTACATCATATAATCTTTATTGACCTCAATTACTTGGAGCCAACGCGGCGAATGAGCCCCTTTTACCTGTAGTATCATCTAACGTCTATGCGTTTGCTGCGGATCATGTGGCGGTTTCTGGTGGCTGTGCAGCTTCTTCCGGCGCTTGAAGGCGGCGAAGAGACGCTGGTCGGGGGACAGGCCGTGCTCGAAGGCGTGATGATGCGCTCGCCCCATGCATGGGCCATTGCCTGCCGCAAGCCGTCAGGTGAAGTTCTGCTGCATAGCGAACCGCTCGAGCGGCTCTCGGAAAAACGTCCGTGGATGGGCTGGCCGGTCATGCGCGGGGTAATCACGCTCGGCCACGCCATGGTGCTGGGATATCGCGCGTTGAAGTTTTCCGCCAATGTTGCTTTGGAAGACTTAGTGCCGGAAAAGCCGGCGGAACAATCTTCTGAAAACAGCGGCAAAAAAGAAGAAAAGAAATTTGAGATCAGCACCTGGGTTGCGACAATCAATATCGTTATTTCGCTGGCTTTTTTTGTCTTCATGTATAAGTACCTGCCGCTGCTCGCTACAACCGAGCTGAAAAAAGTCAGCCCCATGGTCAGCGGGCAGATCATGTTCAATCTGGTGGATGGCATTATTCGCATCCTGCTCTTCTTATTGTTTATTTGGGGAGTCTCGCTCATGCGCGACATCCGCCGGGTGTACGAATATCACGGCGCAGAACACAAAACTGTATTCGCGTTTGAAAACGGCGACCCGCTGAAGACCTCGGCGGTGCAGAAATATTCGACCTTCCATCCGCGTTGCGGAACCAGCTTCCTGATGACAGTGATGCTGATCTCGATTGCGTTTTATATGGCAATTCCGGTAACTACATTTTGGGCGCGGTTCGCGGTCCGGGTTGCGCTGTTGCCGGTGATCGCCGGAGTTTCATACGAGATCATCCGCTTCGCCGCGAGGCATCGAGGATCGCTCTTCTCGCTAATGACCGCACCGGGATTGTGGCTGCAGCGGATTACGACGCAGCCGCCTTCGGACGACCAGGCAGAGTGCGCCATCGCAGCTCTCGATCAGGCGATGTCGGTGGAAAAACAGCGCGGCGGCGAATTGGTGATTGCCTAGCGGCTCCGCCGCAATATCTTCTTCCCACGTCGGTTGAAACTGATAATGATATAAACCTGGAAAACGGCTGGAGTGAATACTCCGGCAGATTGCAGATACTGACCATGTTTGAACGCCTGGAACAAATCGAAGCGCGCTATGACGAACTTACGCAGGCGCTTGCCTCGCCAGAAGTCATTAACGATTCGTCGAAATACCAGAAGACTGCCAAGGCCCACAGCGAAATCACTCCCGTGGTCGAAAAGTACCGCGAATATAAAGACCTGACGCGCGGAATTGCCGAGAGCAAGGCCATGCTGGCGGATGAAAACGACGCGGAGATGCGCGCCTACGCCCAGGAAGAACTGGAAAAGCTGGAGAAACACGTAGCGGAAGTGGAACAGGAACTGAAAGTCCTGCTGATTCCTAAAGACCCAAATGATGAAAAGAACGTCATCATGGAGATCCGCGCAGGCACGGGCGGCGACGAAGCAACGCTGTTTGCCGATGAGATGTTCCGCATGTATTCCCGTTATGCCGAAGCGCAACGCTGGAAGGTGGAAGTGCTTTCTACTTCTGAATCCGGAGTGGGCGGCCTGAAGGAAGTAATCGCGCTCATCGAAGGCGATAAAGTTTATTCCCGCTTGAAGTATGAAAGTGGCGTGCATCGCGTGCAGCGTGTGCCCGCAACCGAGCAACAAGGGCGCGTGCATACTTCGGCGGTTACGGTGGCGGTCCTGCCCGAGGCGGAAGATGTGGACATCAAAATTGATCCAAAGGACCTGCGGATTGACACCTTCTGCTCCTCCGGCCCGGGCGGACAGTCGGTCAACACCACGTATTCAGCGGTCCGCATCACGCACATTCCGACCAACACCGTCGTGAGCTGCCAAGACGAGAAGTCGCAGATCAAGAACCGCGAGAAAGGCATGCGTGTGCTGCGTTCCCGCCTGTACGAGATGGAAATGCAAAAGCAGCAGGACGCGCTTGCCAAAGAACGCAAGGCCATGGTGGGGACCGGAGACCGCAGCGAAAAAATTCGCACCTATAATTTTCCGCAGAACCGGGTCACCGACCATCGCATTGGGCTTACCCTGCATCAGCTTGAAACCGTGATGGATGGCAAACTCCAGCCGATTGTGGATGCGCTGGTAACTCACTATCAGGCGGAGAAGCTGAAGGGCGATGCCGTCACTGCTTGATTTCCCGGTCTCCCGCGCGGATTGTGCTTCCCTGATTATGGTTGCGGCGGCTAAGATTTCCTTCTAACTACTTCCGAGGTTCCAAGCTTCATGCCCGAGACTACGGCCTTGCCTTCCACCGAAACCGCCAATAACGGCGCGCCCCACAAGCCCGCCGTCGAGGTGTATGCGATTTATGGAGTCGAGCCTGAAGTGCAGGCCTATGCCATGGCGAAGTATTCGCGTTCCGCCCTTTCCATGAAGGAATCGCTGAAGGAGATCAGCCAGCAAAAGGCGGAAAAGTTTCTCAACACTTTTTATTTCCAATACGGCCATCGCTCCATTGCCGACCTCGCCCATATTGCTCTTGCCATCGAGAAGCTTTCCATCCTTGCCGCAATCGCCGCCGCTGACGAGCAACGCTGGGATGGGCAGGAACGTTCCACGCGTTACCAGGATTTCCGCAAAAGCGGGTATTACACTCCGGATTTTGCGGCCGGCACGCGCACCCGCGGCGTGTACCAGGAAGCCGTCGAAACGCTGTTTTCTGAATACGAGGCCCTTTCCCAGAGGACCTTCGAATATTTGGTGAGCATTACTCCCCGGCCGGAAGAGATGAAGCAGGAGGCGTATGAGCGCACGCTGCGCGCCCGCGCTTTCGACGTTTCCAGGTATTTATTGCCGCTGGCCACGAACACATCATTGGGCCAGATTGTGAATGCCCGCACGCTGGAAACGCAGGTAGGGCGGATGCTCTCCCACACGCACAAAGAAGTGCGTCATCTTGGAGAGTTGTTGAAGCAGGCGGCATCTTCGCCCGCGTATAACGTGAACGCGGCTTCTTTGCGCGAACTTTTGGAGCAGATTCGCCAGCACTCACCTGAACTGGCGGACCGGGCCGAACAGGAATTATTGCGCGAGGTGCGCGTCGCCCCCACACTGGTAAAGTACGCCGACCCGAACCAGTACGAAATTGAAAGCCGCCGCGAGCTAAGCCAAGCGGCGGCAGAGTTGATGGGGAATTCTTCAGTAAAGCCTGCAACGCCAGTTGATCTTCTTGACGAAGAGCCGCTGGAGATCGAGCTGGCTGCGACCCTGCTCTATGAACACTGCCACTTTCCTTACCGGCAAATTCGGGAGGCGGTGCAAGCGGCGGGAGCGAACCGCAGAAATGAAATCATCGCCCTCGGACTGAAGCACCGCGGACGCCATGACGAAATGTCCCGCGCATTCGCCGCAGGACAGCAATTCCGTTTCGATATTTTGATGGATATCGGCGGCTTCCGCGATATGCACCGTCATCGCCGCTGCATTCAAATTGGGCAGCCGTTCACGACGCAGCACGAGTATGACACGCCTGGCGAGATTCCGGCTGCTGGCTTACAGGCAACCTACGATTCCGCCATGCAGCGCGCGGCGGCCTTCGTCTCGCAAATCGCGCAAAGCGGCGAGCCGGAAGCTCTGGCAAACTCGCATTACGCCATTCCTCTCGGCTTTCGCAAGCGCACGCTTTTCAAAATGGACTTCGCCGAGGCGGCCTATATCTCAGAGCTACGCACCGGCCCTGCCGGGCATGCCTCGTACCGCAATGTCGCTTATGCCATGTATGAAGAGGTTGCGCGCAAGCATCCTTCACTGGCCCAGTACTTCCGTGTTCATGATGTCAGGCAGCCTGTAGATTTACTGAAGCGGTAATTATGAAAGGCGGGTTTACCGCAAATTGAACTCGCGGATAAATTTTGGCTTATTGCCTGTTATTTTCGCAGGCGTGAATTTCCCAACAAAAAATAACCGGTAGCGTCCCGTTCAAATGAGGCGCTACCGGATGATCGTCTTCCAGATACCTACCTGAACTTATTCCGGCAGCATGATCTGCCCATTGATCTCGAAATCTCCGCTGGTTACCGGAGCTCCGGTATCGGGCTGGCCACCGCCGACCGACGCGGTGTACTTGCCCTGGGCCACAATGATGTTCCCTTTTTCGGTCACCATGCTCAGGTCGCGCGGATTCAGGTGGAATGTAACCTGCTGGCTCGCACCCGGATCAAGATGAACACGCTGGAATCCGCGCAGCGCCCGGATTGGCGCGCCCGCGACATCAGGAAACTTGAGGTAAAGCTGTACCACTTCGTCTCCTGCAACTTTTCCCGTATTGGTGACCGTAACGGACGCATCCAGCGGGTCGCCCGCCTGAATCGCCGTTTTCGGCAGAGTCAGGTCGCTGTAGTCGAACGTGGTGTAGCTCAACCCGTATCCGAAGGGCCAAAGCGGTTCGCCCTTGAAGTAGCGGTACGTACGCCCCTGCATTGAATAATCTTCGAAGTTCGGGAGTTGATGCACATCTTTATAGAAGGTGACCGGCAGGCGTCCGGCAGGATTGTTTTTCCCGCTCAAGGTCTCCGCAATTGCGGCCCCACCCTCTTCACCCGAGTACCAGGCTTCGAGGATGGCATTGGCGTGGGCCTTCGACCAGTTCACGCTGAGCGCGCTGCCATTCATGAGCACCACGACCAGAGGCTTACCAGTCGCGGCCACCGCCTTCACCAGGCTCTCCTCTGGCTCCGGCATATCAATGCTAGTGCGGTCGCCGCCCAAAAATCCCGGTTGGTCAACCGGCATCTCTTCGCCTTCAAGACGGCTGGTGATTCCGACCACGGCGATGACGACGTCCGCATTTTTCGCTGCGGTAACTGCCGCGGGGTCAGGCGCATTATTTACAGGCTCCCAGATCAGCTGCGCCTGAATGCTGCCCTGGCCAAAGTGGCCATACATAACATCGAGCTGCACCGGCTGCCCTTTCTCCAGGTGAACCCGGCCCAGGCTAGAACGGTTGCCGCGCCCTCGCACCACCTGCCGGCCATCTACCGTAACAACGCTGAAGCCATCGGCCTTAAGGCCGAGCATGTAGTCGCCGCTTACAGTGGGATGGATGAAGCCAGTCCACTCCACGGAGAGGCCGCTCTTTCCTTTCGCCTGCTCCGGAAGGTTGCTCTCGCTCAGGCTTACATTGGGTTCAACCCGGGATGTGAGCGCCGTTGGTTTCCCGCGAAATCCTTCGCGGGTGCTGTATTCCGCTTTCAGTCCAGGCTTACCATCTGGAGTTGTGAAAAGGGAGTTAGGCATAGGCGCGCCTAAATCCGTGGCGAGGAACTGAGTTCCCGGAACATAGGTGATTTTCGCGTTGGGAAACTCCGCCTTCATTCCTTCCATCACGCTCACCGTGTGGGTGGGCGTGCCGTTGTAGTTGCCGAGCAGAACGGCAGTCTGATCAGCGAGCGGACCAACAATGGCGATGCGCTTGGGAGATTTCAGAGGCAGGACGCCATCGTTCTTCAGCAGCACCAGGGATTCGTCGGCGATGCGGCGGGCAAGATCGCGATGCGCGGCGCTGTCGAGTTCCTTCTCATCAATCTTGCTGTATGGATCCATGGACGGCGGATCGAACATACCCAGCTTAATGCGCGCGGTGAACAGCCGGATGAGCGCTGTGTCTACGTCGCTTTCCGGCAGGTAGCCCTGCTGCACGGCTTCCGCGTATGCCTTATAGTCGTGGTCGTCGGTGATCTTCGTCCCGCCGTCCACGCATTCGTTGTCCATGCCACGTATAAGCGAAATGGCCGAAGACTCCGGCTGTGTCGGGCGGTAATGGTGCCCGGTAAAGATGTCCACAACGGCGCCGCAATCAGAAACGACGTAGCCCCCGAAGTGCCATGCGCCGCGCAGCGTGTGTTGCAGCAGGAACTGGTTCGCGCATGCCGGCTGGCCATTGATGGCGTTGTAAGCGCACATGACTGAACCAGCGTGGCCTTCCACGACTGCCGCGCGGAATGCCGGAAGATAGGTATCGAGCTCGTCGTGCTTGCTGACGTCTACGTCCGCGAAGTGGCGGGTAGGTTCGGGTCCGCTGTGAACATCAAAATGCTTGGGCGTGGCGATGACGCGGTAGTAGTTAGGATCGTTGCCTTGCATGCCGGTGACGAATGCAACTGCCATGCGGGCGCTCAGGAATGGATCTTCGCCATACGTTTCCTGCCCCCGGCCCCAGCGGGGATCACGGAAGATATTCACGTTCGGCGCCCAGAAATCGAGACCGTGAAACCAAGGGAACGTCCCATTGCGCACCGACTGAACATGCACGATGCGCCCTTCCACGCCAATGTCGGTGGCCATCTCATGAATGCGAGGCACATCGAAGGTTGCCGCAAGGCCCACGGGTTCAGGAAACTCCGTGGTTCCGTCTGAAATCACTCCGTGCAAAGCCTCGCTCCACCAATCGTAGGCAGGAACTTTAAGCCGGGGAATGGCCCGCGACTGGTTCACCATTTGCGATGCCTTCTCCTGCAACGTCATGCGGTGGACCAGGTCCGCCGCGCGCGTTTCCGGTGAAAGCTTGGGATTCATGTACGGCAAATTGGAAGTGTCCTGCGCGCTAGCGGGACCGGCAACAAACAACAGACTCAAGGCAACGACAGCCAACATCATGTTCTCGAAATATCTCATCTGTTCTCCCCAAGACTTTTGGAATAAGACTCTTGGAATTGCGG
>JAICKN010000131.1 GCA_025927855.1 Terriglobales bacterium
ACGGCTTGTGACGCTGATGTCCTCCGTTCCACCGTAAGCCAGTCTTCAAACAAGTTTGTTTTCGCTTCAGCCACGAAGCTGTTAAAGGAAACGTAAATTCATGAATGTCATTGTTGCTGAAAAGGTCTCTTCTTCTGCCGTCAATCTTCTGCGTGAACCTACATGGAATGTCGTTACACCCGATCAACTCAACGGTGATCTCAAGCAAAAGCTGGAAACAGCAGACGCGCTCATTGTCCGCTCTGCGGTGCAGGTGGATGCCGCGCTGCTGGAACATGCTCCGAAGCTGCGCGTAATTGGCCGCGCCGGAGTCGGCGTTGACAATGTGGACCTGGAAGCGGCAACGCGCAAAGGCATCGCTGTGATGAACACTCCCGGCGGCAACGCCGTCGCGGTTGCGGAAGAAACGTTCTGCATGATGCTCGCGATGGCGCGTTTTCTTCCTCGCGCCGATGCCGGCATGCACGCTGGGAAGTGGGAGAAGAAAGCCCTTCAAGGGACCGAGCTTCGCGGAAAAACGCTGGGAATTATCGGTTTGGGCAAAATCGGTATGGAAGTCGCGCGCCGCGCCAGGGCTTTCTCCATGGAAGTCATTGGCCACGATCCTTTTGTCTCGCCGGCACTGGCCCAGGAGCATGGAGTGAAATTGGCCACGCTGGACGAGCTTTACGCCGCCGCCGACTACATCACACTCCACGTCGGCCTCACCCCGCAAACTACCGGCATGATCAATGCCGAGTCGCTCAAGAAAATGAAAAAAGGCGTGCGCCTTGTCAACTGTGCCCGAGGCGAGCTCATTCAGGAAGAAGCTTTGGTCGAGGCGCTGAAGTCAGGGCACGTCGCCGGGGCCGCCCTCGATGTTTTCGTAAAAGAGCCGCTGAAAGATTCCCCGCTGCAATCCATGGACAATGTCATCCTCACGCCGCACATTGGCGGTTCGACCAACGAGGCCCAGGAAGCGGTTGGCATCCAGATCGCCATGCAGGTCAAGGAATATCTGAAGCATGGCGTCATTCAGAACGCAGTGAATGTTCCTTCCGTGACCCAGGAGGAATATCAGGAGATGCAGCCCTATATTATCCTGGCGGAGCGGCTGGGCGCGTTTTTGGCGCAAGTGAGCGACGGCGGCTTTGAGGCAATTTCCATTCGTTTTACAGGTCATATTGCTGAAGGCAAAACGGAACTCATCCGCAACGCCGCGATCAAAGGCATTCTCAGCCAGACACTGGAAGAGAACGCCAATCTGGTGAATGCCGCGACTCTGGCTTCTTCACGCGGCCTTCAGGTCCAGGAAGAAAAAAATCCCAAGAGTTCTACCGGTGGTGCGGGCAGCGTGTTGACTGTCACCCTCAAGAGTGCAAAAGAAGAACATGTGGTCAAAGGCGCCGTGCTGCACAAGCAATTTCCGCGATTGCTCCATGTGGATGGCATAGATGTGGAAGCGCCCATTGAGCACAATTTGATCTACATGCAGAACCGCGATGTTCCCGGAGTGATTGGCCGCGTCGGCTCGATTCTGGGTGAACACCAGATCAACGTTGCGAACTTCTCGTTGGGACGCCGCACCGAGGCCCCTGCCGATGGCTCTCCGCGCGATGCCGTGGCCGTCGTTCAGGTGGATACCCCGGTGCCGGATGCTGTCTTGGCGCAGTTGCGGAAGTCGCAGGGTGTGCGCGAGGCCAAAGCCATCCGGCTGGAGTAAGATTCGTAATTCAAAATTTCCGTAAGGCAGTTCTCATTCAGGTTGCATCGAACTACAGGAGCCGGATGCTAAAAAAGACAGCAATCCTCTTCGCGGGAATCTTTGTGTTCAGCTCCTGGATGTTCGCCCAGGATGGACGCTTCACCGCCAATCTTAATGTGAGCGCACTCATCTTCAGGCAATCTGAAGGGAATGGCATTGTTCTTAACCCTACTAATCACGCCGGATTTCTTGCCACCTTGCAGTACCGTATTGCGCCGCACAGCTCGCTCGAGATGAATTACGGCCGGAGCTACGATTCGCAGAAGTACACCTCCGGTCCGCTCATTTACCGTGTATTTGCCGATATAACGGAGTTCTCCGGGGCCTACGTCTATACCGCCCGCAAGGGAAAACGCCTTCGTCCATTCGCTCTGGTCGGAGGCGGCGCATTGTTTTTTGGCCCTCCCGCGGCGAAGATCAACGATATTCCTACCGCGATTGGAGCGGTACGGCAGTCGCAATTGGCGGTGCTGTACGGTGGTGGAGTGGATTACAGGGTCTTTGGTCCAATTTCACTGCGTGCGCAATATCGCGGCCTGTATTACCAGCCGCCGGACTTTAAGCTCTTGTTTTTATCGGTGGGCGGCAAGACGAACTTATCAGAGCCCACGCTAGGGATCTCGCTCAATTTTTAGCTGGCGATTTACCCGCGCAATCCGAAGCACAATTTCAGAATTACTGCATACCTCAATTATTGCTAGGCCCTTCGGAGTCGTCCGAATCTCCCGGCATAGAACCGGAATGCGAAGGGGCCTCCGCGACCGCAGTCCCTCTATGAATCTCAATCGAGCCGTGCTCATTGTTCAGCACTAAATGCGGGCCGCCGCCTTTCACCGTACCCGAGCCGGTCCCGCCGTCGTCCCGGTTGCTGATGGCAATCGAGTCAAAGTCCGATTGCACTTCTCCGCCCGCGGTCTTGGCGTTCAACTGAAACGCGGCCTTTTCCGGCAAGTAAACCTGGATGTCTCCCTGGCGGTTGTTTACCTGCATGCTGGCGGCTTTGATCATGTGAATCTCCACCAGCCCGTTCTCATTGTCCACATGCACATCGCCGCTCACATCTTCCAACTGAATGTCCTTCGAGCGGGTATCAATGCGCACCGGCCCGGAAATTCCGCTTGCCCGCAAATCTCCGCTGTCCAGGTTCACGTCCCCGGTGATTTTCGCAAAATCCAAAGTAGTCCTGGGGGACTTAAACGTAACCGATTTTGCGATATTGGAGAGCCGCAGGCTTTCCATGAAATCGCCGTTCAATTGCACCATGCCCTTTACATCCTCCAGCGAAACGTCGTCCGCGCGGCCTTCAATCTGCACATTGGCGGCAATTTGCGCCAGCCTTGCCGAGCTGTGGTCGAGGTTCAATTGCACATTTCCCTGAATATTTGTGAGATCAACTTCCCCGTGCTGGTTCGTGACCGTCGTATCTCCCTCGCGGTCCTGCACGTTCACATCGCCATGCCCATTGGAAATCACCAAAGCGGCCTTCCGGGGCACCGCGACATCGAGATCGGCAGCCACAAAATGACGGCCCGCGCCCTGCGTGTTGGCATTCAGGTTCAGCGTTTGTCCGGTGAGCGTAAATTGCGGTTTAGTTTCATCATTCCACTTGTCCGCGTCCGATTGGCGGTCCGCGTTCACCCGTTTCCGTACCGTCACATGGACGCTATTGTCCTGGGAGACAGTTACATTCACGCCGCCGTGGTCATCCACAATGTGCAGGGAGGCCCCGGCAGGGAATGCCTGCGTAAGCTGGTCCTGATAAGCGTAAGAATGCCCCCAGTAAAAAGGAAAGTCCGGATTGTTGAAATGCTCGCCGATGGCCGGCCAGTTCCAGCGCGATGCTCTCGTTGCGGCCAGCCCGAACAGCACAATCAAAAACAAAAGAAATATTCCGCCTGCTCCAATGCCATAGGCGTGCGAACCCCTTCGCCGAGCGTCATAGTATTCCAGCAAATGGATAATGCCCCACAGGATCAGCAGCAGTGGCCAGTAGTGAGCGAACCAATAACCGAGATCCCGCCACTCCAAAATCCCCATATTTTGCAATAGAAAGAGAACGCCAATCGCAATGAGAACAATCGCTCCTACAATCGAGCGATGGTGTCCCCCGCGATAATTTGGGATTTGTCCAGGGCTACCCATGATTCACCTCACTGGAAGAAGACGTCTGCGCGGGCGCGGTGTTCGTCGTATCCGAAGGACCGCCCGCTGGCGGCGTGTTGGGAACGGCAGTTGCCGTCGTGGGCGGATAGTAATCCACGTGTCCAGCGGAAGACGCGCTATGCTCTAGAATTTTTACAACCCCGATCACGATTAAAAGAAGCGGCCATGCCTGGTCCCATCCGTGCCCATAGGTTCCCAGCAAAAAGATCACGCCAATCGTGGTCAGGACCGCCGCTCCCATTAGTCCGCGCGTCTTGCAACGGTCGCAATAACAGCGGTAGCGGCTGGTCTTCACCCATCCCCATCGTTTGACGAATATCCAAACGCCCAGAAAAATCAGGAAGAACGGCCACGCCCTTCCAAAGTCAAAAGCGAACAGGCCGGTCGTGCCCAGCAGAAATAAAATTCCCAGGCCAATTAAAACAATCGCCCAGACCGGAACAGCCGCATTCTCCAGCAGAGGAGGAGGCGGGGTGGAACTCATCTCTGCTGCCTGCGCGGGAACAAACTTATCGAATCCGCCAAAACTCTGGCTAAGGCCGAACGGATCCGGTGGCGGCACTCCCAAACGCACCGCCCACGCCGACCGCACAGCATCAATGATCTGGTAAACGTAGAAAAAGGCAATGCCAAGGCCAAAAAGGACGGCAATATTACCATTGCCGCTTAACGTCGCTTCGGCCAACACCAGTAAGGTAAAAATGACCAGGTGAGCCAGGCCTTTCGCATACTGCCCCGTGTACACCGCGCCCACGCCGAAAGGAAAAAATCCTGCCAAAATTCCCGCGACCGCCGGATGCGGCCCCGCCGGTCCCAGGCTGGCCACTGTTGTTCCTACAACGCCAGTGCTCCCAGGCGCTACCCCATGCAGCTTTTCTCCCAGGCAGTTCTCGCAATAAATCACTCCCTGCACATCCCGGCTGCATTGCGCGCATAGCGGCTTTCCACACGTGCGGCAGTAGTGTGCAACTGCAACTCCCGGATGATTTGCGCAATTCATAGTGACCTCCCCTGGCGGCCCGTTATTACCGCTTGTGTCTGATTCGAAAGAGCAAGCACCGTCTCACTTCCCCCGCGGCTGTAATTGTGCTGGTTGGAATCAGGCTGACCGCTGTGGTTTTTCTCTGGGGCCTTCACTGGCTTCTTCTGCTCCGAAGGTTCGGGCTCCGCCACCTGTTTGAACTCCCGCAGCCGCGATTCAATTTCATAGACAAAACGCATGTTGTCGTAATATTTCGCGATCTTGCCGGATGTTTCATAATAGGTGTGACGAATAGAGCTGGGCCGCAGATCAATGTTCCGCAAGCTGCTCAACTTCACGCCCGCCACATTCAGGGTGACCGAAAGCGAAAAGAATGCCATGCCGAACGACATGGCAAAACGCGGCTGCCGCACTAACCCCAATACGGGCGTCATGAGCGGCTTCAGCACCTCTGCTGAGAACCGCTCCCACAACGACCCTTTCGCCCGCGCCGCCTGCACGCCCTGTGCAGAATACACCCCTGTTGTCGCCGCCAGAATGCCGGCAACCAGGTCCGCTGGAGGTTCAACCTCCGCCAGCGATTTGAGCCAGTGCTGCCCCGCTGCCGCTTCCTGTAGCAGAGGCCCGCACAGCTCGCAATGTGCCCCATGAGTCTGGAACTCCTCAAGCTTTGCCCCGCTTAACTTATGATCGAGGGCCTCGCTCAAGAGCGCTTCAAACTCATGGCACGGCATACCGTTTTTGGTTTCGGCTCCCATTAAACCACCTGCCTATATGTACGTTGCAGAAGGCGCGCAAGTTCCGCGCGCCCGCGGTTGATTCTTGACTTCACCGTCCCCTCGGGAACCCTCAGCAAACCAGCAATTTCCCTGTAATCCATATCTTGTAAGTCCCTTAAAATCACTGCTTCCCGCAGCTCCGGAGAGAGTTTTTGCAGAGCCGCATGCACCATCTCCTGCGCCTCCCGGCTTTGCACCCGGGCATCCGGAGGCTGTGCTTTATCGGGAATCTGCTCTCCCAGCGGCAGCGCATCTTCATGTTCGGAAGCAGCGCTGTCCAATGAGGCAGTCATGCGGTCTTGCCTGGTTTTGCGGAAGTGGTCCACCAGAAGGTTGCGCGTCACCGTGGTTACCCAGGTCACAAACGCGCCTCGTTCCTCGTCATAGCTGCCCAGCGTGCGGTAGATCTTGATAAAGACTTCTTGCGTCAGGTCCTGGGCGGCGTCTGGAGTGCCCGCAAAGCGATAGCAAATGTTATATATTCGGCGGTTGTATTGTTGCACGATCTCGGTCCATGCCGCCGCCTCGCCCGCCAGGCAGCGGCGAATCAGCGTCGCAATAATCTGGGCATCTTCCACCGCGCGCTCCCGACTGCCAAGTTTCCTGCCGATTTCAGCTGTTACGCAATATCTTTCCGTCTACGTCACAACTTTTCAAATCATGCCGTCCGGCGCCGCCTGCTCACTGAATTGTTGGGAATGATTGCCTGGCCGCTTGAATGGTGCGTTGAATGTCCTCTTCCGTGTGCGCTGCGCTCAGGAACGCGGCTTCAAATTGCGAAGGCGGAAAGTAGATTCCCCGGTCGAGCATGGCGCAAAAGAAGCGCCCGAACGCGGCTGTATCGCATTGCGCAGCAGAATTCCAGTCTGTGACTGCGTTTTTCGCAAAGAACCACGTGAACATGGAACCCGCCCGGTTCGCCTGCAAGGCCACGCCCGCATCTTTGGCCGCCTCGAGAACTCCGCTTACCAATTGCTGGGTAAGCCGGTTAAGCCGGGGATAGATTTCGTTTTTTTTCTCGCGCAGCAATCGCAGCGTGGTTGTACCGGCTGCCATCGCCAGCGGATTCCCCGAAAGCGTTCCTGCCTGGTACATCGGTCCCAGCGGCGCAACCATGTTCACGATCTCTGCCGGGCCTCCATAAGCGCCTACCGGCAGTCCCCCACCAATAATTTTGCCGAGCGTGGTCAGGTCGGGCGTAATCCCATACTTTTCCTGCGCCCCGCCAAACGCAACGCGGAACCCGGTCATGACTTCATCGAAGATCAGCAATGTCCCTTCGCGCTTCGTGATCTCACGCAGTGATTCCATATATCCAGATACGGGTAAAACGCACCCCATGTTCCCGACGACCGGTTCCACAATCACGCAGGCAATCTCGCCATTAAACCTGGAAAATGTTTGTTCTATTGCCTTTACATCGTTAAAGGGCAGGGCCAGCGTAAATTGCGCAAGCTCTTCCAAAACCCCTGCCGAGCCCGGAATCCCCAGTGTTGCCACACCCGACCCGGCCTTCACCAGCAACGCATCCGAATGGCCGTGGTAGCAGCCTTCAAACTTGATGATGTATTTGCGCTTCGTGAATGCCCGCGCTAGCCGGATGGCGGACATCGTTGCCTCTGTCCCGGAACTGACAAACCGGACCTTCTGAATGTGCGGAAAGGCCGCGATGACCAACTCTGCCAAGTCGGCTTCTGCCGGGGTAGAAGCCCCAAAGCTCATGCCATTTTTTGCCGCGGTGGTGACTGCCTCGACTACTTGCGGCGCAGCATGTCCTAAAATCAGCGGTCCCCACGAGCCGACATAATCCAGATATTCATTGCCATCAGCGTCCCATATGCGTGCGCCTTCTCCGCGCACAATGATCGGCGGCTCGCCGCCGACAGCGCCAAAGGCGCGCACCGGAGAATTAACGCCGCCCGGAATCATCTGCTGCGCGCGCTCATGCAATTTGCGTGAATTTTCTGTTTTGCGAAGCACAGGATTATTAATATTCCAACGCTAATCTGATTTAGAGTATCGCGAAATCGGGATGAGCCGATTTTATCGAATGTTCATCAAATCGTAATCTTCGTGCAATGTTGCGGCCCTACATTAGGTTCCGTAAGGCCTTCAAACCAGGGGCGCTTAAAAAAGGCAGCTTCGGGGACTCCGGGCTGTCACATTTTTCTTTCATCCCGTGCCATGATGGCTTCAATCCTGGATATATGTCGCACTCTGCTCCTAATTTCCGCCTCAGCATTGTGAATACTTAGGGTGGCGATTTTGAATCTCAACTTAACGGGAATGGCTTAGCTCGCATTCGCTCAAACCAAAAACTACTAGGGATCTGTCAAGTACCAGAAAGGTAACAACCCCCATTATTTGCGCGAGTTTTCCACAAATTATCCACATCGTCGTGTTAACTTATTGTTTGGAAAACTACTTATGAAGCTCCGCTTTGACGAAGCGAAAGCCACCGCCGTAGCGGCTTCCATCCTCAAGCTTCGCGGTGGAACAATGCACTACCTCAAGCTGATTAAGCTCATGTACTTGGTTGACCGCACCGCGCTCGTTCGGTGGGGCGGTATCGTTACCACGGATAATCATGTGTCGATGGATCAAGGTCCTGTGGGAAGCACAATTCTCAACCTATTGACGAATGAGGACGAACCAAAAGAGATTTGGTCGCAGTATATTTCTTCTCCCTTTGGGGATGATGAGGTTCGACTCTTAAAAGAGGGCTCAACAGATAGATTGTCGCGGGCAGAAGAAAAGTTAATTTGCGAGATATACCAGCAGTTCGGACACATGAATCGCTGGGATATTGTCGCTCATACGCACAAATTGCCAGAGTACAAATATCCTCATGGCAGTTCGATCCCCATTCATCCCAGGGAGATTTTACGTGCTGAAGGTGAAAGTGAACAAGAGATAAGGGCCACGTTGAAAGAGTTGCGAATTGTTGACGCTGCCGAAGAAGTTATTCCATCCTCTCATTAAATGCTAGCTTGTGGCGATACTTATTTGGCCGGCGACATTGACTACGAAGAATTTCATCTCTGGATAATTCTTACTCCTACGGACTTGAACGAAGTTGTGGTAGTCAACGTAACAACACGTCATAAACGTTCTGACACGACGGTTATTATTAATCCCGGTGAACATCCGTTCATTAAGCAAGAGTCCGTAATCGCTTACAGATTCGCTAAAGTTAAAACCGTCGCCGAAATTGAAAAGGCAATTTCTGAGGGGACAGCAATTAGGCGGGAGCCAATATCAGCCTCGCTTTTAGAACGAATACGTGGAGGCTTGATGCAATCCGATCATGCTGAAAATGGCGTACGTTTTCTGTTTCGAGAATTTATGTTGAAGACGTCTGGCAATCCTTTTCAAAATTAATGCCTCAATTCACTGCCGTATGCATCCTTAGTTGATTCTCCATGCGATAAAATACACCTATGGCAGACCGCACCTTTACCTTCGCAGAAGCCCAAACCCTCCTGCCCGTCCTAGAGTCATTATTGCGTACTGCCATCTCTGGCAAAAAACTGCTGGAAGAGGTGAATGAAGAATTTCAGGAACTTAAG
>JAICKN010000029.1 GCA_025927855.1 Terriglobales bacterium
TCCCGTAAGCCGCGAGCTACGCCGCCGCATCAAGGAAGCATTTGAAAAGAACAACGTTCAGACGGCAGGCCCCGGCAAGCTGTATGTGATGGACCAGGGAGTGAGTCACAGCTAAAAAGCCGGAAAATTCATTCCTTTTATCTTGATTTTCAGCCTAGAAGCTTCTGCCGGACTTACAGCGCGCTCATATTCGACAAGAACTCCCCGTTCGCTTTGGTTTTGCTGAGTTTATCAATCAGCAGTTCCATCGCTTCTACGGGCGAGAGCGGGTTCAGCACTTTGCGCAGTACCCATATGCGCGTCAGATCTTCTTTCGGAATCAGCAATTCTTCTTTACGCGTGCCTGAGCGCTGAATATCAATGGCCGGGAAGGTGCGCTTATCCACCAGCTTGCGTTCCAGAATAATTTCCGAGTTGCCCGTGCCTTTGAATTCCTCGAAGATCACATCGTCCATGCGCGATCCGGTATCAATCAGCGCGGTGGCGATAATCGTCAACGATCCGCCTTCTTCAATGTTTCGCGCTGAGCCGAAGAAACGCTTCGGCCGCTGTAACGCATTGGAATCTACACCGCCAGAGAGAACCTTGCCCGAAGGTGGAACAATCGTGTTATAAGCGCGCGCTAAACGAGTAATCGAATCGAGCAGGATCACAACATCGCGCTTGTGCTCAACCAGTCGCTTCGCTTTTTCAATCACCATCTCTGCAACTTGCACGTGGCGGGCAGCGGGCTCATCGAAGGTCGAAGAAATTACCTCGCCCTTTACCGAGCGCTGCATGTCCGTAACTTCTTCCGGGCGCTCATCAATCAACAGCACCATCAGCACAACTTCCGGATGGTTCGTTGTAATCGAATTCGCCACCTGTTGCAGCAGCATGGTTTTGCCGGCGCGCGGCGGAGAAACAATCAGTCCGCGCTGCCCTTTGCCGAGAGGCGTGAGCAAATCCATGACGCGGCCGCTGATGTTCTCACGGGCGGTTTCCAGCTTGAGCCGCTCCTGCGGATACAGTGGCGTCAAATTGTCGAACAGAATCTTGTTGCGCGCTTCGTCCGGCGATTCAAAATTGACCGCCTCGATTTTCACCAGCGCGAAATACTTTTCGCCCTCATGCGGAGGCCGCACCTGTCCGCTAATCGTGTCGCCGGTTTTTAAATCAAATTTCCGGATCTGCGAGGGCGAGACATAAATGTCATCCGGGCCGGGCAAATAGTTGTAGTCGGGCGAGCGCAAAAAGCCATAGCCGTCGGGCAGAATTTCCAGCACGCCCTCGGCAAAAATGTGCCCTTCTTTTTCACTTTGCGCCTGAAGAATTTTGAAGATCAGGTCCTGCTTGCGAAGTCCGCTAGCGCCGGGCAGATCCAGAGA
Source organism: Terriglobales bacterium (assembly GCA_025927855.1). Classification (GTDB taxonomy): domain Bacteria; phylum Acidobacteriota; class Terriglobia; order Terriglobales; family Acidobacteriaceae; genus JAICKN01. The sequence continues at coordinate 1,368 of JAICKN010000029.1, forward strand.
TCGGGCGATCTTGGTCAGCTCCGTTATGTTCTTTTCCTTGAGTTCAGCAATGGTCATCGGGTCACCTGCGGTGAGATTTTCAAAGGGGGGTACGCGAAAGAGAAGAGTTCATATTGCGGGCCCACGGCGGGGCTGAATCAGGCAGCCCGCCGTTGTGCCTCGTTCACATTCTCTGGTTCAGACAACACATCTTGCCGGTCTGAGCTGGCAATCCGGTCCAACACTTCATTCATGGTTTCCTGAATTCGAGTGTTGGGTTTGTGAAACTTCCGGGTCGCCTTGGAGGCAAGCTGGCACAGCATGTAGCGATTTCTTAATGTATGTAACGCGTCGAAAACACGATCAGATCGCATCTTGGGATTATTCTCCTGTAACGTTAAAAAGCGCCCGGCCCAGATTTATTTCGCGGGGCAGCCTTCGACAATTCACGTAAAACATTGAATTAAGAAGGTTTATACGGGAAAAGCTTAGCCTGTCTTAATAGATGCTTCGCAAGAGCCGAAAGTTTCCAACTTTTTCTTGGATACTATTTCAGATTGCAGAAGATTGTTCTGGACGGCCTAACCGTTGAAACTCCGTACTCTAGCCAAAAGGAATGGCTCTGGTCAAGAACATTTTATGGGAACTGATGATCAATTGCAGCACCCATCCGAATATCGGCATGTAAGTAGTTTTTTTTCAGTAGTTTAGTGTAAAACAACATACTCTTTCACGGTCAACAACCGCCCGACCGCCAAGAAATCCACGGAACTTTGAAATTTCCTTCGTATTCTGTAGATTGTTTGTTCCCCATTGTTTGTATGCTGGTTCGATCGTTCGTTCAATTATGAGCTCGCCAGTAATCGCCGTTCAGAACTTGCACAAGAGCTATGGCTCCGTGGAGGCCGTTCGCGGCATTGATTTTGAAATCCAACCGGGCGAGGTTTTTGGCCTGCTCGGACCAAATGGGGCGGGAAAAACCAGCACTGTAGAAATTCTTGAGGGCCTGCGTCCACGCACCAGCGGCGTAGTCTCCGTTCTGGGTTTTGATCCCGATAAACAAACACACCAGTTGAAGGACCGCATTGGAGTCTGCCTTCAGGCCACGAATATGCCGGACAAAATCCGCGTTCGGGAGGTGCTATATGTATTTGCCTCTCTCTACTCAAGAAGCGTGGATTTCAATGAGCTGCTTCGGCGCTTGCAGTTGGAATCGAAGCGCGACGCCTTTTACAGCACTCTTTCCGGCGGACAGAAGCAGAGGCTTGCGCTGGCGCTGGCGCTTATCAACGATCCAGCGCTGATTTTTCTGGACGAACCTACAGCCGGACTCGATCCCCAGGTCCGTTCTGAAATTCACTTGCTGCTGGAGCAGCTCCGCAGCGAAAACCGAACCATCCTGCTGACCACCCACTACATTGAAGAAGCAGAAAGGCTTTGCGACCGGGTGGCGATCATTGACCAAGGCCGCATCATCGCCATAGATACACCGCGCGAATTACAGCGGCAAAGCCGGGCTTCTTCGACAATCACCATCACCTGCAGTCAGGCCATTCCCAAAGACATTCCCCAGTGGCATGAGGCCCAGCAGCAGACCGTTGATCCCGGCGGGCACACCCTGACCGTGCTCTCCCGGCGGGCCACCACCACTCTGGTTGAAATCATCCGTTGGCTCGACCAGAACCATCTTGAACTGACCGACATACATTTGAAGCAACCTACCCTCGAAGATGTGTTTATCGAGATGACGGGAAGGCGGTTGCGCGATTGAAAGCCTATTTGGCGCTCATTGGCATTGACCTGCGGCTTGCCCTGCGGCAGAAGACCGTCATCTTCTTTAATTTCCTTTTCCCGTTGATGTTCTTCATCATTTTTGCCCAGTTCACGCATGGCGCCAGCCGCGGAGGGATGACCCAGATTCTCACCATGGTCATCATCATCGGTGTGTTGGGAAATGGTCTATTTGGCGCAGGCATCCGAGCGGTACAGGAGCGCGAAGCCAATATTCTGCGCCGCTATAAAGTCACTCCCATTACCGCTACGCCGCTGCTGGTCGCGGCGACCATCACGGGATGGGTGCTTTTCATGCCGTTTCTTATATTGCTCTACGTGCTGGCGCATTATGGCTATGGCATGGCGTGGCCGGCCAACATGGTTTCTATTTTCATCTTCCTCACTCTGGCCCTGCTTGCCTTCCGCGCCATTGGCATGATCATTGCCGCCGTGGCCAATTCCATGCAGGAAAGCCAGATTCTGGTGCAATTGATCTACTTACCCATGCTGCTCCTCAGCGGCGCCACCTTACCCTTCTCGTTCTTTCCATCCTGGCTTGTCATTGTGGTCCAATTTCTGCCCGCAACTCACATGGTCCTGGGACTGGATGGAATGATGTTGCGCAACGAAAATCTTGGGCAGAACCTGCTGGCCTCCTTCGCGCTGGTGCTGACCATTGTGATTGGGTTGCTCATCGCTTCTAAACTGTTCCGCTGGGAGAAAGAAGAAAAAATCAATCCTTCTGCCAAGTTCTGGATCGCAGCCGTGCTTCTGCCCTTTGTGCTTCTCGGCGCGTGGAAGGCGCGTGGCCAGCAGGCGGTTGAGCAGGCCCACATCCTGACCCGCGAGATGCAGCGCAGTGACAGCTTCCTTATCCGCAATGCCCGGATTTTTGTGGGCGACGGAAAAGTCATTGAAAATGGCGCGGTCCTGGTGAGCAACGGAAAAATTGCCCAGGTCTACGAAAATTCCTGGCCTGATGCTGAAACGTTAAAGGCAACCACGGTGGAAGCCGCTGGGAAAACCATCCTTCCTGGCTTGATTGACATGGACGTTCACCTCGCCGAGCCGGGAGGATTCAGCGCCAATCAAGCCGAGGGACTGAGCAGCGCCGCCATCTTCCGCCGTCTTGCCGCTTATTTATACAGCGGCATAACCACTGTGCGCAGCGACGCTGATCCCTCCGAGGCCGTCATTCCAGTCAGAGATCAGGTGAACCGCGGAGTAAGGCTCGGGGCCGCAACTTTTACCTGCGGACCCATCTTCGCCTCGAAAGGAATGTATGGAGCGGAATATTTCAGCGCTCTGCCGGAAAGTCTCAGGAAACAAGCGGAAGCTGAATTCGTGCGCACTCCTGCTTCGCCGCAGGAAGCGCGTCAGCAGGTGGACCAACTGAAAGCGCGAGGCGTGAACTGCATTGCCGTCAATATGAACTCCGCAAGTGGTGGCGTTGCTTCCACGCACATTGACGCCGCGATTCTGAATGCAATCATCGCCGAAGCGCATGCGCAAAATCTTCCGGTCTACGTCCATACTGGGAGTGTGCGGGACATTGCCGATGCCGTAGCTGCGAATGCGGACTGCATTGAGCGCGGCGCGAATGCAATCATTCCCGACGATCTTTGGCAGCGCATGGCCGGACAGAAAATTGCCTACAGCCCTGATTTAAGCGAAGGCGAGGCGCTCAAGGATTTCTCAGAAGGCAACTCCCGCTTGTTGCAACGCTCGCTGGTGCAACAGGTCGGCCCGGCGGACTTGCTGGCGACCACCGCCAATGTTCTGAGCTCGCCGGCAACGCAGTCTCTCCGTCAGGAAATGCGGCCGTTCATTCCTGATCTGCAAATTGCAAAGCAAAATCTGTTGCACGCGCAAGCTCGCGGCATCAGGCTGGTGATGGGAAGCGGCGCAGGCAGCATACTCGTGGTTCACGGCCCGACCATTCAGCACGAGGCAGCTTTGTGGTTATGGGCAGGGCTTCCTTCCAACCTGGTTCTTCAGGCCAGCAGCGCGAACTCTGCATCGCTCTTGCACGTGGAAAACCACATTGGCAGCATCCGCCAGGGGAACGACGCAGATTTGCTTTTGGTGGACGGAAACCCGCTCGACGATATTTCCGCTTTGGAGCGCATTTCGGCGGTTTTCTTTAAGGGCGAACGCATTGACCGCTCAAGCCTGTTCAACCAGTAGCCCGCTCCAACCATTGCCCCAAGCAGAAACTAAACTGTTTCTATTCAGCCAGTTACGCTCCCCGTCGCCAACCTTACAACTGCGATGCTAAGATGAAGGCCTTGCTTCTGAGTCGGCCCCCAGGATCCTACTCACCTCGAAAATTTACTTATGCCGGTTGATCCGCAAGAACGCGCCGCGATCTTTCGCAAACTCCACAAGCTGCTTGGCAGGGTTGCGAAAAAACCTGAGCCCCAGGATGTGCACCACTTCCGCACCAATAGCCGCCGTGTGGAAACCCTGATAGACGATCTGTTGTGCAACCCCACGTATGGAGACCAGAAGCTGGTGAAAACTCTTCGCCGCCTGCATAAAAAAGCGGGGAAGGTCCGCGACCTGGATGTGCAGACCGCGCTGCTGCACAACCTCAAATTGCCGCAAGATTCCCGCCGCAAACTTCAGCTCCTCAATGCCATGGCAGAAGAGCGCGAACAGCGGGAAAAGAAGCTGGCTAAAGCTTTTGATCCGGAAACCATCCGGGAACTGCGCAAACGGTTAAAGCGCGCTGCGAACGAAGATAAGAATCTCTCTGCGCTCAACCCATTGCAGATCGCAAAACAAAAGTTCGCGGAGATTTCTCACGTGTCCGCTCCTTTGACGGAGAAGCGTCTGCATCAGTTCCGCATTACGGGAAAACGCGCCCGCTACATCGCAGAACTCGCCGGAGATGGTCCTGATGCCCGGCATTTTGTTGCCGAGCTCAAGCATTTGCAGGATGTCATTGGAGACTGGCACGACTGGCTGCAATTGAGTGGCAGGGCAAAAAAGCTCTTTGCCAACGAGGAAACTTCCGCACTGCTTTCCGTACTGCGGAACATAAGCAGGGCCAAATTCCGTCTGGCTTGCGAAGCTCTCAAAGTAACGCTGGCGGATCTGAATGGAACTTCTTTGCGTCCGGATGCTGTGCCTCTGAAAAAACCGCCACTCTCCACCGGAAAGAGTGCCGTAGCGGCATAAAACTTTTCAGCAGATTTCCACGGAGAATTTAGCAATAAGTTCCGTCAAGCCTCTGTCCACAGCCTGTACACTGTTGAAAAAGCATGCCCACCTTTGCCGCAGTTGATATTGGCTCCAACTCGGTCCGCCTGAAAATTGCCCGACTCAAAAGCGGACGCCTGAAGGATATTTACGAAGACCGTGAGGTCACGCGGCTGGGGGAATCCGTTTTCCGCAGCGGCCTGCTTTCCCCTCAAGCCATCGCGGAAACTGTAAAAGTTTTGCGCCGCTTTCATCGTGCCGTGCAAGAAGCAGCGGCGGATTCGGTGCGTGTCGCCGCAACCAGCGCCACCCGCGATGCCCGCAATTCACGCGCCTTTCTGGAATGGGTGCGCTCGACCACCGGTTGGAACGTGGAAATTATCTCCGGTCTGGAAGAGGCCCGCCTCATCCACCTCGGACTCACATCGTCCTGGCGGGTTCAGTCCCGGCGCGTGCTCATGATGGACCTTGGCGGCGGCAGTTGCGAACTGACCCTTTCCGAACATGGCCACATTCGCGATACGGTCAGCCTTCCCCTTGGTGCCGTGCGGCTGACCAGCGATTTCTTAAAGCACGATCCTCCCCGCAAATCCGAACTGCAACAACTGCGCGGATTCGTTGCCCGCGAAGTAAGCCGCACCGCCGGCCGCATCGCGCGCTTTAAGCCCCAAACAGTTATCGCAACCTCCGGCACTGCGGAAGCAATCGCCGTCGCTTGCCGGGGCATGTACAAAAGCAAGGCTGCTGGAGGCAATTCCGCGGGCCGGGCGCAGGTGCAAAGGCTCGCGAAGAAGCTTTCCAGGCTGCCGATTTCAGAACGCCGCAAAATTCCCGGCATTGGCACTAGGCGCGCTGAAATTATTGTGGCTGGAATGGCCGTCTACGCCGAACTCCTCGAACGCTGCCGCCTCTCCGGGTTCCGCTACTCCCCATTGGGACTGCGCGATGGACTGCTGGCGCAAATGGCTGCCGATTATGACCACGGCACACGCTCCGGCAAGCAGATTGAGTCGGAACGCTCGGAGTCCGTGCTCGCCGCGCTGAAGCACTATCACGTGGACGCAAACCACGCCATGCAGGTGCGGGACTCTTCCCTCCAGCTTTTTTCCGCCTTGAAAACTATCCACCGCCTGCCCCCGGAATATGGCGAATGGCTTTCCGCCGCCGCCATGCTCAACGAGGTAGGTGATTACGTGAACCGTACCGGCCATCATCGCCACACTTACTACATCATTTCTCATTCGGAAATTCTCGGGTATACGCCGCAACAACGCCGCATCATTGCCGCCATTGCGCGTTACCTGGGAAAAACCCGGCCCACTTCGAGCGATGCGCCCATGAAGTGGCTGACTCCCGCCGGCAGAGAGCATGTGAAGAAGGCTTCGCTCCTGTTGCGGCTGGCGCGCGCCCTGAATCTGAGCCGCACCAGCGCCATACAGAAATTAAACGTCAGTCTGCGCAGCGGTTCGGTAGCATTGCGGATTGTTCCCAAACGCAATGCCAGCGTGGACCTGGAACTTTGGGCTTTGGAAAAAGAACGGGCCTACTTTCGGGAAGTTTTTGGGCGGGAACTCTCAGCGGCCGCAGCGTAAATGGAGCGCGCTATCTTCGGCGTCATAAACCATTGCAGTGCGGCTGGCCCGCGCATGGTTTCCACCCGCGCTACCGCGCCTTTCTTCATCTCCAAATGGGCCTCACATCCATTCCCGCTGATATAACGGCCTAGAAATTCACTCAAATTAGGATTGTGCCCCACCACCATGACTGCCTCATGGCGTGAATACTTATCGAGGAGCTGGCGGAACTCGGCGAAAGCAGCGCCCGGACGCAGCGCATCGGAAAGCACAAGCTTGCCTTCATATCCCATTTCATTCCCCACGAGCGCGGCAGTTTGTGCCGCGCGCTTCAGTGGACTGGAAATAATGATGTCCACCTGCGCGTCCACCGCCGCCAGAGCGCGGCCAATGTGGCCGCACTGTTCGATGCCCGCCTGGTCTAAAGCGCGTTTTTCGTCGCGCTTGGGATTTTCCAGGTGCTCGCCCGCATTTGCATGGCGCAAAAAGTAAATAATCATAAAACTTTGATGTTCCTTCTTCCTGCGGCTTTCCCGTGCCTGGCAGGCGGCGTCGGAATCTTTTCAGGAGATTGTTTGCCTTCTGACACTGCAATCAGGAAATCCTGAGCGCTAAAGCCGAAAGTTCCAGCGCGGCCTTTGCGTTTTCCCTGCGGCACCCTTGCGTAGCTTCCATCAGGATGCAATATGCGCGCCTTCATGTTGTCCGCGAGATAGGCATCCAAAATTTCTCTTTTAATGCGCTCCTGCAAAAGTGGATCGCGCACCGGAAATAGGACTTCCACGCGCTCGTAAAGGTTGCGCGGCATCCAGTCGGCGCTGCCCAAGTACACTTCTTCGTCTTCGTCATTGGCGAAATAGAAAATCCGGCTGTGCTCCAGGAAGCGTCCGACGATGCTGCGCACGCGTATGTTATCGCTCACGCCACGAATGCCGGGGCGCAAGGCGCAGATGCCGCGCACAATCAGATCAATCTGAACCCCAGCCTGGCTGGCGCGGTACAACGCCAATATTACGTTCTTATCGAGCAGGGCATTCATCTTCGCCACAATGTGGGCCGGCCTGCCTCGCTTCGCGTGCTCAGTTTCACGCGCGATTAGCGCAAGCACATGCTCGGCCAGGTTGACGGGCGCCACAAATAAAGGATCGTAGTTCGCGTGCTCGGAATAAGCGGTTAGAAAGTTGAACACTTCGTGGACGGCGGAAGTAATTTTTGGGTCCGCAGTTAACAGGCTTAAGTCCGTATAGATCCGCGCCGTGTTCACGTTGTAATTTCCCGTCCCCAGGTGCGCGTACTGCCGGGTGTTCCCGTCAGCATCCCGGCGCGTAAGTAGTGACAACTTACAGTGGGTCTTGAGGCCCACCAGCCCATGAAATACCTGCACGCCCGCGTCTTCCAGGTCGCGCGCCCAGCGTATATTGGAATCCTCGTCAAAGCGGGCCTTCAGTTCCACGACCGCGGTCACTTCTTTTTTGCTTGCAGCCTCAATCAGTGCGGGAACAATCAGGGAGCGTTCGCTGGTGCGGTACAACGTCTGTTTAATGGAAAGAACTGCGGGATCGTGCGCTGCCGATTCGATGAATGACACCACCGCATCGTAGGAATCGAACGGATGATGCAGCAGCACGTCATGCCGCCGCAGTTCCTCAAACAAATCCTTCGATTTACCGGTGAGCCGCAACTCGCGCGGAACAAACGTCTTGAATTTCAACTCGGGATGCGACGTCTGCTCGTAAATATTGAACAGACGGGAAAGATTCACCGGGCCTTTGACCCGGAAAACCTGCCAGGCATCCAGTTCAAAATTCGTTCGCAGCCGCTCGGCAATTTCCGGATCGACATCGGCGTCAATTTCCAGGCGCACGGCATCGCCTTTGCGGCGGTTGTGCAGCTCCGCGCGAACCGATTCGAGCAAATTACGGGATTCCTCCTCGGCCAAATAAAGATTGCTGTTGCGGGTCACGCGGAAGGCCGCCGAGGAAACAATCTCGTACCCGTGATACATGCGGGTGGCGTGATATGCCACCAGATCAGCAAGAAAGATAAAATCGTCCGTGCCCTCAGAAGAGGGCAGCCGCACCAGCCGGGGAAGCGCCCGCGGCACGGTCACGACTCCGGTATAAACCAGCGAGGACCGCCTGCGCCGGCGCAACAGCAGAGCCAGGCATAGCGCCTTGTTAATCACCCTCGGAAAAGGATGCGCCGGGTCCACCGTCACCGGGGTCAGCAAAAGGTCCAGCTCGCGCTTCGCATAATCATCCACAAAGGAGCGGGCTTGCGCGTCCAGTTCGTCAATCCCCAGCACGCGGATTCCCTTCCTGCTAAGCAATGGAAGCAGTTGCTCGTTCCAGCAGCGGTACTGGCCATCCACAAATTCGTGGGTTTCGTGGGAAAGAGCGTCCCGTTCCTGCAGCAAGGTGAGGCCATCCGCGCCGGCCTCGGTGTATCCGTCCTCAATTTGCTGTACCAGTCCCGCAACCCGCACTTCGAAGAACTCGTCCAGATTGCTGGCTGTAATGGAAAGGAACTTCAACCGCTCGAGGAGAGGATTGTTGTCATCCTGGGCCTCCTCGAGTACCCGCTGGTTAAAGGCAAGCCAGGAGATTTCCCGGTTAATGTAATACTTCGGATTTTCCAACACGGCGCGCGACATGCGATCTGCGGACAATATGCGCTCAACGTTCCGGCATTTTCAGTATAAAGCAGGCTTTTCCGGCAACTTTGCAATGGACCGTGTCTTGTGGATATTGGCTGTCTTTCCGGGGCATCACTTTGGGGGGAATGCCCGAAACTCTTGCCACGCTTACGAATTATCAGAAAAGTGTATCCATGAGGAAATCTTGTTCCCAGGTCGCATACCGTATAATTTTTTTATTCTTTGTGTCTGCTTTTCATCGCAAAAATCTGCACACGTGTGTTAATTTTTACTTAAGTTGCTGATGCCAAACGGGTTACCGGAAATTCACATCACCTTAGGATTGGCAGCCCTCGTGCACAATAGGAAAAGCGTTAAAGGAAAGTGTAATGCCTAGAACAGAAATCCCCGTTTACCAGGTTGCTGAATCCAGGTTTTTTGAATCTAAGGATTGGCTGTAACTGAGGAAGGAGCTCTCTCAATGATACGCACTTCGTTAATGGTTCTCTTGGCGGGAAGCATGGTCGCTTCTATCGGGTGCGCCAGCAAGAACTATGTCCGGCAGCAGACCACCCCTTTGATCAATAAGACAAATGAATTGGATGACTTGACCGCGCAGAACAGCAAGGCAATCAAAGACGTAGATGCGCGGGCCCAGGCGGGCATTCAGCAGGTGCAACAGAAAGCTGCGGCTGTGGACCAAAAAGCCCAGGCTGCCGGCCAGCAGGCGCAACAGGCGCAAACTTTGGCTGACACTGCGGTATCCCGTGTCAACACCCTGCAGAACACCGTCGTTAATTTGGATAATTATCATGTGGTCACGGAAGCTTCCGTGCACTTCGCTTTCAATAAAGACAATTTGACCAAGAAAGCGAAAGACGCGCTCGACCAACTCGCGCAAACCATTCCTAACACCAAGGGTTATATCTTGACGATCGAAGGTGGCGCGGATTCTACCGGACCCCAGAGTTACAACTATGGCCTCAGCCAGCGCCGTGCTGATGCTGTCATCCAGTATCTGGCTTCCCAGCACAACATCCCCGCCTACAAGGTCTTTCAGATTGGCCTTGGTGAGGACAAACCAGTGGACAGCAACAAGACCAGAGCTGGGCGCGCGGCCAACCGTCGCGTGGATGTGCGGGTGATGAGCAACAGCACCGGGCAAGGCGCTCCGGCGCAGCCCGCCGCCGCAACCCAGACGAATCCCAGCATGTAATGGACTTTCCTCCTCCCCGGAGGCTTCGTGAGCAGGCCGTCTCTCCCCCAGGAGCGGCCTGCTTTTTTGCGCAACTTTTCTACAACTCTCAAGCTGGGCCTCTGCAACATACTCTTTAGGGATAAAATAATGAGCATGGGCCTTCGCATTGCTGCCGCCATTTTGTCAATCACGCTTGGAACAGGCATGGTGTGGGCGCTCTCGCAAGCAGATGCCCAACCGTCCGCATCGTCCTCATTGGGCCAATCTTCCGCGCAGCCACAGGAAAGCAGCGGTAGTTCCAGCCGCGAGACAAAGATAGACCTCAGCCCGCCTAAGAATGACGCCAAGGACCACCCCAATAGCGCTGCCGCCGTGGCCAATGTTGAACAGGACGAAGCAAGCAATGGGCCGGAGGCGCATACCTGGAACCCGCACAAGGCGGCGAAAGATTTGGAAGTGGGAGATTTTTATTTCCGGCGGAAGAACTACCGCGCCGCGCTCGACCGCTACAAGGAAGCTTTGCAGTTCAAGCCTGATGATGCGGTAGCAAATTTTCGAGTGGGAGAATGCTTGACAAAGCTCAATGATTCTGGGGCCGCCATTCCCTACTACCAGGAATATTTAAAGATTTTGCCGAACGGCCCTCTGGCAAAAGATGCCGAAAAGGCGCTGGCGGAACTGGAAAAGACGAACGACGCGAGCGTTAAAAACGGCGGCAAATAGCAGCCCGCTACACCGCGTCTTCATTCCCTGTTTTATTTCTGCACGCGCATAAAATCGCCCGATCCCGCATTGACCACAACATGCAATTTCGCGTCGTCCTGCGAGTTGCCATAGATCACGTGCCAAATCACGTCCCGGGTGGGTCTATACCAGTCAAGGACGTAGAATACCGGCGTTTTCGGGTCTTCCGCTAAAAGTTTCTCGCCGCCATGTTTTTGCGCAACCGCAAAAGCCGCGTCGGAATCCACTTTCACATACGCCAAATTGAAGACTTGAGTGGAAGTATTACCCGGATTGTAACCATCCTGTGTTCCCGGGCTTATGCCCCGCAAAGGAGCATCCGGCAGGCTGGTTCCTGACCATATAAATGGTTTGCTCGCGCTGCGGGATTCGGAGGCAAAATTCGCAATCCACAGATCCGCTTTTCCATCGCGTCCATCTGCGTCGGTCATGATTTGGGACTGTAACCGGAAAGGCTGAACGTCCGGGGCCCAGCCATGGGCTGCGATCAAAAGCTTTTGAAATGCAACACGTCCGGTCAATAAATCCGGCGGTTTAGGCTGCCGCTTTGCAGCCGACTGCCGCGGGGCGGACGTGCATCCCACCGCAACCGCGAGTGCAAGAAGGAGAATTATTTTTTTCAAAGCGCCCTGTCTTTCAAAAACTTTCAAATCCCGCAAGGAGGAAAACTACTCCCGCGCGGATTCCGGCACGCCCGATTTACGCGCCTGTTCCTGCATGTCGTCTAAAGCCTTCTTAGCCGCATCCACTTCCGCCTGCTTGGCGGCTATTTTTGCCTTGTAGTCAGCATCTTCCTTGTCCCACGCCTCGGAGTTCCGCAAACGATCTCCCGCGTCCCCGTAGAAAGACGCCGCCCGCAGCTTATATTCACGCTGCAGCACATCTAATTCGCGGGCAGCCAGATCAACCTTGCTCTTCTGGTCGGCAATCTTGCCCTTCCATTCGTCATAACCCTTCTGCCGGTCGGCGGCAGACTGACCCACCTTGGCGGCATCTTTATTGGAAGCGTTGTCCGCAGGCGTGTTCTGGCCGGCGCTGGTGTCGTTTGATGCATTCCCCACCACGCTTAATTTCTCGTTCCGCGGCAAATTGTCATTGTTGTACTCCTTGACCGCAGGCGGCTTGTTCGCATTCTCTTTGCGGACGTGGCGGGCGTAATCGCCGAGCGACTCGTTCGTGGATGTAGCTTGCGCCAACAAAAGACCGGCGCTGCCCAACAGTAGAATTCCTGCAAGACCAAATTGCCCAATGCGCTTCATAGTTTCTCCATTTTGGCCGCATAACACGGCATTACAAAATCGTTCGTGCCTAAACTCTGCAATTCCTGCCTGCTACCAGCCCACGGCCGCCGGGGGTGTTTTCGCCTCCGCCAGAAAACCGCCAATCGTGTGTTCTAATACGGCGGCCTCGCTCACAATGTCGGTTGCGAGTTGCCGCACCGTTTCCGGATCGCGGCTGCCGGCAAGCTGGCGGGCATAACCCGAGATGCTGTTTAATGAGTTTCTCAATGCCAACGCCATCTCGGCGGAAATTTCTCCATGCAACTCCTGAGCGCGGCGAATATGGGAAAGCTCAGTCTGGTCTGTAATCAAGCAAGCGACTCCAAGTATTTCCTTGTCCGTCGCCGAGGAGACCGCAGTCACCGTCATCTCCAATACCCGTTCCTCTCCTGCGGGAGTCATGTAGAGCGCTCGCAAGGATGAATGCGGTGTCCTCTGCCGCAAAATTTCATGGATCGCGTCCGCTACACTCTTTTTTGCTTGCGCTCCGGCAACGATCATTCCGGCGTCACGAAAGAGCTCCGTGGGTCCCATTCCCACCGGCGCGCCGATTCCCAGAATTCTCCGCGCGGCCGCGTTCGCTTGCCGCACAATGCCATTGGTCGAGAAAAAGACGACTCCATTGGAGAGATTCGACAAGACCACTGCGCTCAAATTCTCCGATGTTTTTGCGCGGCGGCGTTCCACCTGCTGCAGACTCTGCAATTCATGCTTCTGCTGCTTCAATTCCTGGATCACCGCATGATAAGTGTGTAAAGGCAGGCTGTCCGCCACCGCGGAAGCGGTGGTAAAGGAGGCTTCTTCCACTATGCTGCGGCGCATTCGCCGGATCACTATGGCTCCCAGCAAAAAAGCAATCGCGCCCGCAATCAAGCCAACGGCCATGCGGATCATGAGCGGGTTTGTAAGCAGCTTCACAGCAGTCCCCAATACCAATGCATAAATTGATTGCCAAAAAATAAAGCCACCAGCGCCATGCCGCCCAGAAAAACTCCGAATGGCATCTGATGATGCCGCAAAGCAATGGCCGCCGACGCCCAGGCATGGCTGCGGGCTGCCCGCGCCGATTCATGGAAGCGTTCTCTGCGCCTCTGTACGCGCTTCATCCAGACCACGGCCAGCGTCCATACTCCGAATGCCGCCCCAGCGACCGAAGCAGCGAACAGAGTAAAGACCGTCAGCCGGGTCCCCAGGAATGCGCCGATCATGGCCATCAATTTAACGTCGCCAAAACCCATGCCCTCGACGCCGCGGGCGCGCAAATAAATTGCTCCCGCTCCGTAAATAAACGAGGCCCCAACAACTGCCCCCAAAACCGAATCCAGCAACGAGAAAAAATGCCAGGAAAGATCCGACGTCAAAGGCAGCGGAATCATTCCGGAAAACAGCTGCGATGCCAGATCGTTGACTGGCACAAAAAGGCTGAACACGATCCCCGCAGCCAAACCGGTGAGTGTCAATTTATCCGGCAGAAGAAATGTCTCGGCATCGGTGAAGATCAGTCCCAGCAGTAAAAATCCGAATACGCAATACTTCGCCATGGCCAGCGTCAGTCCAAAGTGGCCGTAACAGGCGGCGAAAAGCGCGCCGCTGAGCAACTCCACGACGATGTAGCGCGAAGAAATGGCAGCCCGGCAGTTGCGGCAGCGCCCTCGCAGAATCAGCCAACTCAGCACCGGAATGTTGTCATAAAATTGGATAGATTTTTTGCAATGCGGGCAGGCTGAATTCGGCCACACAATAGACAAGCCCAGCGGCATGCGGTAGATGCACACGTTCAGAAAGCTGCCAAACGCAAGCCCCAGCGCGCCGATCGCCAATGCAAAGACAGGGTCCACGGTCCTCTTCCAGAAAACAGGACTTTCCTGAATATCGCCTTGATTATAGGTCTATTTTTGGGGTACCAAACCAGTACTAAAGTCATGGTACAGGCGGGAAAACGATGAAAACTAGATGCTTGCGAGGAGATTGCGTTCTAGGCTGCCTTATGTTTTTCGACCGTGCCCGGCAAAAAAACTGAGAATACTGTGCCGCTGTGCCCTGCGGCTGTCGTGCTTCGCACGTGAATGCGTCCATGATGTTTTTCAACAATTCCGGAAGAAATCCATAATCCCAGGCCTGTGCCAATGTCCTGTTTTGTCGTATAGAACGGCTCGAACAGGTGGCCCATTTCACTGCGCTGGATTCCATGCCCGGTGTCAGCGATTGTCACCCGCACACCGGCGCGGTTGCCATCGCTCCAATCCCGGCCATTTTGCACATGGATGCGTAGCTTCCCCCCATCGTTCATGGCATCCACCGCATTGATCACCAAATTGGAAAATAGCTGGCGCAACTCACCCGCAAAGCCGCGAATGCGTGCGTTCCGGTCATATTCTTTGAAAACTTCAATATGCTTGCTGTTCAGCTTGCGGAAATACAGATGCAGCACCTGGTCCAGGGTTTCCGCAACGTTCAAATCCGTAGCGGAAGTGTTCTCACGAACCAGGCCCAGCGTCTGCTGCGCAATGCCGCCGATCCGTTGCACTTCCTTTTCGGCCAGCCGTAAATAATCGTCCCGGGCATCGCTATCGTGCCGCGCCAGATACAGCAAATTGGTAATCGCCTCCAGAGGATTATTGATCTCATGCGCAATCATCGAGGCCAGCCGTCCGGCGGTCGCCAGCTTTTCGTTCCTGCGCAACATCTCTTCCGCTTTCTCCTGTGCGGTAATATCGCGCGCGATGGCGGAACAGCCCACGACCACGCGCTTGCTGTTCCGCAGCGGCGAAACCGAGAGCAACACGGTCACCCGCGAACCGTCCTTGCGAAGATGCTCAGTCCGAAAACTTCCCACGTGCTTGCCCTGCCGCGCCGTTGTGAGGACCGAAGAAATGCCCTGCCGGGCATCCATCGGCAATAAAAACGAAATGGGGCGGCCAATCGCCTCCGCCTCCGCATAGCCGTAGAGCATCTGCGCGCCCGGGTTCCAGCTGGTGATCATCCCGTCTGAGGTAGTACTCAGAATTGCGTCATCCGAGGATTCCACAATGGCCGCCATGTGCTGTTGCGCCTCTCCCGCCTGGCGCTCCGCCAGCTTCCTCTTGCGGGCCAGTCCCGCAGTAAGCAGCGAGATAACAATAAAGACCGTTAATCTCTCCGTATCGTTTTGTGTAACGCCAAATCCGGGCGGCGGGAAAATAAAATAGGCCAACACCAGACTGCACAATCCCGTACATACAACGGCTGGCCCAAACCCAAAGAAACGGGCGCAAATAATGACCGCCGCCAGAGAAATTACAAAATGCTCGTTGTGCATGACCGGCCAGGTCAGCCACACCACGGCGGCGATACCGGTCACAATAAAAGGGGCTACATAGCGGAGAAGGGTATAGAGCCAACGCGGGACGGTACTAAGTTTTGTTGTGTCGCTCGCTTGCATGAACTGAGAAGCCACGCCTACTAGAACACGAGATCAAGGAGAAATGTCGCGCTGACAAAAATCTATCAGGCGGCCCATTCCTTTGCAATTGGCCTGTAGATGTGCAAAACGACCATATGCAAGACATTGCACAACGGTGCGTTCCACTCCATACCACTTCCGGCAGCCTTGCCGCCACTCTTTAACTACCTGACATTTGTCACTTTCTCCAGATGATGATCTGCACTGCCGCGACTTCTCCATTTTTTGCAATATGGATCCACGAGGGTAGACCAATGGAGAGCGGACTGATCGCATCGCTGGAAAAAGATTTTGCCGCTGAAGAAAGATTTACCAGCAACACAGGTGTGGCCCAGCTTAGAAATGTCAGCAAACACTACGGACCCGTGGTGGCGCTGCAAAATTTCAATCTAACGTTATATCCGGGCGAGTTGCTGGCCCTGCTCGGCCCCAATGGAGCTGGGAAAACGACCGCCGTGAAATTATTCCTCGGCTTGGCCAAAGCACATAGCGGCAGCGTACGAATTTTCGGAGCAGATCCCACTCTTCCACAAACCCGCCGCCGAATTGGCAGCATGTTGCAAATCGCGAAGGTCCCGGAGACGCTGCGCGTGCGCGAGCACATTGATCTGTTCTCCAGTTATTATCCCCGTCCTTTGCCGATGGATGACCTGCTGGCCATTGCCGATCTGGCAAAAATCAAAGACCGCAGATTCGGCGATCTCTCGGGCGGCCAGAAACAGCGCGTGCTCTTTGCCATTGCTCTATGTGGCGATCCCGATGTTCTGTTTCTTGATGAGCCCACCGTCGGACTCGACGTCGAGGCGCGCAGAATTCTTTGGGAGCAAATCCGAAGTCTGACAGCCCGTGGCAAAACGATCCTGCTCACCACGCATTATCTGGAAGAAGCGGACGCCCTCGCGCACCGCGTCGTCGTGCTAAATAAAGGCCGCATTCTGGCGCATGGCACGCCTGCCGACATCAAAACGAAAACCTCAGGACGCCGCATCCGTTGCGTCACCACAATCTCTCTCGAATCCTTACGCGCCATTCCCACGGTGTTGAGCGTCCATCAGGACCGCGAAGCAGTTGAGATCGCAACTCAATGCGCCGAACCGGTGGTGCGCGAATTATTGATGCGCGATCCGCAACTCTCTCGGCTGGAAGTTACCAGCGGCGGATTGGAAGAAGCATTCCTGGCACTCACCCGTAATGATGACAATGAAGGAGCCCACAATGGCAACGGCAATTAGCGCGCTTAATTCAGTTCCGCCCATGAGCGGACGCAATATCCTGCGGATCTACTGGAAAGAATCCAAGTACCAGTTTCTGGAGAACCTGCGGATGCCGCGTTATTCCGCCTCTATCATTCTTTTTCCGCTGATGTTCTACATCTTATTCGGGCTGGGCATGAGCGGATCACGCTCGACGGCGGGGGTAAGCACTGCTTCATACCTGTTAGCGACCTACGGGACTTTTGGGGTCATGGGAGCATCGCTGTTTGGGACCGCCGCGGGTTTGGCAGTATCCCGCGGACTCGGCTGGATGCAAGTCAAACGCGCCAGTCCTATGCCGCCATTTGCCTATTTCGCCGGCCGCACGGTGATGTCCGTCGCATTCAGCGCCGCGGTCGTGCTCCTGCTTATGGCGCTAGGTTTTGTCTTTGGAGGCGTTCACCTGCCTCCGCTGATCGCAGCAAAGCTTTTAGGTACGCTCGTTTTGGGAGCGTTGCCCTTCTGCGCCATGGGATTGGCTTTGGGCCATTTCATGGGCGCCAATTCCGCTCCCGCAATTATCAATTTGATTTATCTTCCTCTATCGTTCGCCTCAGGTTTGTGGGTGCCGTTTATTTATCTCCCAAAGTTTATGCAGCACATCGCGCAATTTCTTCCGCCCTACCACCTCGCGCAATTGGCCCTCGATCTTATCGGCGCAGGCCAGCGCCAGCCGGCACACATTCATTGGGAAGTTTTGATCGGCTTCACTCTCATCTGCATGGGAATCGCGCGTTTGGGCTTTCACCGCGATGAAAAGAACACTTACAGCTAGAAGCACGCATTCGGTGCGTTCAAAATAGGCCCTGGAAAGTTGCGATGGTTATGAATACAAGCAATGTAAAATTCGGATGGATTCTGACGCTGGCCGGCATCCTGCTCTTAATAGTGATCGGCCGCCTGGACTTGTTGGTCGTTCTCATTCCCACTGCGGCGGTGCTAGCATTCGGCGTTCTTTGGTTTGGCCACAAGCATCACGGCGTGACACACGGACTAAAATAACAATGAGGGCCGGCACAATGAGATCGCTTTTGGATGACGTGGTCCCCAGCGGAAAGTTTGTTCCCACAGACCCGCATCACCGCTGGCTGCCGTTTATCTGGCTGCCCTATTTTGGATTTTTTCTGCTGCAACCGATCCTGGAGCACGCAAACCTTAGGACTTGGATCGCCGATGGCATTGGTAGCGTAGTCTTTTTGTTCCTGTTCTTTGGCATGTTCTGGACGCGTCCCTCCAGGGCTATGTTTTATGTTTTTGGCTTGGTTGTCCTGGGAGTTGTTTTTACGCCCATTAACGGCGGCGCTGCCACATTTTTTATTTATGCAGCAGCATTTATCCCGTTCCTATGTGAAACCGCAACCAGAGCAATTAAACTTATTGCGCTGGTTGTGGCTATCGCCGCGTTGGAAACATGGCTGGCCCACATGGGATGGAATTTCTTCCTTTATGCGGGAGGGTTTGCCGCAGCCATCGGCGCCGGGAACATCTTTTTTGCCGATCGGAACCGCGCCAACGCTAAGCTCCGTCTCGCCAATAAGGAAATCGAGCATCTCGCCAAAGTCGCCGAGCGGGAGCGCATCGCTCGGGATTTGCATGATGTCCTCGGCCATACGCTTTCCGTCATTATTTTGAAGTCCGAGCTTGCCGGCAAGCTGATTGACGGCGACCCAGTACGCGCGAAAACCGAGATCGCCGACGTCGAGCAGACTTCGCGCACCGCACTCGCCGAAGTTCGCAGCACCATTCGTGGATATCGCAGCACCAGCCTGGAAGAAGAATTAAAGCAGGCGCAGGCCATGCTGAGGACTGCGGGCCTCGCGGTCACCGCTGAGGCTTCTCCGATTGGGCTTTCTCCAGCGCAGGAAAGCGTAGTCGCGCTGGTAATTCGTGAGGCTGTAACGAATGTAGTCAGACACGCCCAGGCACGCAGTTGCAAACTGCGGTTGTCTCCGGTAAATGGAAACTGTCTGCTGGAAATTCACGATGATGGCTGCGGCGGAGACCAAAGAGAGGGCAACGGAATCCGAGGCATGAGGGAACGGATTGAGGCCCTCGGCGGCACGCTGGTGCGCGATACTGCTTCCGGCACTCGTCTGAACATCCAGTTTCCGCTTAAAACTGCGAACGTCAACGGTGCATTTTGAATCCCACGCCAAAGACAGCGCGCCGCACCATTCGTGTTGTGATCGGTGAAGATCAAGGCATGGTCCTGGGAGCGCTCGCCGCGTTGCTCGAAATCGAAAACGATATTTCTGTTGTCGGCCGGGGACGGAATGGCAAAGAAGCGCTGCAGGCGGTCCTCGACCAGAAGCCTGACGTCTTCATCACCGACATCGAAATGCCGCACATGTCTGGACTGGAAGTCGCGGCCGAACTTAAGCGCCGCCGCTCTTCCGCCAGAGTGATTATCCTCACTACTTTCGCCCGCGCGGGTTATCTGCGCCGCGCCCTCGATGCCGGAGCTTCTGGCTATCTATTGAAAGACATGCGCGCCGAACAACTCGCCGAGGCCGTTCGCCGTGTGCACCAGGGATTGCGCGTAATTGATCCGGAACTCGCTACCGAAGCATGGAGCGAAGCTGATCCGCTCACCGACCGCGAACGCCAGGTTTTGCGCCTGGCGGGTGATGGCAAACAAAGCGGTGAAATCGCTGCAGATTTGAACCTATCCGAAGGGACCGTCCGCAATTATCTATCGGAGGCCATTAGTAAACTGGGCGCCGCAAACCGGATTGAGGCCGCGCGCATTGCCCGGACAAAAGGCTGGCTTTGATCGAATGTTCTGGCCTTTGTTTTGCGATACTCACGAGTTCTCTATTTCACTGCCGTGGAACATCCTCGGTTGACTCTGACGCTAGGATCTGCGGGCGCGCGCTCCCGTGCCGCAGTTCAATTTCCCGCTGATCCAGCGCGATGTTTAGCTCCTTGACCAACTCGCTGAGTCGTTTCGGGTCCTGCTCCTTCATAATTGCTTCGCACAGCTCACGCCATCCATTTGCAGCCATGTGTGCTCCTGGCGCAATATTCCAATCCCTTCGCGCAGTACTGGTTATTGCAACCGGGATGCCAGCCTTAAATTACTGAAAATACAAGACTTTAACAGTCTGCACAAAAATAATTTTTGCTCTTTTGCCAGCAATAAATTCCTACAGTCATTCCTGCTCCTTTTTCGGGGTGACATTTCTGATTCACCTCATTCGATACGTCCAAGAGTAAGCGCAAAGAGCGGGATTTTGTGCGGAAACAGCGTTACTGCCGCCTTCCCCAACCTAAACTCCCATGGCATTCCGCCGATAAAAAATAGTGAATTATTGAAAGACTACCCATGTGATGTCTGACTACAAACAAA
>JAICKN010000045.1 GCA_025927855.1 Terriglobales bacterium
GCCGCGAGTAAGCCAAATTCACCGGCGCCTCAAAGCCGGGCACCAGGCGTTTATACGAGTTCGTGGTCGGAGCAATCAGCGCGGAAAGCGCCGGGCCATGCTTAATCAATCCGCCGATGTACCACAGGGCCAATGGCGAAAGCCCCGCATAGCCATCTCCTGCAAACAATGCTTTGCCAGCCTTCCACAGAGACTGATGCGTGTGCATCCCGCTGCCATTGTCCTGGAAAATAGGTTTGGGCATGAATGTAACGGTCTTGTGGTGCTGGTTGGCCACGTTCTTCACCACGTACTTGTAAAGCATCATGTTGTCAGCAGAGCGCACCAGAGAGTCAAAGCGCAGATCAATTTCCGTCTGGCCTCCGGTGGCAACTTCATGGTGATGGCATTCCACATTCAGTCCGCAGCGGATCATCGTCATGACCATCTCGCTGCGCAAATTCTGGTAGTGGTCGGTCGGCGGCACTGGAAAATAACCTTCCTTGTAGCGCGGGCGGTAGCCAAGATTGTTCTCTTCCCTGCCTGAGTTCCAGCGGCCTTCTTCCGCGTCAATGAAGTAAAAGCCGTGCTGCTCGCGCTGATCGAAGCGGACGTTATCGAAAATAAAGAACTCCGCCTCAGCGCCAAAATATGCGGTGTCCGCCAGGCCGGTCGACGCCATATACAGCTCCGCCTTTTTCGCGATATATCGAGGATCGCGATCGTAACGCTGCTTGGTGACCGGATCAATCACGTCGCAGGTCATCACCAGTGTTGGCACCTCGGTAAATGGATCCATCATGTGCGTGTTGGGGTCTGGAATGAGCAGCATGTCGCTCTCATTGATCGCCGCCCAGCCGCGAATGGACGAGCCATCCATGCCGAATCCTTCTTCGAAAGAGGACTCGCTCAACTGCGAAATCGGATAAGAAACGTGGTGCCATAGTCCCGGCAGGTCGGTAAAGCGCAAGTCGAGCATCTTGACGTCATTTTTCTTCGCAAATTCGAGAACACTTTTCGGATCAGCCACGAACTTTCCTCCTGCGCCCTGCGCAAAGCTGCCCGGCTCCCGCCATCCCCCAAAGTCCAGCGGCGGCTGGCACGGGCCTGCTACAATTTAACGTTTGGATGGAACCCGCCATAGTGTAGAGTGGTGGGCTTGAACTAGGCAATTGAATGTTTTTATGAGGGTGATAAAGTTCCCAATCGATCCCTCGGCTTCTGCATGCATTGTGCTGAGGACGGCGGTTTGATGAACTTCCCTGCTTCAAACTGCGGCAAGGCCCCCGGCGCTGCGCGCCTGAACTATGGATTTTGATCAGCTCGAAACTTTTCTGGAAGTAGCGCGGCTCTCCAGCTTTTCGCGCGCGGCGGAAAAACGTTTCCGCACGCAGCCCGCCATCTCCTCGCAAATCCGCTCGCTGGAAGAGGAGGTCGGCGCAAAGCTGCTCGACCGCTCCGGCGGCAAAGTTTCCATTACCGCATCCGGCAAAATCTTTCAGAAATACGCCGAGGACGCCCTGGACTCGCGCAAAGCCGCCATCATCGCCATCGCCGAAACGGAGCGGGTGCCGCGCGGAGAAATCATCGTGGGCGCCAATGAGGGCACGTGCCTTCACGTTTTGCCCGAGGTTTTCGCTGAATTCAAGAAGCAGTACCCTGATGTGGCCGTCAATGTAAAGCGCGCCGATTATGGCAAGGTGCTGGAATCGGTCATAGATAATACCGTGGACTTCGGCGTGGTTTCGCTGCCTGTTACCGATAACCGCCTCACCGTGGTGCTCATCCATCGCGACGAACTGGTGGTGATCGCGCCCCCGCAGCACCCATTGGCGAAATTAAAGGCTGTTACGCTGGCTGATGTAACGCAATATCCCCTGGTTGTGCCTAAAGCCGGGCACACCCGCGACTCTCTGGAAAATTTGTTTAATGAGCGGCGGCTAAAGGCCCGCTACTCTATGGAACTGGATTCCAGCGAACTGCTCAAGCGATTCGTTGCCGTGGATGTCGGAGTCGGCTTCATCGCCCGTTCCAACGTCATTGAAGATGTGAAAGCCGACGTGCTGCGCGCCATGTCTATTTCCGACGCCCAGATTCGCCGCGACCTCGCGCTTGTTTTCCGCAAAGACAAAGCCCTGAGCCGCGCCGCTCTCGCTTTTATTGATATTGCCGTAAAGATCAAAACCGCCGATGCGGCAGCTCCCGGGAGCCGGTGATGCGCCGGGCTGTCCAACTCTTTTTGCCTGCCCTGCTCCTGGCGTTCCTCATTCCTTCCGCGCTGCAAGGTGCTGGAAAAAGGCTTCCCGCTTCCGCCTACAAACTCATCGAGGTCAAAGTATCCGGCACCAAGCGATACACTCCCGCCGATTTCATGGCCGCTACCGGATTGAAAATCGGCCAGTTCGTCAAGGAAGATGACTTTAAGCGCGCTACCCAGATACTCGGCGATAGCGGAGCCTTCACCGACGTCGGGTACGGCTTTCAGTACTCTTCCGAAGGAACCAAGGTGGAGTTTCAGGTCAAAGACAATCCGCAATTTGTCCCGGTGAAATTCGATAATCTCGTATGGTTTTCCGATCAGGAGCTGCTTAAGTCGCTGCACGCCAGCATTCCGTTGTTCAATGGCGAGTTGCCCCTCGGCGGCAATATGGCCGACCACGTTAATGAGGCCTTGCAGGGTCTCATCGCCGGCAAAAATATTCCCGCCGAGGTGGATTATCTTCGCTCGGGCCCGGCAAACGGTCCCATCACGGCGTTTCTGTTCAGCGTAAGCGGCCCGCGAATTGAAATCCGCAATGTCGAGTTCCCCGGCGCGGGGCCGGAAGAGCTGGCAGAACTTGAAGCGTCCGGCAAATTGTTGCGCGGTCAGGATTATTTGCGTTCTGCGTTGCAAGCCCAGGTGAATTTGGAATTTCTTCCCGTCTACCTGAAACGCGGCTACCTTAAGGCTTCCTTTTCCGAACCGGAGGCCACTGTCGTGCAAAACACGGGCCAGCAGACCACAGTAGACGTAAAGTTCCCAGTGACGCCGAATTTGCAGTACAAAGTGACGGCCGACCGCTGGACGGGAAATGCAGCATTCTCTTCGGACTCGCTCCAGTCGCTGGTTCACCTGGTTCCCGGCAAGCCCGTCAACGCCGTCCAGCTTAACGACGATCTCGGCAAGATAAAGCGCCTTTATGGCACCAAAGGCTTCATGGCGGCGCAAATAACGCCGGTTCCTGCCATGGACGATGCCCACGCTACCGTCACTTATGAGATTAGGGTGGACGAAGGCCCGGTTTACAAAATGGGCGACCTCACGATTTCGGGAGTCGATTCGCGTACGATGGACCGCCTCAATCTGGCCTGGAAGCTAAGGCCCGGCCAGACCTATAACTCCAGCTATGCCGGGAAGTTTCTCGATGAGACCACATCGCTGCTGCCGGAAGGTCACTGGAAGACGACCGTCCACGAATCGCCCAATCGTGACCATACTGTAGATGTGACGCTGCGTTACGAGCAAAAAGGGCCGGAGCTGCCTTAATCTAACGGCACGCCGCTCCGGCACAGCGGTCAAATGAATCTGCACTCACGAACTCATTGGGCGTGCGCAATCTCGATTTTCGGCTTCGCCGTTAAAATCGCCATCCCCAGGCACAAAGCAATGAGAACTTCAACAATCACCGGTCCCAAAAAGAAGTAAAAGTACGAATCTACAGCAAATGCCAGATAACCAATGAAGAACACCGACAGAATCGGACGCAAGCGCGCAGAATCCTCTTTGACCAATGAGCCTAGAAGCCAGAAAACGACGGCCTCAGCCGTAAGAAAAACGGTAATACCGAGACCCATGCCACGATAGTATTCGGCATAGCTTCGTTCATATCCCATCGCTACAAAGTGGTTCGATTGCATCGCAGCCCACGCTAAGGCAGCTGCCCCTGGTAATGGCTTGCCAAAAACGCCGCCGATTGTGTGTAATATCGAATGAATAATTGTGAGGACCGAAGCGATCCGCAAATAGATTGTGGCTTTCATTTTTGCCTTACTCTCCTCGTTGTCCCTGTCTCTCTCGCAGACTGGCATTCCGCAGTTCAGCGAACTTGCGGATAGTATTTTATGTATTCGCGTGACATTCTTGTAACAAATTTCGCCCTGGTCTTTGATAGGCTGTTTTGGGATAAGCTGATTTTTAGGGAATTGCACCTGTAACCGATCAAGCCTTCCCTGCTCTACTGGATAGACTCTTTAAGGAGAGATACGATCAATGCGAAACAAGCTGCATAGAACCGGGATATCACTTGCCACGCTGTTGCTGGCTGCAACCTTCACTCTTCCTTCGGCATTTGCCGCCGCCAAAGTTTATACCGGGGAAGTCAGCGATGCCATGTGTGGCGCCAAGCACCAGATGGGTAGCGCTGCGGAATGCACCAAGGCCTGCGTACAGCATGGCTCCAAGTATGCTTTGGTGGTCGGAGACAAGGTTTACACGCTCGATACCAAAGATAAGACCTCAATGAGCAAGTTGAATGACCTGGCCGGCAAGAAGGCTTCGGTCAAGGGCACCGCCACCGGCGATACGATTGCGGTCAGTTCGGTGATGGCTGCGAAGTAAGCCCAAACCTGCAAAAGCAGGTCTGTAAGAATGTGTAATCGCGGGAAGGCAGGCTTTTGGGCTGCCTTCCCAATTTTTTTGTTTTTATAGCGCACTTTTCATAGTGTTGCAGAATTCTGTGTGTTAGATTTGAACGTCATTCACCCTACTGGCAGCGGAGGAATACGGAATTGGGCAAGAACATGGTCCCCAAAAGAATTTTTTTCACCAAGGGGGTCGGCAAACATAAAGAACGGCTCACCTCTTTCGAATTGGCGTTGCGCGACGCCGGAATCGCTTCGCAAAACCTGGTTCGTGTTTCTTCCATCTTCCCGCCCCAGTGCAAGTTAATCGCACGGTCGCAAGGTTTGAAATATTTAAGCCCCGGCGAAGTTGTCTTTGCTGTGGTAGCTGAGAATTCCACCCACGAGCCGCACCGCCTCCTGGCCGCGAGCATCGGGGTGGCCATCCCCGCCGACCGCAATACTTACGGCTATCTGAGCGAACACCACTCTTTTGGTGAGACCGAAGATGCCGCCGGCGACTATGCCGAAGAACTCGCGGCAGAAATGCTGGCCACGACCTTGAACGTGGAGTTCGATCCCGACCGGTCATGGGACGAGAAGAAAGAAATTTACCGCATCTCCAATAAAATTGTCCGCACCGCAAATGTCACCCAGTCCGCAGTTGGCGATAAGCGCGGCTTGTGGACCACAGTGATCGCGGCGGCCATCTTCATCTTCGATTAGGTTTCTTTTAACATTTGCCGGCCCGTTGCCACCAGGTAACGGGCTGTCTTCTTTTGTGCCGGCCCCCTTGACGCGTCAGGTTCTCTTTTGCAAAACCGCAATTCCGCTCTGTTAAACTTTGCCCACCCATGGAGCCGGCGAAAGCGCACTATTGGCGCTGGATTCTTGCAGCCGCGTTGCTGGCATGCTCATTCCAACTGGTTTGGTTCAGCCTGCGGTGTATTCGCCAAATTGATATTGATGGCATTGACTACGTTGGAATTGCCCATCATGTGCGCGATGGGCAATTTTTCTCGAGCATCAATGGCTTTCGCAGCCCTCTCATTTCCTGGTTGATCGCCGGCGTCTCCCTATTCATTCGTAATTTGCTCTTTGCGGGGAAGGCCGTCTCCATTGCCAGCTTCCTTTGCTGCCTGATATTGCTTTACCTTTTCACGCAAAAACTTTGGCACTCAAAGCTGGTCTCTTCCTTTGCGGCGCTGTGGTTTGTTTTGGCGCGCGGCACCTGTGTGCTGGCGGTGCAGATGGTTACCGCCGATTTTCTGCTGACCGCGTTTACGCTCCTGTATTTTTTGGCGCTCCTGCATTGCTTGCAGCGCAGCACGACTGGCAATTGGATCCTTCTCGGCCTGGTGCACGGCGCTGCTTTTCTGGCGAAAGCCTTTGCCCTTCCCTGGCTTGCAGTGGCGGATATTTGCGCCGTCGTTGCCGTTCCCGCCCGCAATTTCAAAATCCGGATGGCGCACCTTTCGTTGGCTTTCCTATTCCCGGTGCTTATCGCTGGCAGTTGGGCGGCTGTGCTTCACGCTAAATATGGCTTTTACGTCACCGGAACCCAATTCAAGACCAATTATCTGCAATCCACCGTGCGTGCCTTTGATCACACCCATGAAGGTTCTTACGCTTTTTTACGAGACACGAGTTCTGAAATAGACAAATACATGGTGAACGATCCTATGCCGCCGAATTCCTGGCCCTGGCGGTATCACATTTCACCGCAGCGGGCACTGCGTCCCGCTTTAATGGCAGAGCTGCGCAACATTCCCCGGGCCTTAAAGGAAGTCGCCATTCTGCTCACGCCCGGTGGAATTCTCGCCTTCCTCCTCGGCCTGGCAGCGCTGGGTGCCCAGAGAACAAAATACCACCAGGAATTCCGGCTGGGTATTCTCATCGCCCTGAGTGCCATCGCATTAGTCCTTGGCTACTGCATGCTGGTCTTCGATGGAAGGTACGCGCTCCCCATTGTTGCCGTGCTCATTGCATTTTCGTCGCGTTTCTTTTTTAGCTCCCCGGAACTCCCGCTGGCGCAACGTGGCAGGCACGTTGCCGTGGCCCTTTTCGTTGCAGGAATTATTTTCTCCACCGTCTATTGGGCCTCTCCATTTCGCACCCATGCGCGTGACTATCAGGTGGTCTGTTACGAAGCGGGAGAAAGCCTCCGGTCCCGCGGAACGGGCGAGCTTGTAAGCCTGGGGATCGGGCCATTTCCCCAATACGGCGTGGGCTGGGAAGCCGCCTATAAGAGTTCCTATTTTGGTGGATGGCGGCTCATTGCTGCTTCCGAGACTCTTCCCGAGAAAGACCAGGACGCGATGCTCGTAAATGATCTGAAACAAGCTGCCGCCAATGCCATCGTCGTCTGGGGCAAGCCTTCCGATGATGCTTACCGCCAGACAGTCCACCTTATTTCGAATAATGAAGACATTGAATCCGTCCAGACGATCCGAGATCCCGTTATTGGCGAAACAGGCATCATCATTTTCCTCCGCGCGCAACACCTTACGCAGCGCTACTCGATTCAGCACGCCCCACCGCCGCGCGTTCATCGCAAAAAATAAGGTATCCTAGGGAAATTGTTGCCAGCATCAACAGATTTAGGGGGAGCAGCGGAATGTGGAAGGAAAGCAGAAGCATAATTTTCGGAACAATTTTATTGGCGCTATTCGCCACCGCCGGGTTTGCGGCCAACTCAAAACCGGAAGCAAACTCCAAGTCCGCGCCCGATGGTTCGCTTTTCAAGTCCCGGTGCGCGCTTTGCCACGGTGCCGACGGTCGCGGCAAAACCTCCCTCGGGCAGCAGCTCAAAGCTGCCGATCTGCATTCTGCTCCGGTGCAAAGCCAATCCAGCAAGGCTTTGCACAATATCATTCTTCATGGCAAGGGCAACATGCCCCCATTTGAAGGGCAACTAACAGATGAGCAGATTGATCAGGTGCTCAAATTCGTGCGGCAGTTCGGCAAAAAATAATTTCGCTTTGCCGGTCACGCGCTGAATTCGCCAGGGCAGCCTTGGATTACGACATAATTCAAGGCCTAGAACTATCTTATGGCCACCCTTCCTCCATCTATTACGTTTAAGCAGCCTGCCAGCGGGGGTGGCCGTGGCGATATCCGCCCCCCGATCTCAGGAGGCGGAGAAGATAACCGCAGCTATGGCGGATCTCCAGATTACGGCAGCCGCATGCACCGTGCGCGCCTGGGATTGCTGATCGCCCTCGTTCCCATCACTTCCCTGTTCATCTGCATGACCGCCGCTTACATGCTGCGGCACAACTCCTACAGCGTGGATATCCACACTGGAGCGCGGATCAATAATTGGATACATATTCACCTCCCGCTCAGATGGCTGATCGTCAGCACGGTCCTGATTCTGTTCAGCAGCTTCACTATGGAAATCGCCCGCCGCAAGAATGCCCAGGAGTCCGCATTGGCGCCCATCCGCTCGATTCCCGGCATCTTCATTGAACGCAGCAAAGGATTTTCTGGGCTTACCGTAACGTTGTTCCTGGGACTGGGCTTTTTAACTTCGCAATGGATTGCGTGGAGGGACCTCGCCGCCCATGGTTTTTATGTCGGGTCTACAGTAAGCAGCGCATTCTTTTATTTTTTAACGGCGGCTCACGCTTTGCATCTTGGCGGAGGGCTCTTTGGCCTCATTTACGCGCAAATTCTCTTTTTCCGAAACAAGCCGTTGGAATACCGCCACATCGTCATTGATATAACCAGCTGGTACTGGCACTTCCTTGCTCTTCTGTGGGTGTGTATCTTCGCCTTACTTTACTGTGTGCATTAAGCTCGCAGAGCTGCCGGGTCATTCGCGCCCGATGAATATTACGCGGGCAACCTCTTCCAGCCCAATATTATTCCGCCGATCCGAACCAACCTTTTCCGGCTACTTGCCCTTCAGATATTTGCCAGGAAGCTATGGCGCCAGGAAGGCGAGGCACCTATGAAACGGTTCGAGGCTTTTACCATACCTGCTGTTCTGCTGCTTTTCGTAATCATGTCTTCGAGCTTGGCTGCGCTAGGGCAGGCTGCTCCCGCTCCCAGCCAGGATAGCGGCTCTCATTCGCCGGAGAAATCGACCCTCAAGAACCGCCCCCTCCAGACCTTCGACCTGAAGACTTACACCGGCTTCATCAACAAGGTCGGCGGCCAGTACATGCTCACAACTCCATGGACTAACATCATTTACAAATTGGACGACCAAAAGGCAGCGAAAAAATTCGAAGGGAAAGAAGTTGGCGTCACGGGAAACCTGGACACCAAGACCAACGTGATTCATGTTAAGACGATTGCCGATGCCGCGCAGCCTTCATCAAAGCCCTGAACCTTCCTGCGCCGCCACATTCGTCCAAGAGACCAGCCGCCGGTAGTGGCTCAGTTTGAATAAAACACGGAAAGGCATGTCATCTCGACGTTGAGCGCGCGAAGACGGAGAGAAGTGGAGAACGTCTTTTCAAACTGAGCCTACCCATCCGCCCTGCTTCCCACCAGAGCGCTTCGACGCTTTATAATAGAAAGATTCGACGACCCTCCTGGAGCCGCCTGAGGGGTGGCACTTTGAGCTTCGGCTCCGCCAGGGCGGTTTAGTAATCGTGATGTCTACCGAAAGCATTGTTGTTCACGGCGCCCGGACCCATAACCTTAAGAACATTGATTTTGAAATCCCGCACAATA
Source organism: Terriglobales bacterium (assembly GCA_025927855.1). Classification (GTDB taxonomy): domain Bacteria; phylum Acidobacteriota; class Terriglobia; order Terriglobales; family Acidobacteriaceae; genus JAICKN01. Next base: position 9,265 of record JAICKN010000045.1, read on the forward strand.
GCCTCACCGTGGTCACCGGAGTTTCAGGATCGGGCAAGTCCTCGCTCGCCTTCGATACCATTTACGCCGAGGGGCAGCGCCGCTACGTCGAATCGCTTTCCGCCTATGCCCGCCAGTTCCTGGAACGCATTGAAAAGCCCGACGCCGACCTGATTGACGGAATCGCGCCGGCGGTGGCCATCCGGCAAAAAAATTCCACGCGCAACCCGCGTTCCACCGTTGCGACCGCCACTGAAATCTACGATTATCTACGCCTGCTCTTTGCCCGCATCGGCCGCACCTACTGCGTGGAATGCGGCGCCGAAGTAAAGAAAGACACCGTTGACCAGGCCGTAGAAAGTATTCTCGCGCTCGAAGAAGGAACTCGCCTGAATGTCTTCTTCCCGCTCCAGCCGGGGGGAAATGAATCTTTCCTAAAAGACGACGGCAAGTCCAAAGCCGCTCGCCGCTCCTTGAAAAATGCGGCGCGAAAAAATAAAGAGAGCGGTAAAGATAAAAAAGACAAAGAACCGGTTGCAGCTCTTTCCGAATCGCTAAAAAGTCGTCTTTTCGATTTGCGCAAGCGCGGATTCAACCGCCTTTACCAGAATGGCCAAATGTTTGAATTCTCCACGCCGGAGTCTCTGCTGGATGTCAATTTCAGCCAACCCGTCTTTCTTCTCGTGGATCGCCTCGCAGTCTCCGCGGGCGCGCGGGCCCGTATTGTGGACGCCATCGAGATCAGCTACCGCGAAGCAGGCGAAGTGATTTTTGAAACCGCTCCCAGGGATGACCGCCCGGTCGAGCGCCTCCGCTTCTCCCACCGCTTCGAATGCAAACACTGCAATTTGAAATATGAAGAGCCCGAACCGCGCCTTTTCTCATTCAACAATCCTTACGGCGCGTGCTCGCGCTGCCAGGGATTCGGCAATACCATTGATTTCGACCTCGATCTCGTAGTTCCCGATAAATCCAAAAGCCTCAACCAAGGCGCCATTGAACCCTGGACCAAGCCCCGCTGCCGTACTCTGTTCGCGGATTTAAAGCGCTTTGCCAAGCAGGCCTCCATTCCTCTTGACGTGCCCTGGGAAGAACTGGAGGACGATCAGAAACAACTCATTGTGGAAGGTTCAGGGCGCTTTCCAGGAATCCGTGGCTTCTTCAACCATCTTGAACGAAAGAAATATAAGCTGCACGTCCGCGTTTTTATCAGCCGCTACCGTGGTTATTCCACTTGTTCGGAGTGCAAAGGCTCGCGGCTTCGCATTGAAGCCCGCCAGGTAAAGATCGCCGGGCGCAATATATGCGAGGTTTGTGCCATGACTGTGGAAGATGCCAGTCTCTTTTTTGCCGACTTGCAGCTTACCGCCCAGGAAGCGGGCATTGCCGAAAAGCTTCTGGAAGAAATCCGCAGCCGCTTGCGCTTCCTGAGTGAAGTCGGCCTGGAATACCTCTCTCTTGACCGCTTGTCCTCGACTCTTTCCGGCGGCGAAGCGCAGCGCATTCAATTGGCTACCTCGCTGGGTTCGCGCCTGGTTGGCGCCTTATATGTTCTCGATGAGCCTTCCATCGGATTGCATAGCCGGGATACTCACCGCCTCATCCGCATCCTGCACGATCTGCGCGATCTTGGAAACACAATCCTCGTGGTCGAGCACGATCCTGACGTCATGCTTGCCTCCGACCGCATTATTGATCTCGGCCCCGGCGCAGGCGAGCACGGCGGGGAAGTGATTGCGCAAGGGACGTACAATCAAATTGTGCGCTCTCAGCATTCGCTCACCGGACGCTACCTTTCCAATGAGCTGCGCGTCCAAAGCGGGCCCACGCGCAAACAGCCCGGCTCGCAGCGGATTAGGGTCAGCGGCGCAAATGCCCATAACCTGAAAAATCTTGCCATCGAAATTCCCCTGGGAATGCTTGTCACAATCACCGGCGTTTCAGGATCAGGCAAATCCACGCTCCTGCACGATGTTCTCTATAAGGCTCTCGCCGCGGCCAAAGGACAGCCGGAAGGCGTGGCCCAATCCTCCCCGGCATGGAACAGCATAAGCGGCGATGAATTCATTGACGAAGTTGTCCTAGTAGATCAGTCTCCCATAGGCCGCACGCCGCGCTCCAATCCCATTACTTACATTAAAGCCTTCGACGGCATACGTGAGCTCTTTGCTTCTACTCCTGAGTCCATCAAAAAGGGGTTCACCGCCGGGCATTTTTCCTTCAACGTTCCGGGAGGCCGCTGCGAAGTCTGCCAGGGCGATGGCACCGTCACTGTGGAAATGCAGTTCCTCGCCGATGTTGAATTGGTTTGCGAGGAATGCAAGGGAGCGCGCTTCAAGCCGGAAATTTTGCAGGTGCGTTATCGCGGAAAAAACATATTCGATGTTCTCAATCTCACGGTCAAACAGTCGCTGCACTTTTTCGCGGGAGTGCCCAAAATTGTAGAAAAGTTGCAGGCGCTCGATGAAGTCGGCCTGGGATATCTCCGCTTGGGTCAGTCCGCGACCACGCTTTCCGGAGGCGAAGCTCAGCGCATGAAGCTCGCCGCTCATCTTCAGCCCGCCGCCCGGGGCGCGGGAAAAAGCACGAACGGCAGCGCTACGCTCCTCGGCAAACGCATTCTCTATATTTTTGACGAGCCCACAACCGGCCTTCATTTTGATGACGTCAGCAAGCTACTCTCCGCATTCCGCAGATTGATTCAGGCGGGCGGATCCATCCTCGTTATTGAGCACAACTTAGAAGTGGTCCGCACCTCGGATTGGGTCATTGATCTCGGCCCCGAAGGCGGCGACCGGGGCGGATATCTGGTTGCTTCGGGCCCTCCTGAAGCGATCGCCGAAGTCCCGGAATCTTACACAGGAAGGTTTCTGGCCAGCATCTTGCAAAAGCAGAATCCAGGGCTGGTGGCAAATGGGTCTTAAATTCGGCCTGATGAAATTCTGCATTTTTCTAGCCGCGCTCGCCGTTTTCTGCGTGGCCGTCTTCGTCCCTTCTGCCTTCCCGCAATCCAGCGGCAGGACCGTCCGGCATCACAAAGTCGCAGAGCCGGATTCAACTCCCCCGGAACTCACCCAGGCAGAAGCTGCGCTGGAAAAGCATGACTTTGCCACCGCAGAATCGCTGCTCAAAAAAGTGACCGCTGAAAATCCCAAAAATTACCAGGCCTGGTACGACCTTGGTTTCGCCTATAACTCCTCGGGCGACGCCGCGAACGCCATCGCCGCATACCGCCAGTCGGTTGCCGCCAATCCTGATGTGTTTGAGTCGAACTTCAATCTCGGCATTATGCTTGCGCGCTCCGGCCACCCCGACGCGGAAAAATATCTGCGCGCAGCCACAACTCTCCAGCCCACTGCCAACGTTGATGAAGGTCACTACCGCGCCTGGCTTTCTTTAGGGCACGTGCTTGAAAAAACTTCGCCCGATCAGGCCATCTCCGCCTTTCATCAGGCTGCTCAATTGCAACCCAGGCAACTTGACCCCCATCTCTCAGCTGCGCCGCTATTGGCAGAAGAAAACCACTTTGCCGATGCTGAACAGGAATACAAGCAGGCTTTGGCCATTGATCCGAAATCGCAGGAAGCGCTCACCGGGTTGATCGGAATTTATCTTCGCGGCCGCCGTTTTGGAGAAGCCGAGGATATTGCCCGCAAAATGGTAGCGGCGCAACCAAATGATTCCAACGCTCACCTGCAGCTGGGAAACCTGCTCGTCGCCGATGGCCAGCCCGAAGCGGCCATCCCCGAACTGCAAACCGCCGCCCGCCTTGCGCCCACTAACCTGACCGTGCAGCGCCAGTTGGTCCAGGCTTACATGGCCGGCAAAAAATTCCAGCCCGCCGAGGCCCAGTTGCATACGCTGCTGGCTTTTACTCCCAACGACGCCGGATTACACCGTGAGTTGGGAGAGGCATTGCTGAACGAGCATAAATTTCCCGAGGCGCAAAAAGAGTTCGCCACCGCGGTACAGCTTAAACCTGACTATGGCGAGGCCTACGGCGATCTGGCATTCGCCGCCAACGAAAATAAAGACTTTGGCCTGGTGATCAAAGCCCTGGATGTTCGCGCCCGGTTTTTGCCCGACTTGCCGGCAACCTACTTTTTGAGGGCCATTGCTTACGATCATTTCCATGACAACAAAAATGCCTCGGCCAACTATCATAAGTTTTTAGATACGGACGGCGGGAAGAACCCTGACCAGGAATGGCAGGCACACCACCGTCTGCTTGCGATCGAGCCTAAACGATGATTGCGATTAGACACCAAAGAACTGTGCGGATTGGTACCATTCTGTTCTTGTTCGCTATCGCATCATGCGCAGTATGCTCCGCCCGGGAACATACGCGCGCCGAACTGATCCAGCGCGCCGAGCAAGCCAAAGTAGACGACCAGCCCAAGGCCTATACCGATGTCGCTGAACTACAGCTCCACCAGGCCGATAAGGATTATAAGGCGGGAAATTCTTATGGCGCGCGTGCAGCCGTGCAGGACGTCGCCACATTTTCCAGCAAGGCTGTGGGTGCCGCGCTCCGCTCGGGAAAGCAGCTGAAAAAAACTGAGATCAAGCTCCGCAAAATGCAGGAAAAACTGCGCGACATCAAAAGAACTGTAGAGTACGACGATCAAGCTCCCATTCAGTCTGTGATTGATCAGTTGGAAGGCTTGCGGAACCACTTGTTAGAAAAAATGTTTCACCAAAAATCCAAATGACCGCCATGCGTTCTTTCCTCACGGTTTTTCTTTTGGTTTTGGCCGCATCGCTTCTGTACGCGGAGCAACACCACGATGTATTAAACGAAGAAGAGGTCAACCAATTGCGTGCTACGGCGCTGGAGCCGCTGAAACGCCTGCCCCTCTTTGTTGATTTCGCCCGCGCCCGCCTCGACAAGGTCCAACAGGCGCACTCTGACCCCAAACTAGCGGACCGGGAACATGAGCTGCATGAGCGTCTGCAAGATTTCATGGATGTCTACGATGAACTTAACGACAACATAGACACCTACGCGGACCGGAATGACGATATCCGCAAAGCCCTTAAGGTCATTATTGATGCGGACACGGAATTCGACGCCAAACTCCGCGCCCTGCAAACCCCGCAAGCCACCGGCCCCGATGCGCGCCAGTACGCATTTCTACTGCAAACCGCGCAGGAGGCAGTCGAAAGCAGCGCGCAGGACCACCGGCAATTGCTGGCCGAACAGGAAGAAGCCGCAAAGAATAAAAAAGACGAAAAGAAGCATTGAGAATCCTGCTGCGCAGGAATCGTTTTGGAATTTCGCAAAGTTACAGCGGGATATTAGCAGGAAGCGTAAATCCAATCTTAATGCACATGCACCAAACGGTCGAGCAGGAACATTACGCCTACTCCCAGAAAAACCACTAGGGCCATCTTCACCCCCGGCTCGCGGTTCACCTCCGGCATTAAATCCGATGCGGCCACATAAATCGTGACCCCGGCCGATAACGGAAGCCCAAACCCAACTTCATGCCGGAACAACACCATGATCAAAACGCCCGCCAGAGTGGCCATCCCCAACAATCCGGACGCTCCCCAAGCCGTCCTGCGGCTTTGGCCGCTGGCCAGCATGACGGAAGCCACCGTGAATCCTTCGGGAATTTTATGCAGGAAAATCGCGAAAAAAATGATCCATCCCAGCCAGTCCGACACTATGAAGCCCGAGGCAATCGCAATCCCGTCAAAAAACGTATGGATCAACAGACCGATCAGCACCGAGTAACCGGTGTGGCTGTGCATGAACTCCGCTGAGTGCGTCTCTTCTCCAAAATGAAAGTGGGGCGTAACAGTGTGCTCAAAAAAATGAATGATGAGGTAGCCCAGCAGGACCAGAAACGCCGCCCTCTTCCCCCGCAAGGCAATGCTCTGCGGGAAAATTTCCACGATGGCCGTCGCCAGCATGAATCCAGCGCCCAGCGCGACAAAATATTTTAAATAGCGCCGTTCCCAGTGCTTCTGAACAATGATGGCCCCGCCAAACACGTTCGCAAAGGCCGCGCTGAGCCCCAATAAAACACTGAGCAGAATTACATGCATGGTGTCTGTGGATCATACCAGCTTCCTTACTGCTCTTCCCACTGCTCCTGTTTTTGCAGGCGTGCATGCGGCTACTGATCTCTCGCAACCATGCGCAATTGTGAGTGATCACTAACGTAGATCGTCGCGCCATTGTCGTGATTTGCTGCTCGCCAGTTTGACCGTTAAAGATGGGGATTGTATGATTCAACTGCGGGGTGGAGCAGTCTGGTAGCTCGTTGGGCTCATAACCCAAAGGTCGCTGGTTCAAATCCAGCCCCCGCAACCAAACTCAAATCATTGAATCCGAAACGTTAGCAGTCTTTCTTCACTATCGCTCCTATCGATGTTCCGTTCATTAACGTGCAGAATTTTCCCAAGTTCTTCTGCCGTTCTACGTTCGTCTGATGAAACCACGTGCGTGTAGTTCATGGTTGTTTGCGCCTCGGGTGACCGAGCCGATTTAATCTAACGGCGAGTGGCGTTCCAATCTGGTCCAGCAACGTTGCGTTACCATGCCGGAAAGCATGGAAGCCACACTGCTGGACACCTAACTTCTTGAGTAGAGGATGAAACTTACGTTTGCGGATTAGGTTGTGATCCCAAGGAGTTCCATTCCCCGTTACAAACAGCAAACCAAGTGCATTCGGTCTCCAAGTTCTGAGAAACGCGCGGAGTTGATTCACCAGTTCCGGAGAGATAGGAAAACGACGATTTCCCCTTTGCGACTTAACTGTCTGAATTTTGCCACGCCATACACTCTGTCGAACATGAATGACTGCGTTTTCAAGATCCAGATCCTCGACTCGCAAAGCACAAATCTCACCACCACGAATTCCCGTTTCTCCGAGAATCATGTAAAACGTGCGATAAGGCTCTTCGGCCGAAGCAATCACATCCCTAATTTGCTGTAAAGAAAGGCTGAACGCATGCGTAAGCCCCCTCTTGGGAAGTACCAGTCCCTCGAAAGGATCGTGCGCCATGTATCCCCAAGCTCTTGCACTGTTCCACATCATGCGGACCGTTGCCACAAGATTGCGAACCGTTTTCGGGCTTGCCTTACATTCAGAAACGAAGGCTTGCAACCTCTGCCCTTCCAAATCTTTAAGCGCACAGTTTTTGAACGCAGGTAATAGCCATTTTCTGACCTGGCTACGGACAGCACTTTGTGTGCTCGGTTTGTGCTGACACAGAACCGTGGCCTCCCATCGGTTTGCAAATTCTGCAAACGTGGCGGTTGGCCTCGCTCTATAGGTTGGACTGTTAATGGTTGATAGTCGGGCTTCCAGCGCGCGCAAAGCGAGCCTTCGTGTCGGGTACTCATGGGTCGTACCCAAGACCTCCCATTTGTACGGACGCGAGATGCTTCCATCCGACAAAATCACGTCTTCTCGCCACCTGCCGATCCAGAGCCCATTTGAAGGAAGGCCTTGTTTGGGAACCAAGCTTCCCTTTTGATAGCGTCTTCGGGCCATTGATACCTCTTTCGGCCCGTTGACCCATTGCCCTTTCGCCGGAATTGTAGCAAGGAAATTGCCATTCTTCATCGATTACAAATGGCGAAAATTCGCTGCCGCGTTTGCTTTTATCGAAAATTCGACGATAGGTTGCTGGCGATAAAGGACTAAGCAGGGGTTAAAAAAAAATTAGACGGCTGTCGAAAATTCGTTTAGGTGTTGTAGGACCGAGCGCATTCAATCTTGAAAAGCGCCTTATATCCACTCGATTCCAGGAATGGCAAGGGGTCGGACGTTATGCCGAAACGTGATCGATCGAAGGACATTTCTTATCTCTTGTACTCGCTTTTCAACTTTGGGCCACGGCTCGCCCGCCTCTCTCTCGTTCTTAATAGAGCCACGGAGTTCGGCTAGGCGGCGAAGCGTCTGCCAGGCTCGGTTTGGATTTTCAGTCCGGCCGTCCGCGAAACCAAACTCTGCGTAATTAAGTGTTTCCAATTTCTTACCAATTCGAATCTGCACCCGTTCATCACTCAGAAACGAGATTTCTATGTCGTTCCATCCTTGAACTGTACCCGGGTTAGCTGGCGTCGCGATTGAAGCTGGTTGAACCGCCGCAGGGACGGTTGCGAC
>JAICKN010000122.1 GCA_025927855.1 Terriglobales bacterium
CCCCGTGGAGTTCTCGAATGAGGTTGTCAGTGATCCCATCATTCTGCGCTCCAGCGGCATGCCTGTTTACAACTACGTTGTCGTGATTGACGATGCGCTGATGAAGATTTCCCACGTTATCCGCGGAGACGATCATCTTTCCAACACTCCCAAGCAGGTCGCTTTGTATGAAGCATTAGGCTGGCCGGTGCCGGAGTTCGCGCATCTTTCCACCATTCTTGGATCTGACCGCGAGCGGCTCTCCAAGCGCCACGGCGCTACTTCTCTCGCAAATTTCCGTGAAATGGGCGTGCTGCCCGAGGCGCTGATGAATTATCTGGCCCTGCTTGGCTGGGCGCCGAGCGGCGGCACGCGTGAAATTTTCAGCCGCGATGAGCTGGTGAAGGAATTTTCGCTGGAGCGGGTCACGCCTTCCTCTGCCGTATTTGATATGGAAAAGCTGTACTGGCTGAACCGGCACTACATCAAGGAAGCATCTCCGGCGGAACTCCGTCGAATCGGGACGTGGTATTTCGGCAAAAAAAACTTAATCGAATTTACAAAAATGGTATGGCTAAGTGCCGAGAGAAGCCCTCGAGTTCCCGACCTGCCGGTCAGTAAATGGATGGAGAGCGTAGTCGCACTCTTCGCGCCCTCAGTGGACCGTCTCGAGCAACTTCCCGAACGCGCTGCGATGATCTTTGAATACGATGCGGCAGCGGCGTTAAAAAATCCGGACAACTCCGAAGTGCTCGGCTTGCCCAACACCAAAGCCGTAATCGCACGCTTCACCTACAAAATTCTGGAAGACGAATCGGCCAAAGCGGCACAGCTCACGCCTGAACGCTTCAAACAAATTGTGAACGAAGTGAAAGCCGAGACCGGGGTCAAAGGAAAAGAACTGTTTCATCCCATACGGATCATCGTGACCGGATCTCACTCCGGCCCGGAGTTCGACAAGCTCATTCCCATCCTGGAGGAAGGCAGCCGTTTACCTTTACCCAGGCATGTATTGAACGTGTTTGAACGCACGCAGGAATTTGCCAAAGCGCACGCTACAACTTCGAACGATGCGCAACGATAACTTGCAATGCTGGAGAGGCCCAGGCCTTCTTGCCGTCCACTCCGCGCATTGATATATTGGAATTCCGCCATGTATCGCGACTTTCACGCCATTGACCGCTGGACCAAGAAGCAGGTGCACTGCATGTATCAGGCACTGATCGTTGCAGTCGCCACCCGCCATGCCGATGCGGTTGACATAAAGTTCCTCGCAGATGGCCGCCCGGTGTGGATCGCGTTGCCCCTGCCGGCCTGGGTGGAATATCAGAAGCGCACGGGCAAAATCATCACTGATCCTCTGGCCATTGAAATTGCCGGACACTATCTGAAAACCGCGCTGGAAACCGGAGAAGGCGTGGGTCGCGAAATGTATTCCTTAACCGTCGCCGAAACGCTGCAACATTTGGATGCGCTGGTTGCTGAAGAGTTGAAAGCCACCGCCAGCGCGTAAGCATTTTTTTCCTTCGCATCTCTTAATACCTTCTAAATTTTTCGATAAAAATTCCACGTCGTCACCTGAGCGCAGCGAAGGACCTGTGTAGTTCAAAAGTGAAGTGAAGTTTATATTTGGAAAAAGTAAAGATATGGTCTGGGTATTGCGAGGGTTGCTAATTCACACGCGCTGCACAAGCGCACTTTCCCGCGTCCTGGTTGCGGGTTCTTCTTCTCGGGCATCTTCGAGCGTGGTTTCTTCCCACAGGCTTTTGTCCCGCAATAGGCGCGAAACCAGCGCCGTGTGCATGGCGTGACCGGCACGGTCGGCAACGATGTTGCCCAGAATTTGCTTGCCCGCCAACGCCAAGTCTCCAATCAAGTCGAGCACTTTATGCCGCACGAATTCGTCGCGAAAACGCAGGGGCGGATTTTCCACGCCGTCACTCGTAAGCACAATGCAGTTTTCCCGCGATGCCCCGCGGATCAAACCCATGGCACGCATGGCTTTTTCTTCTTTGCGCGAACCGAACGTCCGCGCTGGAGCGATTTCCCGCAGGTAATTTCCATTGGTGAGTTCCACGCGGAACGTCTCTCTGCCAATTAGGGGATGGGGAAAATCAATTGTGTAAGAGACGGAATAGGTGTCAGCGGGATAGACGGCGATAAACTTGTTGCCTTCGCGCACTTCAATCTCGCGCCGGATGCGCAAATAGGTGCGACGCCTTCTCTGCTTGCGGATACCCGCCTTCAGAATGGCATCCACAAAAGGCCGGGCGCTGCCGTCGAGAATCGGCAGCTCCAAATTGTCAATTTCCACCACGGCGTTATCAATGCCTACGCCGATCAATGCGGAAAGCACATGCTCTGTCGTCGAGATCAGCACGCCTTTCTTCATCAGGCTGGTCGCGTAGCTGACGCGGGCGACGTTCCGCCCAGTCGCTTCAATTTCAAATCCGTCGAGGTCTACGCGGCGAAAGACCACCCCCGCTCCCGCAGCAGCAGGCAGTATGCGCATGGTGACTGGAGCCCCGCTGTGGAGTCCGACTCCTTCACATTCCACAGCCGCGTTGATGGTCTGCTCGTATTGCAAAGTGGTCTGGTATCTATTTGATGAAGCAGAAGAATACGCTGGTTGTGAATTTCCCGGCTGTGGTAAAAAAGCCACACTTTGGGAAATTGGCAGCAGTTTTCTGAAAGGCAAAATCCTAAGTACATTAAATTTCTATAATTTAGGAATTTCAGCCTTGACATGATTGTTACCTAAGCCATAAACCCACAGATTCTTTTTCCCGCCATCAACGCCGGCTTGCACCTTCCCCGCCTCTTAAAGCGGAATAGGCCATCGCAGCTTTATAAATTTCAAATTCCCCTCAACGCAGAAATCAACAACTCGTCTGCTGGTAGAATTTCAGGCTGCCCTCCAGCACAAAATTCCCATACGAGGCCGGAATGCCCCAAGCAAAAATTCAGCGTGCCATTCTCAGTGTGACCGATAAAACCGGGCTGGTGGATTTTGCCCGCGCTCTTGCCAGCATGAAGGTCGAGCTCATCTCGACGGGCGGCACGGCGAAGCTGCTGCGGGATTCCGGCATTCAGGTCAAGGACATCTCGGACCTTACAGGCTTTCCTGAAATGCTCGACGGGCGCGTCAAAACTTTGCATCCCAAGGTGCATGGTGGCATATTGCACCGCCGCGACCTGCCCGCCCACCGCAGCGCCGTCGCGGAACACGGTATTCAGCCCATAGACATGGTCGTGGTCAACCTGTACGCCTTTGAGAAGACCGCCGCCAAGCCCGGGGTGCATTTTGAAGAGCTCATTGAAAACATAGACATTGGCGGGCCATCCATGATCCGCTCCGCTGCCAAGAATTTTCAGGATGTTGCCATAGTCACGTCGCCTGGGGATTACGAAGCGATCGCAAAAGAGATGGCGGCGAGCAATGGACAACTTTCTGCCGCAACCAAATGGCGGCTGGCGCAGAAGGCTTTTGCCACCACTGCGGCTTACGATTCCGCCATCGCTTCTACTCTGGAGCGGGTGGCTGCGAAGGAGGGGGACTCAGATGCCCCTTCTTTTGCAATTCAGTCCGCAGAAGATTTTCCGCAAATGCTGCGCCTGCGCTTTAACAAAGTCATGGATTTGCGTTACGGTGAGAACCCCCACCAGAAGGCCGCGATGTATTCGGATGGCTCCGAGACCGGCGTGGCCAATGGCCGCCAGTTGCAGGGCAAAGAACTTTCCTACAACAACATTGTAGATTTGCAGGCGGCCTGGGACTTGGCGCAGGAATTTACCGAACCCGTCTGCGCGATCATCAAGCACACAAATCCTTGCGGCACAGCAACGGGCAAGACGCTCGCCGAAGCCTACAAAAAAGCGCTGCAATGCGATCCCGTGTCCGCTTTCGGGGGCGTCATCGGCGTTAATAAAGTGATTGACGCGGAAGCAGCCGAAGAGATGGCCAAGCTGTTTCTGGAAGTGATCGCCGCGCCCAGCTTCGACGCGGCGGCAAAAGCCAAGTTTGCCGTCAAAAAGAACTTGCGCCTGGTCGAGATCACAGGTTCGCCACAAAAGTGGGTCCTGAAAAATGTCTCCGGCGGAATTCTGGTGCAGGACAATGACGTCCGTCAACTAACGGAAACTGATCTGAAGGTTGTAACCAAACGCCAGCCCACCGCCGAGGAAAAGCGCGCTTTGCTGTTTGCCTGGAAAATCTGCAAGCACGTAAAGTCGAATGCCATTCTCTACGCGCGCGACGGCCAGACTGTTGGCGTGGGCGCGGGGCAGATGAGCCGCGTAGACTCTGCAAAGATTGGCGCGATGAAGGCCGTTCTGCCGCTCAAGGGAACGGTTGCCGCCTCTGACGCATTTTTCCCGTTTCCCGATGGGGTGGAGGAAATCGCCCGGGTAGGCGCTACCGCAATCATCCAGCCCGGAGGCTCAGTACGCGATGCGGAGGTCATTGAAGCCGCAGACCGCCTCGGACTTGCCATGGTCCTCACCGGCGTGCGCCATTTCCGCCACTAGTACTAAGAGTGGAATGGAATACCTCAAAAAGCGCAATCGCCGAAACATTGGGTTGAAGCAAAAGCATTCGGGCTGTGCCGCCTAGAGCGGCACAGCCCTTTTGCGACTAGGCAGCCAATTCGCCTGGGGCTGGCTGCAATCCAGCTTGTTGCGGTTCCAATGATGGTTCTGGCAACCACGTCTCGTCCGGATTGGTTGAGAGCAGTGGCCATCCCTTCTTGAGCACGTAACGGAGCCATGCCCCAGCCATCTGCGAGGTGATGACCGCCGTCAGCACCAGGGTGGTGAAGAACGCGCCGTTGATTAAACCGGCATCGTAGGCCACGCTGGCAAGCACGATTCCCGGACCGCCGCGCGCATTGGTCGTGAGCGCGATATTGACCAAGTCAAGTCCGCGGAACCCTGCAAGTCTGGCTGCCACGCCTTCCGTAATGACCGCGATCAAGGTTGAGCCAACGAGAAACCCGATCATGATGGCCATGGAAAATTCATGGCCGAACACCAGCCGGTAGCCGATAATCCCGAAGTAAATCGGAATAAATATCGCGAAGGATACCTTTGAAATTGCGTCCAGAGGAACCGCGACCCGGTGACGTTCCTTGCCCGAGATTCCGCCGACCACGCCGAAGCCCGCCAACAGTGCGGCGAACTGAATGTTGACTCCCACAGCCGATGCGATAGCGCAGTAGACGAATAGGATCAGCAGCAAGGAACCCACTGGCGTTGAGCGATGAACAAGGTTCCATCTTGCGTGCATGGCCCGCGCAAGCACCGGCGGCGCTAACAACAAAGCGACAATCAGATAAACAAAGGTCGCAATTACGTGACCGGTCACCGTATTCACTACTTGCGCACCTACGGCTCCGGCGGAGGCCAATGCAGTGGCAAGGGCCAGCACCACCCAAAGCGCAATGTCTTCCACCACCGAGCAGCCCAGAATTAAGCTGACGAAGCGCGTGTGCATGATTCGCAGGTCCCAGAAAATGCGCGAAATGACCGGAATGGAAGTCACAGCGACGCCGATAGCAACGATTAGTAATGTCGCCATCTCCGTCCCTTTCGGTCCAGTCAGCGCCTTCAGCGGCAGCAACCCCATAAATCCAAGCGCCAGAACAATAGCGAAGTTGACGATATCGCCTACGCCAATCAGGGTGGCGGTTTCTTTGTGGTTCTCTTTACCCAACAGGCGACGCGTTTCGGCACCCGCACAGAACATCAGCAGGATGAGACCCAGGTTGTACAAGAACCCATACACGGCTGCACTTGCCCCCGTGGGGAACAGCAGCCCGAAGGTCTGCGGTGCGAGGAGTTTCAGCACCCAGGGACCAAGCAGAATGCCGGCGAGGATTTCGCCGACCAGCCTGGGTTGGAGCAACTTCTCAAATACCCATGCAAGAGCATGGACACTTATCAGCAGGACGCTCAATGAGAGCATCATCAATCCAAATTCACTTCCGGACATAAATGTCTCCTTTTCAGTTTCGTTTCTCTCACTCGTGACGGCGCTAGTACCGCAATGTCGGGGCTGAGCCCGGCAGTGAGTAGCGCAGAGTTAGGAAAACCATGTGGATATTCGCCTTCAGTGGTCCTCCGGGAGTGACAGACCAGGGCGAGCGCGTCAAATACGAGTACTGGCCCAGCAGGTTCAATCCTCCGTATTGCGCGTTCTTCCAAATGCTCTGGCTGAAGCCAACCGTCGCTTCCTGAATCGCGCGGTTATGGCTACTCGGTGAGCCGCCGTAACCGTAGCCGATTGGTTTTCCATCCAGATCGAACGCGACGTTCCGCTGGGCATAGATGCCGCCGTAGTAGCCGTAAAAAAGGCTCCCTTTGTGCGTATACTCCAGGCCGCTCACGGTCGATCCTGTGTGAATCAGCGAAGCGCTGCCGTCGGATCGAACAATCAAGTCGGGTACTTGTCCGAAGATGTAACGTCCGCCGCCATCACTCCAGAAGTTGTTGGTCAGGAGACTCAACCCCCTCGTTAGCCCCAAGCGGAGATTCAGAAAACCTCCTCCACCTGTGGCTGCGAAGTGAGTGTTGGCTGTGGGGTTATACAAGCGGAAGTTGCGCAAAACGCCGCCTGCTTCAAAATGCAGTCGCTTGGAAGGATCCAGTGCGAGTTTTGCCACCACATCGGGAGCACGGTTCGGAGTGCCGAGGCCGGAACTTCCGTTGTTCAACTCGCCACCTCCATAGACGGAGGCCAAAGCTGCGGGAAGAGTGATCTGCCCACCTCCGGACGAGCCTCCCATGTACTGCTCAGGGCTGTCCAACGCTACAGCGAGCGCAGCCTTTTCGCTGGAATGATAGACAATGCGCAATTCGGGCACTCGCGCATAAACGAGTCCTGCCTGATAGTCCGCATCTACGTTTTGCGTGTAGAAGATATCGCCGGGCAGCGGCGATATACCGGAACGGTTCGGTGTGATGAGACTCCAGCTTTGGCCAGCGAGCAATTCCCAGCGGCTTTTCCTTACGTCAGCCCAATAGAGGCGCGACCGAAGGGTGTTGCTGTTGGTGCTGACTGCCAGGTTGCCAGGACTATTGCCCAGGAAATCGGATTCCATGTATCCGATTACGCGCGCTCCCTTGACCAGCGCATCCACCCGAAAACCAATCCGCGAATACTGCGAACTGAATCGCAGCTCACTCAAATTAGTCTGGAACGTGTTTGTGCCGTAGGGAATAGAAGCGAAATTAGTCGCAATTCCATTGCCGGAATCATGGTTGCGCCACACGCTGGTGAAATCCATGAAACCGACGGGAGTGATGTAGGCGCCGCCAATCCTAAATTGCAGCGGTGACTCAGGCACCTGGGAGCTTTCAGCACTCCCTTGAGCTTGCTGAGTGTCGGAAAGAGGTGCGCGGGTGTCGTGTTTTGCAGATACCAACACCTCGTCTGCCGGCGCAGTTGCGTCGGCCGTGTGTATGGCTTTGTAGCTGTCTCGTTCGGGGATTGAAAGGGAGGTTTGATTGGGGAGATGGGGTTGGACTGCGCCAAAGCCTGGATTGGCTTCAGCAAAGGAGTTGGCATTTTGCGGAGGCGCGTGAGTCCGATTCACGGTTAATTGAGCGGACTCTCTCTTATCCTCTGCAGCGGATTGCGCCCGAGGCGCAACAGCGGTCAGACCTGCGTGCTCGTTGGTTCGCAGTTCGTTGATCGCCTGCTGCTGGGATTGGAGTTGTTGCGCCTGCCGCACGACGAGAGCCTTGAGTTGTTCGATCTGTCGTCCTTGTGCTTCGATCTTGGCGTCGAGAGAACCAGATTCCGTCTGGCTGCTCGATTGGGCTTGCGCCCGACTGCCCGCGCCGAGAAGCGCGAACAGCGCCAACATCACCAGGCGAAAGGCACGATACGCAGCCGAGCAGTCCGACTGTAGCTCTGGATCGAATCCGATCCAGGGCGATGAACCACGGCTGGGCAGCCTTCGCCAGGGCAAAGACGACAAACGCGAAAACTCATAGCGCTCAGTTCTGTGTGCAGGTGAGCATTTCATGGTTTTCCTCGCTTTGTATTTTGAAACAACACTGTGTTTTAGGGACTACCAAACTCCTTTGTCGTTACCAGTGATTTTGTACTTGGTGCCGGCCACAGCGGCGAGCGGAGGCAGCAAAGTTAAACGCAGGCCTGCTGTCGGGTCACGGCGCACTGATTTTGCAAGCTGGCGCGTGTAGAGCGACGCTGCCTGCGGAAACAGAGGCAGCCGTAGAAAGCCAGAGTGCGGGTAAATCTTTTTCAGACCAAACCGCGCGGCGCGGAATACCCGATAGGGCAGCTTCAGTCCGATACCGCGATAGTGCTCGACGTACTGCGACACCAGTTTCAAGTACGTCGCGACACCGGGCCAGACACCAGCAGCTTTGGAAGCACGAAGTAATTCATCGAAGTCAACTTCGTCCGATTCTGCGATCCTCGCGGCATTCGCGATGTCACAAATTCGAATGTAGAAGTGCCGATACATCCGCTGAAGGGCCACGATGATTACTCGCTCCTCGGGTGCCGGGACTGGAAGGGATACTCCGTCGAAATTCTCAAGTCGCGATCGATCCAGCACACGATGCGCAAGCTCGACGTGCTCTCCGGTTTGCCCGAGCCGACCAAAGTGGATCTCTACGAGTTCATGAAGTCCAGGAATCCGGTAATTGACCTTGTTCGCCAATCGGTCGCCCAGAGTCGGCGCAACGATTTCAGCATCGAATCGAGACCGCATCAGCGCAGACACGCAACTCTCGGGTGATTCCGTGAACAGGTCAATGTCCGAGCCGAAGTCGGGCCAGTGGTCCAAAGATTTGATAACGACGACTCTGATTCCATTTGCTTCCAGCTCGCGGCAAAATGCTGGGAGCATCCGCATCAATGCACTGATTCGAGCACGTTCGCTTCCGAGCCGTGCTGCTAGGGCTTCCGACAAAGGGTTGACCGTTCCAAAGCCAGTGGCAGCACGCAGGAGAACATGATGGGCTTCGGCCGTTTGCCAGAGTTCGGCGCAGTCTTCGGCATCGGCGCGTGTGGCTCCAGAATCCGGCGCAAGCACTAGACTTGACAGAACATGGATTTGAAGGACGTCTGAGTCTCGGAATTCAGCCAATGAAGACACCCAAGCCAGGTAAATTTCAGTCATGACTTTGGATGGAGTACTAGCGGCTTGGGTTGGCTTTCAGAGCTGCTGAAATGCATCCTTCGGCAAGATGCGGGCGGTACCATCTGACTGCATCCGGCTCTTCTCGGGGTAAATCTTCTGCCAATGCCAGTGTATTCGCTCGGCAGCCAGCCTCGGCCTTGATAGACTTTTGCTTATCGTAAGCCCGCCATCAGGCGCGGGCACAGGAAATCCATTTGGTCCGTCTGTGGGCCGAGGGAGCTAGGCGTGCCCTTCTATCGAGATCGAGTTTATCCGCACATCGTAACCGCACTCGGAAATCCGAAGCCGATCCAAAAGATTCGTCAGCAGGTAATCCCTTTAGCGCAGGGCACTGTGTTAGAGGTAGGCGTGGGTCCGGGCGTGAATTTTGCATATTACGATCCCGCTAAGGTGAGCAAACTATATGCGCTCGAGCCCAACCCCGGAATGGTGAAGCGAGCAGAGAACCAACGACGCCAAACGAAGCTGGAGGTGACATTTCTCG
>JAICKN010000108.1 GCA_025927855.1 Terriglobales bacterium
CATTGATGGAGAAATTGTACGGATAGGTGTAAACCCCTCCGCCGTTATTGCCGCCGACCCCGATCAGTTGCATATCTACTGTGGAATCGGCAAAGGCCGACCCGGCCAGGCAAACCAGACTTAGAACCGCTGCAACTGCAAACAAACGAAGATGACGCATTGTTGTGTTTTGTCCTTTGGGCTTATGCACCCGGCTGAGATAGTGCAATTTGCGAGCCGAAGTTGTTGATTAAAAACAAAGCACTTATCCCCAAAGAAAGGACGCATGCGGAAAATAGTTGCACTTAGACCGCAAGACAGCATCTGGCACGAAAGTGGGGGGTAGAAGCCTTCCCTCTTTGATTCGAGAGATTTCTGTGGCGTGCCCTGCCGCTCAATTCCAATACAGAATTATGGTATACAGGACAGTACGAAAAACAGCCTGAAGCAGACAAGCGTCCCGTCTCTTCACAACCAGTCCATCTTAAAGTCTTAAAAATGCCGGAATCCATGCAGGAGAATTCCGCGAAGCAGCCCGGGGATCAACATGAAAAAGAAAATCAATCTTGCAGTGATGTTCGCATTAGCGCTGACCACGATGGTCAGTGTGTTGACGGCCGCGGTGTTGATGGCCGCTACTCCGGCGATGGCGCAACAGCCGGGGACCTCCGCCAACGTTGCTCCACCCAGGCCGCAAGGCCCATGTGATATTTACGCTTCGGCGGGCGACCCCTGTGTGGCCGCGCACAGCACCACACGCGCGCTCTACGCTTCCTACAACGGGCCGCTCTATCAGGTGCTGCGCCAGTCGGATGGCGAGAAATTAGACATTGGCGTCGTGCAGCCTACTGCATCGCCCATTCCGGATGCGGGCGGATATGCCGATGCTGCCGCGCAAGATCAATTCTGCGCCAACACATACTGCTGGATCACCACGATCTACGACCAATCTCCCCGGCACAATGATCTGACGCAAGCGCCACGTGGCGCATTCAGCGGCCCGGCCATGGGCGGATTTAACAACGTCCCGCTGGCTGACATGGCTCCGGTGACGGTCATGGGCCACAAAGTTTATGGCGTCTTCATCGAGCCGGGCATGGGACTTCGTAATGACGATCCCAAAGGCACTGCGGTGGACGACCAGGCAGAGGGGCAATACTGGGTCATCAACGGGAAACACTTCAACAACGGCTGCTGCTTCGATTACGGCAACGCCGAGATTGACAGCCGCGACGATGACAACGGCACTATGGAAACGGCCTACTTCGGGGATGCCACTCCGTGGTATCACGGCAACCCTCCCGGCCCATGGGTCATGACGGACCAGGAAAATAATCTTGTGGGTTGCGCCAATCCCGATGGGTCGAAACTTTGTGTAGATCTGCCGAACATTACCTGGAGATTTGTGACCGCGATGGCCAAGGGCGAACCGCACCACTGGACTTCCATGGGCGGTGACGCGCAGCGTGGCGATCTCTCAATTATGTTCAATGGCCCTCGCATCAACGGGACATACGATCCGATGCGCAAGCAGGGAGCCATCCTTCTCGGTAATGGAGGCGATAACAGCAACGGCTCGCAAGGCACTTTTTATGAAGGCGCGATGACGGCCGGAGGAACGTTTCCTGCTGACGCCACGGATCAACTGGTGCAAGCAAATGTTGTGGCCGCGAAGTACGATGTGGCGCAATTGAGCATGGCGCCAGCGTCAGCAACCGATGCTCCGCCCCGGCTCCAAACTTTCACTCCGGGATCATCGCAAGAGACTACGGTGACGTTCACGAATACGACGGGCGCGCCCGCAGCCGACGTTCAGTTGAGCATCTCTGCGCCAAACAAATGGACTTCGTTTGTTTCTGAAACGTCGGAGAAAGCAAAAACATTCGCCGGCCCGGTTGCGCCGGGCGCGAGCGTAAGCGCAACTTTCAAAGTCACTTCGGGCCAATCACCGTTCAATGGCGATTTATCCGCCAATGTTTCCTGGACGAACCCATCTGGCAGAAAACAATCCGGAACCACCGCTGAAAAAGTGCGCAACGTAAGCCCGGTCAAGATCAACGAATTCCGCATCAGCTCCGCTTCCGGCAACTCGACGGACTCATTCATCGAGCTCTACAACGCCAATTCGCGCAGCGTAGACGTCTCCAACTGGACTTTGACCGCGCGCCCGACCCAGCAGGCCATCTTCTCCTCAGTAAAAATTCCGGCTGGAACGAAGCTCGCGGCCCACGGCTTCTACCTGCTCGGCCTTTCCAACTCCGGGCTCGCAGACCCCGCCAGCGCGGGTGACGCCACCATCCACGTCAGGAGCACAACCGGTATGTCGGTTGGCAATACGATCAGCATTGGAGATGGCCCCACAGCAGAGACCCGCAAAATTGCAACCCTCGGCACGGCCGCCAGCAACAGTACAACGCTATGGCAGCCGCTTCCTGACGGCCCCGTGATCACGATTCCTGCCGGTTCGAGCAACGTGCCGGTCACGAGCACGTCCGGCTTTGTAGTGGGCGAAAAAATCGCGCTCGGTTATGGCGCAACGTATCCAGCGGTTGCAAACACCACAGAAAAATATGAAGTGGCCACCGTTACCTCAGTGGGCAAGTCCGGTACACAGGCCTATCTCGGCGTGGATGCGCCTGCCGGTTCCCCCAACATAAAAGTGACTTCGGTCGAAAATATCTCGGTGGGAGACAAGATCAGGCTCGACATTGACAGCATGGGCCATGGGATTGAGACGGTCACCGTCAAGAACGTCGGAACCGAAGCTACCCGCACGAATCTCTCGGCCAATGCGAGCGCAGGCGCGACCAATATCAAGGTTCGCAACGTGCGCGGCCTCGCTGCCGGAGACAAAATAATCGTCGGCACTCCCGCCAACAAAGAAACAGTCACCATTAGCAACGTCGGCAGCGCAGGGCCAAACGGAACCGGCGTGGATATTATCCCGGCCCTCGCCCAGACGCACATTGACAGTGAAACCGTGATGGATCCCGGTACGGGCCTCGATCTGGCTGCGCCGTTACGCTTCAACCATGCCGCCAATCTTCCCTTCAGCGATCGCGGGACCGGAATCAGCTTCCAGCCACCGACTGCTTTCTCGCATTCGAGCAATGAGCCTGTGCAGGCGCTGGGCACCGGCATCAAGCTCGATAGTCCTTTGGCTAAAGATCACGGCATTGATGCCGCTGTGCGGGACGCCATCGTCCGATCCGCCGGCTATCAGGGAACCCCAACGCCCAATCAGTGGCTTGGCGGCCCCGAGCTCTTCACCAATGCTGTCCGCTTCGGCAGGTTCGTTATTCCATTTAGAGAAGGAAGCATGGTGCTGCGGGACGCCTCCGGCCTGGTTGTAGACAGCCTCAACTACGGCGGACTGGTAGATCCATGGGCAGCCGAGGGATATCAGGCTGTCTCCGGCCCGGAGAAAAACGGCTGCTACGTTCGTTCGCCCGGCATGGCTGCGGGTTTTGGACTCGCCGCTGCCGCAGGCGCGACCAATCAGAGCGCGGGCCGCTTTCC
Source organism: Terriglobales bacterium (assembly GCA_025927855.1). Classification (GTDB taxonomy): domain Bacteria; phylum Acidobacteriota; class Terriglobia; order Terriglobales; family Acidobacteriaceae; genus JAICKN01. Next base: position 3,499 of record JAICKN010000108.1, read on the forward strand.
AGACGGAGCCGACACTGACAGCAATTGCAGCGATTTCCAAACCCAAGCTGCGACTACACTGCCGATTGCTTCAGCTGCCGGAGCGGCAAACATTAAAGTCGCCAGTGTGGAAGGCTTTGAGGCTGGCGAGAAGGTCATGATTGATTCCGGCGCGAACCGGGAGACCGCTGTGGTCGAGGAGGTTGGCACCGCAGGCGCAACCACTGTGGAGACCGCTACCGCTCCCGGCGCGACCGTAATCCCGGTGGCCAGCGCAACTGGTTTTCGCGACGGCCAGGCCATAACGGTAGACAACGGAGCAAATTCCGAGACGGGAGTGATCGCTTCCGTCAGCAGGAGATTCGGCAGCACGACCATCACCGTTGCCTCGCCGCTTGCTCACGCGCACACGGCGGGGGCGCAGGTTTCCGGCAGCGGCATTACTCTCAGCTCCGCCTTGACCAAAGCACATCCCGCAGGAGCGCAGGTCAGCGACAACGCGCCTACGCCCGGCGGTCCTAACCAGTACGGCAAAAATCCTCATTGAAAGGTTTTGAGCTTATTGGAATGGAACGAGGGCAAAACATCACGGATTTCGCCACATTGATTCCATCGGGAGAAATCACGCTTATTGAGGAATGTACTCGAAGCCCGGCAGGAGCAATGTCAGCGGGAAAGAATAGAGGCCCGGAGGAAAGGCGCTCCATGATCATGCGCCGTTTCGCCGGGCCTGCGATGAATAAGATAAAATAATCCGCTTATTCGTCCTTGCTTTCGCCGCCTTCGCTGGCTTTGGCGGCTTGTTGCTGCGCTTCCGCTTCTTCCATGGCTTTCTTGGTTTCGGCGGCGCGTTTGGCGCGGGCTTCGGCGCGTTTTTGTTTCTTTTCTTCCTGCACCTGTTCACTGCCCAGCAACTCGATGAACGCCTTTTCTGCGCCATCGCCTTTACGCCATCCCGAGCGGACGATGCGCAGATAGCCTCCCTGACGATCTCCAAAGCGGGGTCCAATGGTATCGAACAGTTTGACGACCGATTCTTTGGTCATGAGATAGGAAGCTGCCTGGCGGCGTGCAGCCAAGTCTCCCTGCTTGCCCAGCGTGATCATCTTCTCCGCCACCGGACGCAAAGCTTTCGCCTTGGGCACAGTGGTTTCAATGCGCTCTTCCATAATGAGCGAAGTCACCGCATTCCGGAAGAACGACCGGCGGTGCGAAGTGGTACGGCCTAGTTTATATCCAGCAACTTTGTGACGCATGGAATCCTCTGTTGTATGTAACTCAAAATTTTAGGACTGGCCGGGCCCTTGCCGGACTACGGCCAGCCTGATTGTCAATCCGTTAAAAGTTGTCGTCCGGACCGTAGGCCGATGCCGGAAGCGGAACGTTCGAGGTCGGGCCAGGCACGGCATTGCCATGCTCGTCAATCTTCATGCCCAAACTCAATCCCATGGAAGACAGGATTTCCTTGATTTCGTTCAGCGACTTGCGGCCAAAGTTCTTCGTCTTCAGCATCTCGGCTTCAGTCTTCTGCACCAGCTCGCCGATGCTCTGAATGTTCGCATTTTTCAGGCAGTTGTAGCTGCGGACAGAAAGCTCCAGCTCTTCGACCGAACGGTTCAGGTTCTCGTTTTTGATCTCCGGCTTGCGGTCATCGGAGGAAGAAGAAGTTTCAATGTCTTCCTCGAAGTTGATGAATATGTTCATGTGGTCTTTAAGCAGCTTGGCCGCCAGCCCGATCGCATCCGCAGGAATGATGGAGCCATTGGTCCAGACTTCCAGTGTCAACTTGTCATAGTCCGTGATCTGGCCAAGACGCGCCGCTTCGATGGTGTAGTTGCACTTGCGCACCGGCGAGTGGACGGAATCAATGGGAATGAAACCGATGCCGAGATCTTCGTCGAAATTCTTGTCGGCGGAAACATAACCACGGCCCCGCTTCAGCCGCATTTCCATATCGAGCTTCCCGCCTTCGCTGACGGTGGCAATGTAGACATCTTTGTCGAGGACTTCAACGTCGGCATCCGCTTCGATCATGCCGCTGGTGACCACGCCGGGCTGATCGGCACGCAGATAGATGGCCTTGGCCGAGTCGCCACTCAACTTGAAGGGAATCTGCTTGAGGTTAAGGATGATGTCGGTTGCGTCTTCCACGACTCCGGTGATGGACTGGAACTCATGCAACACGCCTTCGATCTTGACGGCGGTGACGGCGGCGCCTTCGATGGACGAAAGCAGCACGCGGCGAAGCGCGTTGCCGACGGTCGTTCCGAAGCCGCGTTCAAACGGCTGCGCCCAGAATATGCCGTACTTATCGGTTAAAGTGGAATTGTCTACCGCAAGACGTTTCGGTTTCTGAAAACCTTTCCAAAGCATTTGTTTCTCCTCCGGCCATGTGGCTCAATGGCGGCTCCCTGAAAGGTCCGGCTTCAGGTCAAGCGCCGCACACAGGCTGATCTGGCACGAAAAATGGACCAACATCATTGAGTGATTGGGCAATTTGGTTGATCAGGTAATTGTGTAATTTGAAAGCTCTCCACACCATGTTTCCAATTACTCGATTACCAAAATTCCGCAATTACCCAATTCAATTATTTGCTGTACAACTCGACGATCAGCTGCTCGTTGACCGGCAACTGGATGTCTTCCCGCTTGGGCAGCGATAGCATGCGGCCCGTGAAATTGTCGCGGTCAATCTGCAGCCAGTTGGGAGCATTCTGGTGACCGGCGAATTCTTTTGCGCTCTCCAGAATCGGCAACTTGCGGCTGCCCTCGCGAATAGAAATCTCTTCCCCAACGCTCACCTGATAAGAAGGAATATTCACCTTCTTGCCGTTCACAGCGACGTGGCCGTGGCGTACAAGCTGGCGCGCCTGGCGGCGGGAAATACCAAACCCGAGGCGGTAAACAATGCTGTCAAGACGCCGCTCCAGCTGCTGCAACAGCACTTCACCGGTGACGCCTTTCGAGCGCGCGGCCTTCTCGAAGTAACTGCGGAACTGGCCTTCCTGTGTGAAATAGATGCGTTTGGTCTTTTGCTTCTCGCGGAGTTGCAGGCCGTAACCCACAATCTTGGCTTTGCGGTCCTTGCCATGCTGGCCGGGGGCAAAGTTGCGCTTTTCAATGGGACACTTGTCGCTGAAGCATTTGGTGCCCTTCAGGAACAATTTCATGCCTTCGCGACGGCAAAGGCGGCATACTGCATCGGTATAACGGGCCAAGTTTCTTCTCCTTTGGATGATCGGTTTACGGGTATGGCTTCACCCTTCGTCCCGGTCGAAATCAAGTTTCAGCTGCTGGCTTCCAGCCAGAGCTTCCTACTAAACTCTCCTGCGCTTCGGCGGGCGGCAACCGTTGTGCGGAATCGGCGTCGAATCGCGGATGGCCCGCACCTCGATGCCAGCCGCAGACAATGCGCGGATGGCCGACTCACGGCCGGAACCTGGGCCGCTTACGCGGACTTCCACAGTGCGCACACCGTGATCGCGGGCCATGTTGGCGGCGTTCATGGCCGCCTGCTGCGCGGCAAATGGCGTCCCCTTGCGCGATCCTCGAAAGCCGAGCGAACCGGCGCTCTTCCACGAGAGCACATTGCCCGTCGGATCGGAAATGGTCACGATCGTGTTGTTGAACGAAGCCTGAATATGGACGATCCCGAATGGAACGTGCTTGCGTTCCTTTTTCTTGAACGTCTTCTTCTTGCCCTTTTTCTCGGGCGCTGCTGCGCCGCCTGCTGCCGCTGGTTTTGCCATAAAAAGTTTTTAGCTCCTGGCTACTCGCCTCCAGCTCAGAGCCAGAAGCAAGCAGCTGGTTATGTTTTTGCCGCTGCCTTCTTCTTGTTCGCCACCGTGCCTTTGCGCGGGCCTTTCCGTGTGCGCGCGTTGGTATGCGTGCGCTGCCCGCGGACCGGAAGGTTGCGGCGGTGGCGGTATCCGCGGTAAGAACCGATTTCAATGAGACGCTTCACGTTCATCGAAACTTCTTTGCGCAGGTCGCCCTCGACCAGGCCCTCCGCCTCAATCACCTGGCGGATGCGGTTGACTTCTTCTTCGCTCAAATCCTGGATCTTCTTCATGGGATCTACGCCGGCCTCATCCAAAATGCGGGCTGAGCGCGGAACCCCGATCCCATAAATGTACGTGAGCGCGATATTCGCCCGCTTGTTGCGTGGAAGATCGACGCCTGCAATACGTGCCATAGTGCTCCTCTGTTATCCCTGGCGCTGTTTGTGTTTCGAATTCTCGCAGATCACGCGCACCACGCCACGCCGGTGGATGACCTTGCACTTGTCGCAGATTTTCTTTACCGATGCTCTGACTTTCATAATCCAGCTTCTAGCTCCCAAGCTTCTAGCTTCTGGCTGATTCACCGGAAGCTATCAGCGAGAAGCTTATTTATATCTGTAAACAATTCTTCCGCGGTTCAAATCGTAAGGAGAAAGCTCAACCGCGACTTTATCGCCGGGCAGAATGCGGATGAAGTTCTTGCGCATCTTGCCGGAAACATGGGCCAGGACCTGGTGTTTGTTTTCTAATTCCACCTTGAACATGGCATTGGGCAGCGGTTCGACCACTGTGGCCATCACTTCAATCGCGTCTTCTTTGCTCATTCGCTCCTTACGATCACTTCTAGCTGATAGTTCCTGGCTGGAAGCCACCACTTTTACTGCGTCAAAATCAGCGGGCCATCGTCGGTGACCGCCACACAGTGCTCAAAGTGGGCGCTATAGCTGCCATCGGCGGTCACCGCAGTCCATTTGTCATCGAGCACCCGGGTTTGCGGCTTGCCGGAATTCACCATTGGCTCAATCGCCAGCACCATCCCCTGACGCAACTTCATTCCCTGGCCGCGCACTCCGAAATTCGGGACCTGCGGCTCTTCGTGAAGACGCGTGCCGATTCCGTGTCCCACAAACTCGCGCACTACGCTGAAGCCATTGGCCTCTACGTGTTCCTGCACCGCGGCACCCACGTCGCCCACGGAGTTACCCACCCGCGCCTGTTCAATCCCTTTGTAGAGCGAGGCTTCGGTCACTTCCAGCAACTTCCGCAATTCCGCCTTCAAGTCGCCATTGCCGCTCACCGGCACGGTAATGGCGGCGTCTCCATAATAGCCGTCCAGCACCGCCCCGCAATCAATGGAAACAATGTCTCCGCTTTTGAGCACACGCTTTTCCGAGGGGATGCCATGGACAATCTCCTCATTGATCGAAGTGCACAGCACGCAGGGATAATCGTAGTATCCTTTGAATGCAGGCTTGGCGCCCAGTTCCTTAATCTTCTTCTCCGCCGCACGCTCCAACTCCATCGTGCTCACTCCTGGGGAGACCATCTCCCGCAAAAATTCGAGCACCTGCCGGACGACGTGGCCGCTGCGCCGCATCTTTTCAATTTCCGCCGCCGATTTGCAAACAATTGGCATTCTCAAATGTCCCGCCACTCCCGGCACCCCGCAGAGGATTGTTCCAGCGCGGCAAAAACGTCCCGGGTAACTTCGTTCACCGGGCGGTCTCCTCGAATAATGTGCAACCGCCCCCGCGCCGCATAGTAGTCCGCCACCGGCCGGGTCTGTTGTTCATACGACCTGAGCCGTTCCGCGATCACTTCTTCGCGATCATCATTGCGAATGACTAATCCCGAACCGTCCACGTCGCAAAGTTCGTCCTTACGAGGCGGTTGGAGGTAGACGTTGTAAATCCGTCCACAGGAGGGACAGGTCCGGCGTCCGGTGAGGCGGCGCAGTAACTCATTATAATCCACCTCAATTTGCACCACAATCGGCAGGCAGACCGCCATCCGGCGTTGTTCCGCGCCGAAAAGGCCTGCCGTCTTCGGCATTCCGTCTCTTGAATTGTCAAAGACCGATCCCTCTAGTAATGCATCCAGCCACCCCGCCTGGGCGGCTGTACGGGGAAACCCATCCAGAATATAGCCGCGTTTGCAATCGGGCTGTTCCAGCCGATGGGATACGATGCCGTAGACCAGATTGTCTGTTACCAGCTCGCCGCGCGACATGAAGGACTGGGCGGTCTGCCCCAATTCCGTCCCCCGGCGGACATTCTCCCGCAACAAATCTCCCGTAGAGATGTGCGGGATGCCGTAACGCGCGGCAATATGACGGGCTTGTGTGCCTTTACCAGCGCCCGGGGCCCCCAGCAAGACCACCGGTCCGATCTGGCGCGAAATGTCTTCCGCCATGCTCTTGCCCTAAGCCCCGACTCAAATTCGCCGATCCCCGCAAGACGAAAACCGGTCCCCGGTCCGCCGCTCCGAAAGCCTTGCCCCACTTCGCCTTCCCGGGCTTCCCTAGGCCCAGTTACGCCGTCCACGAATGCGCCCGCTGCGCGGCGTAAATCCATCGTAATGACGCATGATGAGTTGCGCTTCCACTTGCGTCACCGTATCCATCGCCACGCCCACTACAATGAGCAACGATGTGCCGCCAAAGTAGAAGTTCACGCCCAAGCCGTTGGTCACCCATGTCGGCATGCGCTCAAAGAACGTTCCCAAGAACCCCGGCAAATGGTTCAAATGAATACCGCCAATCATCCACTCCGGCAGCACTGACACCAGAATCAGATACAGGCCGCCCACGAGCGTAATGCGGGTAAGAATTTCGTTGATGTGGTCCGCAGTGCGCTTGCCCGGACGAATGCCGGGAATAAACCCGCCGTACTTCCGCATGTTGTCGGCGACTTCATTAGGATTGAAAACTATCGAAACGTAAAAATACGCGAAAAAGATGATCATGACCGCGTACAGAAACGTATAAAGCGGCTCACCAAAGTTGAGAGCCTGCATCACCGACCCGAAGTATCGGTTGTTTTTCAATCCATAACCCAGCATCTGCGGCATGGTCAGAATAGAAGCGGCAAAGATCACTGGCATGACGCCGCCGGCATTCACCCGCAACGGCAAATGCGTGGATTGCCCTCCCATCACCTTGCGTCCGATCACCCGCTTGGCATATTGCACGGGAATGCGGCGCTCGCTGCGTTCGACGTATACGATGAACGCAACCACCACAATCATCAACACCAGCATCAGGATGACGGCAGGAACAGTGAAAGCTCCCCAGGCATCGTTTTTGACCTTCGCGTAAAGGTCGGCAATGCCGCGCGGCAACCCAACCACAATGCCCGCGAAAATCAGGATGGACATTCCGTTCCCGATTCC
>JAICKN010000314.1 GCA_025927855.1 Terriglobales bacterium
ATTTTTATGATCGGCGGCGCCGTGCATAACATTGAGCGGGTGGAACCGCTGCTGCGCGCCATGGGCAAAAAAGTGATTCACATGGGCGAAAACGGCAAAGGTCTTTCCGCCAAGCTGGCGCAGAACATGAACATTGTCTTCATGTATGAGGGGTTATGTGAGAGCCTGACCCTGGCCCGCAAGCTGGGCGTGGCGCCGGAAAAAATGTTTGAGCTGATTGAAGCCTCCATGATCCGTTCCGGCGTGGCTGAATATAAAAAGCCTTTCATCCTGAACCAGGATTATTCGCCGAACTTCCCCCTCAAGCTGATGCACAAAGACATCCACCTCATGCTGGACGCAGCGCGCGAGAACGACGTGAAGCTCCCCGGCCTGGCGGAAATCGATAAAGTTATCTACGAAGAAGCGGCTTCCCGTCCCGGTTTCGACGACCTCGACTACGCCGTAACCATTGCTCTGCTGGAAGAAATGGCCGGGCTGCGAACGAAAGCCAAGGTCTCCTAGGCCCCGAGCCGAGCGCCGAACCATGCAGCAGGTCGTCGATTTCATCCTGGAACTCGATAAGCTTAAAGGCGTCTTGCGAAAAGTCCGGCCACTGGGACTGGACCGCTACGAAAACTCCGCTGAACACAGTTGGCAACTTGCTTTGCTGGCAATCTCTTTGGCCCGGTATGCCGAAGGACCTCTGGATATCAATCGAGTCATCCGCATGCTGCTGGTTCATGATGTGGGTGAAATTGACGCTGGGGACGTTATGTTTTTCGCGCATGTCAATTGGGAAGAGCGCAAAGCGGCCGAGCGAGCTGCCGTGATTCGCATATTCAAGATCCTGCCGGAAGAGGATTCCTCAGACCTGCTGCAACTATGGCATGAATTTGAAGCAGGCGAGAGCGCGGAATCACGCTTTGCCCATGCCGTGGACCGCGCAATGCCCGTACTGCTGAACCTCGCCAACCAGGGACAAAGCTGGCGTGAAAATGGCATCAGCTATGAACGGGTCGTGAACCGCATCGCCCCACCTATTCAGGCCGGTTGCCCCGCCTTGTGGGATTATCTGCAAGAGCGGCTCAAGGAAGCGCGAGACAACGGCTTCTTTGTGGCTTCATCAAAGTAAACCAATCGTCTCCTTTCATAAGAAGATTGTTGTCCAGCGATCTAAAACGCGCATTGAAACCTTAGAGAAAGCCTGTGCAGTGAACTTTGCTGCATCTAATCCGGCATATGGCGCTTGTCGAGCCGAATCCGGTACGGAAAAAGAGTACCGGTTCCTCCAAACTCATTGAGTCTTACTGCAACGGATGCGGGCAGTTCATTGCCGCCAGCCCGCTCAAAAAAGTTCTGCACCTTATGGAACAAATGCACCGCTGCGGCGTGCATTTGCATTCTCCCATAGCCGGCCCGCCCGCGAATCGTAAACGCACCTTGCGATAGCTGCCCAACCAAGATGTCGCCCTTCCCCGCTCCGGGCCGCCTGAGATTTTGAACACTTCGCAACCGTGGTCCCTGCGCCCTCACCAGATGCGCACGCGGTCTGCCGGCGCAAGGTAAAGCTTTTCTCCCGGCTTCACCTTAAATGCCGGATACCACTGG
>JAICKN010000300.1 GCA_025927855.1 Terriglobales bacterium
CGAAAAGATGGACGATCTGCTCACGCTGCCCGGCGTAGCGCGCAAAACCGCAAACGTGGTACTGGGAACGTGGTTCAAGCAAGGCATTGGCATCGTAGTAGACACTCACGTCACCCGCATTTCGCGCAGGCTTGAATTAACTAAGAATACGGACGCGCCAAAAATCGAGCAGGACTTGATGAAGATCATTCCGCAGGAAAAGTGGATCCTGTTCGCGCACCAAATTATTTGGCATGGACGCAAGCTGTGCATCGCGCGTAAGCCGAAGTGCGCGGAATGCCCGCTGGAAAACATCTGCCACGCGGCCGACAAAACCTGGAGCACCGTGGAGATACATCAAAGCGCGCATCCGTAGGATCGTATTGCGAACTTGATTTTTATTGCAGATGTCTGTAAAAGGAGTCACCCATGGACATCTCTCCCGCGCCGGACACCGAAGACTCCACCCAACAGTACCAGCCTGTTCCTGCCTTCAAGGACCGCAGTTCTCTGCTCATAGTCTTTGGCGCGGTACAGATCATCCTTGGAGCCTTGTGCGCTCTCTTCATTCCTCTGATGTTGCTGGGCGTAGTAGTGTCGCGGAACGCCGGCGCTCCCTCTGCCCCGCTTTCAAGCCATTTGGTTGCCGTGGTCATATACTTCGGCATTGCTGTCTCATTCATCTGGCTCGGTGTTGGATCCATTCAATGCCGGCGCTGGGCCCACGCGCTTACCCTCATTGCCTCCTGGATTGGGCTCATTTCCGGAATTTCCATAACTATCGTTTTCACCGCCGTCCTGCCTGTTTCATTTCTTGCCGGGATGCATGCGGCAAACAACCAGAATGCGGGCGTTTCCACCGGGGTTATGGCGGCCATTCTAACTTTCATGATCGTGATTTTCGCCGTCTGCCTGATCGGCATACCCACGGCGTTCGTGATCTTCTATAGCCGCCGCAACGTGCTGGAAACCTGCAGACGCCGCGATCCGGTCGAACGCTGGACAGACCGGTGTCCGCTTCCTGTTCTCGCGGCGTGTGTGCTTTTCATCTCAGGCGCGGTTTACTCTCTCTTCTTTGGCATTACTACCCCCATTTTTCCTTTTTTTGGAAAGTACATTACCGGGATTCCAGCAGGTATCGTTTTCGTATTTTTCGCAGCCCTTGATTTCTTTCTTGCCTGGGCCGTGTTCCGCCGGAAGATTTTTGCCTGGTGGCTGGCCGTTTGCGTGATCGGGATCCGCATCATTTCGTACGCCATCACGTTTGAGCGCAGGAATATTCTCGAAGCTTACTCCCGCCTCGGCTGGTCCTCGGCGAGCATACAAATGTTGCGCCAAAATCCTATCGCGCGTTCCGGCGTTATCCAATGGTGGGGGCTGGGAGTTTCTCTTATTTTTCTGGGATATCTCATTTATCTAAAGAAATACTTTAAACCTGCCGGACCCTCAGAAATTGTCTCTTCTGATAACACTTCAGCCCCGCTCCCAGCCTCATAGCCGGAACTGTCGCGACTCTCGGCCTCTTTCTCCTGCTAAACTTTAGTTTCTCCCATGCGCACTTTCCTTGCGTTTGTTATCGTCACTCTTATGAGCACCTTGATTTCCGCGCAAACACTACCTGCGCCTCATGCCATCACCGATCCCAAACAAATCACCTCGAAATCGAATGCCGAAGTCGAGCAGAACGAGCAGGGCCTTTCTCTCGATCGGCTTTATATGACGCGCACCGTCGGCGGCGCGGCATGGTCCCCGGATGGCAAAGAAGTTGTCTTTGTTTCAAACATCAGTGGACGAAATAATTTGTGGCTGGTTCCATCTGATGGAGGCTGGCCGCGGCAGTTGACGGTGAGCGATCAGCGCCAAACCCAGCCAACATGGTCGCCGGACGGCAAGTGGATCGCTTATATGTCTGACTACGACGGTGACGAGCAATGGGACATTTTCATGGTTTCGCAAAAAACGGGGATGGTGGTGAACCTGACTAGCACGCGGGAAATTGCCGAGGAACATCCGCGCTGGTCGCCCGATGGCCGCTATTTGGCCTATATGGTGAAGCCGAAAACATCGTCGGTCTTCGAGATTGATGTTTATGACACGGTGATGCGGGACACGAAACATCTAACTTCTGGAACTCCCGCGGACAAGATGAATGTGAATCCGATCTGGTCGAAAGACGGCAAGCAGATCGTATACACGCAAGAGCAGGCCAAGGGCACAGATTCGAATATCTTCATGGTTGCGATTGACGGCGGCCAGCCGGTTTTGCTCACGCCGCATTCAGGCGAGCAACTTTTTCGCGCGGATGATATTTCTCCCGACGGCAAAAAGATTTTGATCACATCGAATGCAGTCAATGGTCACGAGAATGCCGGACTGCTCGATGTTGCCAGCAAAACAATTTCCTGGCTGACGGAAGAAAAATGGGAAGTGAGCGGCGGCCATTTTTCCCCCGATGGCAAGCACGTTACCTGGGTGGCAAACGCGGATGGGAATAGCGAAATCTACCTGCACAATCTTCTCACCGGAAAAACTTCAACTATCCCTTTACCCGTTGGCATGAATGAATTGGCCGGAACTGGATCAGGTTTTTCTCACGACGGCCTGCACCTGCTCTCCTATCACAATGGCCCCACCGAACCAAATGATCTTTGGATTTATTCGCTGGGCACAAACAAAGCACGCCAACTCACGCATTCCCTACTGGCCGGAGTGCAGCCCAGCCACATGGTCGAACCGTTTCTGGTGCACTACCCGAGCCGGGACGGCAAATGGACCATCTCCGCGTTGGTATATGTGCCCTTCAATATGGCGCACAACGCGCAGAATGCGGCCATTGTTTATGTGCATGGCGGCCCGGCATCGCAGTCGGTAAATTCATTCAACCGCTTCATTCAATACATGACGAATCAGGGCTACATGGTCATTGCTCCCAACTATCGCGGCTCGACCGGATACGGAAAAGACTTTCAGCACGCCAATTTATTCGATATGGGCGGCGGCGATTTGCAGGACGTGCTCGCCGCAGCCGACTGGATCAAGCAAACCGGTTATCCCGACCCGAAGAAGATCATTCTAATGGGCGGTAGCTATGGCGGGTATCTGACCATGATGGGCGTTACCAAAGCTCCCGATGTTTGGGCCGC
>JAICKN010000071.1 GCA_025927855.1 Terriglobales bacterium
AGGGGACGATCAAAATTGCATTCTCCGCTTTTTTCACGAAGTCATCCCCATATTCGGTCAGCTGAGGAGACGGGGGCGTATGCCGCCAGTTTCGGGGCAAGCTGCCGATTTCTATCCGCGTGCGCGAAAGTTCGTCAGGAATGTCGGCTGTGGAAAGCACGAGGTCTTCCGGGAGATCTGCCGGATCGAGGTGCACATAATACTCCAGCAGCGCCAATGATTCGTTTTGCGAAGCGTAGCTCACGCGTGTGCCGGGGCTAGACCATCGGCCGCCGTAGCGGTACGCGCCTTCTCCGTCAAAAGGATTTTGTGCGTAGGCGCCGCGCAGTACGCGGTAGACCCGCGTCAACTCACCCCGCCATAGGCGATCCTGCCCAGGATGTTTTCCACCTGGCGCGCGCCTACTTCGGTATCTATGGCCGCCAGCGGAGCGATGCCGCCCAAAATGCGGTTCGGATGTTTCAGCCAGCGCATGGCGCGCTGCGCTCCTCCCAGGCTCTGGTTGGCCAGAGCCACCACCCGCGCCAACCTATAAAGACGGTCGGACTCAAACCGCGCCAGGCGCCCGCTGCGCCGCCTGCGTTGCAGGCTCCTCGGAGAGAGGTCGAGCGACTCTGCCAGCTCCTTGAGCGTCAGTCCGGAGGCCTGCATGAGCCTCTCTACAACTCCGTGAGGAAAGCCTTCGCGTATGGCCTCGCGCAAATCCTGATCGTTGGCCAAAGGACGGCCCAAGGCATGTTCTCCGCCAAGCTCCCGCACCACGGCATGTAATTCATTTACCATTTGTCGCTTATTATAGCGACAAATGTCGCCATCTGCAAGCACGGTTACCGCGCAGCGGAAACGCAGGATGGCACTTTTAACAGTAGAATCAGCAAGACCTCAAATCGCGTCCCGTGAACGCAAATCTCACATCTGCAAAGCTGGCCGAGGGAGCCGACAGCTCCAAAGCGCGGCCAATTCCCGGCGTTTTGGCATGGTTGTTTCCTTCGGTTACCGACCTCATCTTCATCGCTCTGCTTGCGTCGCTGAGTTATGGCCTTTTTTCCAGCCGCTTACTGGGAGATGCCGATATCGGCTGGCACATTCGCAACGGCCAGCTCATTCTCCAGTCGCACTCGATCACGCGGGTGGATCCTTTTTCCGCTTCCATGCAAGGCCATCCCTGGTATGACTGGGAGTGGCTGTACGACGTAAGCATCGCAGCTGTCTATCAATGGGCGGGATTGAACGGAGTTGTATGGGTGACTGCGCTGCTGATTGCGTTTGTGTTCGCAATGACCTTCAGGCTCACCCTGCGCCAGGGCTCCGGCCTGTTTTCGGCGCTCATTTTCTTGCTGTTGGCGTTCTCCGCCTCAGTGATTCACATGTTTGCCCGCCCGCATTTGTTCACGTGGCTGCTGGCCGTCATCTGGTTCGTTGTGCTCGATTCAATGGAAGCCTCGGCGTTCGCTTCCGCCGAGGACTATATAGGTAGCGGCCGTTCCTACCGTAAATTGCTGTGGCTGCCTCTCACGATGCTGCTCTGGGTGAATCTCCATGGCGGCTTTCTATTCGGATTTGTGCTGCTGGCAATTTATTTGTGCAGCGGGGTTGTGCAGTATGCCCGCAATCCGGCGCTGCGGAAAATCACGGGCAGATGGCTGCAACGTCTTGGAGCTGCAACTCTGCTTTCTGCATTGGCCAGCCTGGTCAATCCATTTGGTTACCATCTCTACACGCACATTTACGCCTATCTCGGCGACCGCTGGCTCACCAACCACATTGAGGAATTCCAGTCGCCCAATCTTCATGGAGCAGCGCAGCAGTGCTTTGTTTTTCTGGTATTGCTGAGCTTTGTAGCGGTGGCAACTACCCGCGCCAAGCCCCGCCTCTCCCGCGGGCTGGTCATTCTGTTTGCTCTGTATAGCGGCTTCTACGCAGCAAGAAATCTTCCGGTTTCTTCGTTGCTGCTCGCGATCATTGTTGCCCCTATATTCTCGAAATGCTTTAGAAGCAGCTCGAATATACAAGCAGTCCTCCCTGCAATCATTAAAACTCTCTTGCGCCGCGCCGAAGCTTTCTCCTCCAGAATGAGCGCCTTTGAATGGAAGCTGCGGGGGCATTTGTGGCCTGTCGCAGCCATTGTGATCGGCATAGTCGTCTGTAGCCATGGCGGAACGTTCGCGGGCGGCCAGCTTATGAACGCGCATTTTTCTTCGCGGCGTTTTCCGGTGCAGGCCGCAGGTTTTATCGCGCAAAAAAATATCGCTGGCCCCGTCTTTTGCCCTGACTCCTGGGGCGGATACTTAATCTACCGCTTCTATCCCCAAAAAATTGTCTACGTAGACGACCGCCACGATTTATACGGCAGCCAGTTCTTCAGGAACTACTTGAAGATTACGCAGGTATCTCCGGAATGGCAGGACCAATTGCGCATGACTGGAGTGCGGTGGGTTTTGTTGCCGGAAGGTTCATCGCTGGCCGATGTACTGAAAGAAACCAAAGACTGGAAATCGGTATACGAAGACCGCACGGCTGTCTTGTTTGCACTTAACGGCGACTGAATTACCCGGGCTAAAGATGCTTAGTTTTAGAACTGATCGCTGGTATCAATATTGAATCCGAGTATCGCATTGACTTCCGTGGGCTGTGCTCCTCGCGTTACCGGCTTAAACTTCCAGCTCCGCAGTGCCGCGATTACTTTGCTGGTCATAAGTGCGCTGGAGGTTTCAAGCACATGCGGATTGCGCAAAGTTCCTGTGCGGTCAAGCACGCAGGAAATCACCAGCCGTGCGTGAGGCAATCCTGTCGGCAATTCCGAACGCAGCGGTTCGGGTGCTTTCAAGGCTTGCGCGTACGCGTGTGTGGCAGAGAGCGGGTCGGCAAATTGCATGACCACTGTCCCCAGTGAAGTGTCAATGTAAATGGTATAGACGCGGTCGCCCTTTAATACGCCGTAATAATTAAACGCGCCGCCGGAGCGTGAAGTTGCCACCACAGTGATTCCCGGGCCCTCGCGGTTCGCAGATGCTGAAGAGTGCCCCGGCTGGCCCGGCGCGCTGGGATCGTCTCCGAAACTCGGCAAAGTTACGATGTTGCTGCCTCCCTGTACGGAGACTCCCGGCATGGCTGGTTTATGGTCAGTTCCGCTGCCCGCTCCGCCCGTTCCGGGATAGGGAGAAATTCCGGCCCGCGCATTTGGGTCAGAACCGTGCCCGCCGCCAATTTTGGCCATGCCAGATTCGTTGCCGGAAAAACCGCTCCCCGGTCCTCTCCCATGATTGATGCCAGCCTCGCCGCCCGAGCCGCCGATACCTGGCGTGTCTCCCCCGGTGGGTGACATTGCCAGCGTGCCTTCATCGTGGTGGCCTGGCACAGCCACGCTGGTTCCCGGTTTGCTCGAGATTACAACCCCCATCCCTTTCGTCGAACCTGCATTTTGCGGTGACGCCGCTACGGGGCCCTCCGCCATTGGCTGGCCTAATCCCATGCCGCGGTTTCCTCTTCCGCTCCCGTTCACATTTGCCGCCAACTTCGGCGCAGGTGGCACCACCGCCGCGGAGGTGATTTTTTGTGAGCGCCCAGAGATTGCGCTTAAGCTCACTGGCGGCGGCACAACGGACACCTGCCTTCCCAAGGATGCCGTCTTCTGCGCGCGTCCAGAGATTGCCTCCACAGCCACCGGCGGTGGAACTACGCTGGCCGCGCCAAATTTGGGAAGGGCGCGTGTGCTTGGATCCGAGGTCACGCGCACCGGCGGTGGGACTATCTCCGTATGCATTGCATCATTGCCGAAACGCGGCCCGCGCATCTCTATTGCGTGAGCGGAGAGCGTCGGAGGCGGTGCCACGGGTTCCGCCGCGGGCAGCGTAAGGCGGGCCTTGCGGTTCGTGAGTTGTTCAGGCGCAGAAACCGGAGGAGGCACAACCTGTACCTGATTCATTCCCGGTATTGGCTGCGATGTGAGGTCATGGTCTGGCAGGGAAGCGGCGGGCGCAACGACCGGTTGCGAAAAAACTGGCATCTTGAGCCTGGCTTCCATCTGAACTTCCGGGGAGGGCGGAACTACGGCCGATTGCTGCATCGAAGGCAGACTGCGCGAATTTTTCAGCCCCTCCGCCGGAGGCGGTCCCGGAACAGGTTTATATGCCAGTAAATTTGCAACGGAGGTATTGATGCGCGGCAGCTTTAAGTCAGGCGCATCCACAATACGCTCTTGCAGCGTGGAACCCCGGGCAACGCGGATTATTTGCGTGCGGTGCCGCGCTTCGCGCCCTCCGGATTGCCCCGCGCGCCCTGCGCTTGATCCCCCAGAGTCTTCCGTTCGCGGCAATTCATAGCCGGAGTAATAGATCACGTCATATTTGGGAGCTGCCGCTGGAACATACGGCCTCATCTTGGCCAGTTCCACAGGAATGACGACGGCAGCAACTAATAGGACCGCCTCAAAAACCCAGGCTACAAGGATTCCGCGGTAAGGAAAAAGACCAGTATGGGCTTCCCCTGCGAGCTGCCGGGGAGAGCGCGCCAACGCGGGACCAATCGCACTGCGGAACTCCCGCCATGGCGAAGACCACTCGATTAATAAATTGGGGCCGTCGAAAGTGGGACCTGCGCTCACGCCATGAACTCCTCTGTGGGCTCTCCTTCCGCAATTACAATCTGGTCGCCCAGCGCCGTGCCGCTGTTTTGCACGATTTGCGCGGGCAACTCCAGCACAGACGCTGCCTGCATTTTAATGGGCGCAACCCTCCAGGGCTGCAGGTTTTGTTCCATGTGGATGACCATTTTGGCCTTATCCAGATACAGCACATCTATAGGAAACCGCATAGCCAAGGTATGTACGCCGCGGGAGGGCAATATCCAGAGTCCTTGCCCGGATGAAAAACGTTGCGCACTCACCCCCATCAATCCGGCAAACCGGGACCAATGCGTGGTAGCAAAGCAGAGGCGCGTAGCCAGGAATGCGCGGCGGGTCTGGTTAAAGGCATATCCCATCATCACCGCCGCCGTTGCTCCTGAAATTGAAAATCGCGCACAACTTTAGTTATTTGCCGACCGGCATCAGCGTCCGGATCAGTTGGATTACAGCAGGTCCCAGGGTTACAAAAATGATGGATGGAAGAATAAAAAGTACCAGGGGAATGACCATCTTGATCGTGGTTTTTGCTGCCTGTTCTTCGGCGCGCTGCCTGCGCTCAGTGCGGAGCGAATCGGAATGCACGCGCAAAGCTTGCGCCACGCTGGTGCCGAAGCGGTCGGTTTGCACCAGCGTTCCAACCAACGCCCGGATATCGTCTACGCCCGTGCGTTCAACTAAATTATGCAGGGCTTCCGTGCGTGGTTTGCCGGCGCGCATTTCCAGATTCACCAGGTGGAATTCCGAGCTTAATTCAGGATGCGCGTAGCGCAGATCTTCTCCCACCCGCAGCATTGCCTGGTCGAGGCCCAAGCCAGCCTCCACGCAGATCACGGTCAGATCCAGGGCGTCCGGCAGCCCCAGCCGGATCCGTTGCTGGCGTTCGCGGATCATCCGCTTCAGGACGAAGCGGGGTATAAAGAAACCAAACGCGGTGACGCCGACCAGCAGGGAAAGGGAACTGAACCCGCTGATGGCAATTACCGTTATGAATCCAACAAATGCCGCGAAAACACGGGTGCCGTTGTAGATCGTAAGATGGCGCGCCTCCCTATACCCTGCCTGTATAAGCCAGCCGCGGGTGCGGGAAACTTCCGAGCTCGAAAGCGGCAACGTCTTGCTGAGAGGCTCCAACGCCTGTTCGAGGCGTTCTTTGACCCTTAATGCGGGCTTCTCCTCCGGCTCTACTTTGTCGGTGCTGAGCTGGCGGAGCCGCGATCCCAGCATGGAAGTGGGCGCATAAGCGGCCGCGCCAAAAGAAAACACCGCCAGCGTCACGCTAAGAAAGATAATAATGGCAACGGCTAATCCCATATTCAAACCTGAATCTGAATGACCTTACGGATAATGAAGTATCCCATGGTCTGCAACGTAATGCCTGCCACAATCAGAGCATGCCCAATGGGGTCGGAAAAAAGCGGCTGAATGAATCCCGGATTCAAAGTCAGCATGATCATCACAATCGCAGGCGGCATCAGCATCAGTAAAATCATGGTCAACCGGCCTTGCGCTGTGTATACGCGCACCTGCCGCATGATCTTGAAGCGCTCGCGGATCACGTAAGAAAGATTATCCAGAATTTCCGCCAGGTTGCCGCCGGTTTCGCGTTGCAGCATGACCGCAGTGACAAAAAATTTCACGTCCACCAAGGGGACCCGCTCCGTCAAATTGATAAGCGCATCGCGCACGGGCAGCCCAAACTTTTGCTCTTCGAAAAGAATGCGGAATTCGGAAGCAACCGGCTCGGCAACCTCATTGGAGATCATCTCTAATGCCGTGGTGAAAGCGTGGCCCGCTCGTACCGCGCGCGCAACCGTATCAATCGCCTCGGGAAACAGTTCCTCGAATTTTTGAAAGCGTTTTGCCCGCCTGAATGATGCGTAAGAATAAGGGAGCAACGCGCCGACGATCACGCCCACGACGCCGAAAGCTGCAGCCCCTCCTGCGTACCAGGTGGCCAGTCCCAACATAACCCCGCTCAACACCGAAAGCACCAGAATGTTCCCGGCGCGCATGCGCATCCCAGCCTGGGCCAATAAGTCCTGCAAATTTGAAATCCGCGCTGACCGCTTGAGGAGAGTATCGAAAGCGGGAATGCTGCTGAGAAGCTGATCGCGAAGCAGCGCAAGTTCCTGGCTCGGCTGCTGCTCTTCAATCCTATGGACATTGTCCAAACGCTCGCGCAAAAGACGCGCGCGGGCGTTGCGTTGGTCGAATAAATAGCCCGCCCCGAACACCAGCGCGGCCACCAGCACGAAAATTGCAATTGCAATCAACGCCGTCATAACTGTACCGGTCAAACTTCCATGCGCGATTCAAATATTTCCGGCCGGATCTTGAATCCCGCTGTCGCTAATTTGTCTACTGCCTTCGGACGAACCCCAGTGGCGCGGAATACCCCCGAGACTTTGCCGGATTCATTCACGCTCTGCCGTTCGAAAACGAAAAGGTCGTGAATCGTAATCGTGTCGTCCTCCACTCCAGTGATTTCAGAAATAGAAACGACCTTTCTGGTTCCATCCACCAGGCGCGCGATCTGCACAATCACGTGAATTGCGGATGCAATCTGGTTGCGGATCGCCCGCTCCGGAATGTTCAGGTTTGCCATGGAAAACATGCTTTCGATTCTGGACAAAGCGTCACGCTGTGAATTCGCGTGTACCGTGGTCAGCGATCCCTCGTGGCCCGTGTTCATGGCTTGCAACATGTCGAAGGCCTCTTCGCCGCGCACCTCGCCGACTACAATGCGGTCCGGGCGCATACGCAAGCTGTTGATGACCAGCTCCCGCTGCCGCACCGCGCCTTTGCCTTCAATGTTTGGGGGCCTCGTTTCCAGGCGCACCACATGCTCCTGCTTCAATTGCAATTCGGCTGCATCTTCAATGGTCACGATGCGCTCTGAGTTCGGAATGAACCCCGAGAGTACGTTCAGCAATGTCGTTTTTCCGGTGCCAGTACCGCCGGAGATCAGGATATTCAGCCGGCCTTTCACCATATGGGAAAGCAATTCCAGCATGGGTTCGGTCAGAGTTTTGTTTTCCACCATGACGCGGGCGGTTACAGGATCGCGCCCGAACCGCCGTATGGACAAACACGGACCGTCAATGGCCAAAGGAGGAATGATGGCGTTCACACGCGAGCCATCCGCCAGACGCGCATCTACCATGGGCGAAGATTCATCCACGCGCCGCCCTACCCGCGAAACGATGCGGTCAATGATCTGCATCAGGTGCTGGTCGTCTTTGAAGCTGAGCCCGGTGGGCTCGAGTTTGCCCGCACGCTCCACGTATACCCGGTTGTAACGGTTCACCAAAATGTCGGAGATGCTTGGGTCGCGCAAAAGAGGCTCCAGCGGGCCCAGTCCGAAAATTTCATCCAGAATTTCTCTGGAAAGGCGCTCACGTTCGGCAAAGCTAAGCGGGACCGCCTCGCTGTTGACCGTGCTGCGGATCAGCAGCAGGACTTCCTCCCGCGCGGCATCGCCCGCGGTGCGCCCTAATTTCTCGAGATCGAGACGGTCGAGGATCTTGCGATGCAAGTCCGCCTTGACCTGCTGATATTCGGTCCTCTCAAATGTCTGTAAATTCGCCATGCGGAACCTTAAATCTGGTACTCCCATTTCCACCCTGCCGCCAAATCAACTACACGGACTTAAACAATGACCATGCCGTTCGTTTTACATCAACATCATTTTCGGTGAGCCGTGACGCCAGCCCCGCGAAAGCGCGGGCAAGGTCCGTATGGTTCTGGTTCATCAAAGGCACTCCGCGGTCAATCGCTGCTGAAACTGCAAAATACTGGTTCGGAATCTTCCAAAGGAGTTTTACCCCCGCCGCTGTTTCCGCATCGGTCTCGCTGAATCCCGGAATCCTGCGGAAACGGTTCAGCACCAGTTGCACCTTGTTCTTCCCGGCGCCATCGCGCAAAAACTGCTGCACCCGGGCGGCGCTCCACAGGGAAGCCACATCCGCATGGGCCACCAGCAGCACTGTTTCAGAAAGATTGCACACTAAACGGGTGGCCCCGTCAATACGGGTGGAAGCGTCCACCACCACATAACGGAATTGATTTACCAGCATGTCAAACAGGCGGGCAAAGTCGTTGGCGGAAGGCTCTAATGCCAGCGGCGCATTGGCCCCGGCAAGCACCAGCAATCCGTCGCTGTTCCGGGTCATGAAGCTTTCCAGCAGGGAACTGTCGAGGCGGTGCAGATTGCGGACCGCGTCTCCCAGGCCGAATGCGGGCTTCAAGTTCATTTGCAGAGTGGCGTGGCCAAGCGGCGCGATGTCAATCAGGGCGGTGTTGCCGTGGGTCGCTTGCAGCGCCATTGCCAAATTTACCGCAATGGTAGTCGCTCCGCTTCCGCCCTTGGCATTTACCACCGTAAAGAGCTTGCCCCGGACCTCATTTTGCTTCACGCTCCGCTGCGCCGCGGTGAGCCTTACGAACGCTTCCAGAAGGTCGGTTGTTGTGGTGGGGCGCTCAATGAATTCACGCGCGCCTGAGCGCATGGCGCTGACAATGACCTGCGGCTGCGACATGCTGCCGATGGCAAATAATGCCGTTTGCGGCATCTCCTGCCGCAGCAGTTCCAGCGCGCGCAACGCCGGGCCGGGCTGCTCCGCGGGAATATCCACCAGGGTGACCACTGGAGATCCGCTTTGAATCCGGCGCATAGCAGGGTCCGCGGCCGCCACAGGATAGCTTCCGCACACATGCGCTACCCGGGCCACGCTTGTGCCATCTACAAGTACTCGCAAAACCGTTTGCTGCTCGCTGTCAGCAGCTACGATCACTACAGAAAGCTCTGCCATTACTAAAAACCCTTACCGTTCCAAATCCTGCCTGACGGCTCATTCCGATGACTTGAACGCCTGCGGCTAATTACTTTTTTGGCGCAGGCTTTTTCCCGTCAAATTTGTCCTTATCCATAAATTGCTGTGGATACTTGGGCGTAGCCGGCCCTTGCATAGCCGGTGAAATCTTATGGACCGTGCACAATACCATCAATTCGGAATTGCTTTTCTGCAAGCTCTTGCTCTTGAAAAAGTTCCCAATAATAGGAATATCGCCGATGCCCGGCACCTTGTTCATTACGCTGGTGACGCGATTGTCCATGAGGCCCGCAATCATAAAGCTTTCGCCGTCCTGCAATTCGAATTCAGTCTCCGCCTTCCGCGTGCTCAGCGCCGGGACCGTGAATCCGGAAATGGTCAAAGCGTTCGCAAAGTCGAGTGTGCTTACCGACGGCGCAACTTTCAGGTGAATGTTTCCATTCGGCATAATCACCGGCGTGAATTTGAGCTGGACACCGAACTCACGGAATGAAATCGTGACCGCCGTGAATCCCTGGCCGGGCTGAACAATGGGGAAGGGAAATTCTCCGCCTGCCAGAAAGCTCGCTTCTTTTCCATTGACCGCGATCAAGTTTGGCTCCGCCAGAATCTGCAACAAGTTCTTTTGTTGCAGAGCGCGAATCACCGCGCCCAGGTTAATGTCATTCCGGAAGAGAAACAGGTTGAGCGGGTCGCTTACGTTAATCGTTGGCGCCGTTGAGGATGTAGAAGTGGTCGTTGTCCCACCGGCGGTGGTTGTGGAATTCGTGCTCGTGGAAACGCTGAATCCGCCGAATTGGCCCGTAGACAGGGTACCGGTCGTGTTTCCCGTTCCGGGCGTGAATACGTTGAGTCCCAATTGCGTTACTGCGGAGCGGTCCACTTCTGCAAACTTGACTTCCAGTTCGACCTCGTCAGCGCCCACCGGACCGAAGGTCAGCACATTTACAACGTTTTTAGAATAAGCCTGGGCGATCAATCCGGCATCTTTTGCCACTTCTTCTGTGGTCACGTGCCCGGAAAGAACAATGGCCGAGCGGGACGCGGTAACTTCAATCTGTTCCGTTGGGAAAATGCGTTTTTCTTCCTCAATACATGCGCTGATGTCCACATCCACCCGCAGATCAAAGCTGCGCGAGCGTTCAAGTTCATCCCAAATCAACAGGGAAACTTCGCCCGGCGAGCGGCCATGCACCAGAATTTGCGTCGGCGTAATGGCAATGGCATCGGCGATTGTCGGGTCTGTTATCGAAACGCGCTTGATCCGTTCTGTCGTGTTAATCAGCAATGACTTGTCCACCATCACGCGCAACGGCGCAGAGGCGCTCACTTGGGATCCGTTTGCGGAAGCGGTCTCCGGTGCCGGAGCGGGTTCGGTCACCTGCGCGGGATGCTCGGCGGACCCTGAGCCAGCCGATGATGGCGTTTGCGCTACCCCGGGAACAGTCATTGCCGCGGCAAAAATTACTACCATGAGCGCGCTTAAGGCGCCCTGCGATCGTTTGAAATTTCCCCAATACTTCTCCCAGTCAGGGGAGCTGGCAAGCATTCTTTTGACCTCAGTTTGGAGTTTCAAATTTCGTAATGTCTTTCTTGTCGCCTTTATAGACTTCTACGGAATAATCGGGCGGAGGCGCAACATGGGCCACGCGGTGTGGATGAGCTGCGTGGGTAACAGGCGCAACCGGCGCTGCGATTCTGCCGAATACGCTCGCCTCATCGGTCGCGCTGGCTTCCGTTTGTCCGGTATCGAGCGGGTTGCGGAGCGACAGTTGTATTTTTCCTTCCGAGCTGGCCAATGCCAGCCTCTGCGCATCATCCGGGGAAACTAAAAGGGTGATGACCGGAGAAGCTTGCGCCGTGCCATTGGAGTTGCGTTCAAGATTTTGTCCGGAGGCGATGACGGCGACGTTTCGCAGCACTGTCATCGTCTGCTCCTGCGAGCCGCCAACCGGTGTGCCGGTGACCATCACGTCCACGCGAGTGCCCGGCTGTACGAAGCCGGCAACCCCGATAACTTCGTTGACGCGCACGGAAACAGCGCGCATGCCCGGCGGAATCAACGCGGGTAATCCGGACCCCGCGCTCTCTCCTGCAAGTTTATTGCGGAGTACAAAATCTCCCGCAGCAATAGGCAGGACCGCGCCGCGGCCCACAATTTTGGTTGTGCTGCGGAAGCTGCCCGGGGGGACGTCGGCTTCCGGCAAGTGGACTATTTTTAGGTCTTTTTCTTCAATCTTTGCGCCCAGAGGAATATTGACGGCCGCCACAACCACCTGCGCCCCGGCCTGCATACGCGAGCCGTTGCGCGATTCCAGGCTGTGATAGACCGCATAACTGACGAAAGCTCCCGCCGCAATGGCGATGATCCCGATCAACAAAAACCGGTTCCGGTTCATAAATATTCCTCACTGGAAGGAAGCACAGGGCAAGATGTTCTTTTAAGTAGATAAATGCCGAGGCCGCTACCGGTCCGCGCATTTCTGTCCGCGGCTTTCCCTGGAAAGTTTGCACCCAACCGCACTATCTCCGTTGCTCCAACGCCAGAGATCCCTAATGCTGAAACTGCTATATGGAACATCCGCTGCTACTGGTTGATTGAACTCGCAACCGAGGAGAAGACATTGTTGGCACTGGAACCGATCAGCTTAATTGTGCCCACCACGATCACCAGGATCACTGCCAGCATCACCGCATATTCGGCGATGTCCTGTCCTTCATCCTCGCACCAAAGCCTGTGGAGAACATACCTCATGTGTTTTCCCTTCTGGATCAAAAGCTATTGCAAGAATCGCGGCGCAGAACCTCAAAACGTCGCTCTGCCCTCTTCTCAAACGCCCAAAATTTTCCAAGTGAAAATCAATAGCTTGCGAGACCAATAGGCTCAGGTCTCGAATTCTGAATACATCATATCCTGCTTACGCCGCTTGCAAGCGATAAATTCTTGCAGATTATGCCCAAATGACTGAAAGTTTGGCCGTAATCAGGCGGTTTCCCCACGAAAGTTGCAGCACATAAGGTTTTTACCTATGGCTTGCCGAAGAGACAGCTGGGCCGTTTCTCCCCATCATTCCTTGCGTTCCAGAATAACGGCCTGCTGGTCAGCATAAACCTGTTTCCAGCCTGATTGCAGGCGCAGCGCGGCAATCAGCGGGGCATTAGGAGGAAGTATGACTGTGCGGATTGGCCATGCCTCGAATTTTTGCCGCCAATGGTCCCGTACGAAGTAAATTTCCGCCAAATCATCCAAAAAGCCGTCGCCGTAAACATCCGCCCGCCCATCCGCGAAAACCTCGTATCGGGGATACAGTTTCCAAATTAGGTACCCTCCCCAGTTGTAGTGGTTGAATAACGGCCCCGGAAGCTCGTTTTGTGCAAGAAAGGAGACCGCCCGCACGGGAAAATTTTCCGCCTCTGCGCGGGGCTCGTGCAGAACGACCGACCTTACCCAAAGTCCGACAAAAATGAGGAATCCGGCGAAGATTACTGCATTCACCGCAACCCTGCTATTTGCCGGTGGGGTCCTGCCGCTCAAATGAACATTCCGCTTCTCAAGTATGCCTTGAACTAAGCGCGCAAGAATTGGCGCAGCCACAAGGGCAAAAATCGGGATATGGCGCACCGAGCGGAGCCCGGCAAAGAGCATGACTGAAACCAGCAATATGTCGCGTGGCCTGAGGTGCAGCCGGGAAGTCGCTGCTGCTGCAAGCAAGGCCAGCACTAACAGCAGAAATGGCAGGTACATCGTTTTGTGAAAGTCGGGCGACATCCATTCCTGTATGTACGCCGCCATCGCTGTGGACGACAATGTGTGCCACGGATACAAATACATTTTTGTGCCGTAAGGATTCAAAGGGACCAACGCGAGACAAAAGCCTAGGGCAAGCGCAAGATTCCGAAGAGAAGGGGCGGCCTGCGCCCAGGCGCGAAATCCAAAAATCCAGTCCAGAGCTGTGCCAATGAAAAACAGCGCAATCAGGGCAATGCCCAAAGCGAATTCCGCATGCAGGTTTACCCACAATA
>JAICKN010000148.1 GCA_025927855.1 Terriglobales bacterium
AAACAAAGTCTTTATTGGCAATGGTCCCAGTGCGAAGCACGAACGATTGGGGCACCGTAAACACATGTGAACTTGCAATCAAGTCGGCGGCCAAGCGCCGGGTAAGAAAGTCGCGCGGCGAGCAACCCACTAACCAGCACAGACTCAGCAGAACCATTGTCAGCAGCGCTTTTCGCATAGGGGGTGGCTTGGCACTTGGATTGTAACGAAATGCGAACACATCTGCGGCTCAAAAAATGCGGCTAATGCCAAATTCCCTGCCTGTACGCGCAGCTGTTCGCCAGAACCACATTAGGGAATAGTTCCGCCGAAACCGGGTTGACATAATCAAACTGGATATATCTGTGCCAATGGGTTTTTATTCGGGAAGGGCCATTTTCCGAGCAGCTTGGCGGTTGAGTTACAGCCGTCTTCCTTTGTGCTGCGTGACTGCCGTTTTCCTGTATATGTGGCTCGTGCTCATTCCCTTCGTTCCGCCAGTCGCGGCTGCCCCTCCGGATACCGGCGCCATGGTTTACGTCAAAGGCTCTGTATGGCTGAATGGCAGCGGAGTTCCCGGCTCCAGCGCGCTCTTGCCCGGAGACAAGGTACAAACGAATGGCGATTCTTTCGCCAACATCCGGGGGGCCGCAATGAACCTCATGGTTGCGCCCGATACGTTGGTGAACTTCCAAAGCGGCGGAATGGTGTTAAGCCGCGGATTCACTGCGGTGGACACAGGAAACAACTTTACCGTGAATGCTGGCATTGCAACCATCGTTCCGGTCGGCAGCAAATGGACCCACTTCGAAGTGCGCAAAACGGAAGATGAGGTCAGGATTCTGGCCGGCGATGCCGAGTTAAACGTAACCGGCAGCGACGGCAATATCGTGATGGAACCGGGTGAAGAGACGGTTTACGCAATTGACAGACACGACGAAGTCGCCCGCCCGGGAGGAACAAACGGCGTGTTCAATGACGCTCCCTGGGCTAAAATCGGCGGATCCTCTGCAGCCAGCACAATTCTTATTTGGTCATTGATTCACGGCGATGATCCCGTGAGCCCGTGGAAACCTTAGCTTCAAACAGGGTTCCGACCCAATCTCCGCGCCGGAACCTGCGCAACATGTGACTGCGCGCCGATAATCGCCTGAATCTTCTGTGGGCTAAAGACCAAGCGGCCGTTTATGGTGGTCCACGTCTTCTTCTTTCAGTGGACGCCACCGGTTCCAGAAGTATAGGATCACAGCCACAATGATGCCGATTCCGATGCTAATCAGCAAAAACCAGCGATATGCGGGGAACAGAACCACCAAGAGCACGATTGCAACCAGCACCACGGCAAGAGCGATGCCGCTTCTTAAAAAACTGTTGGGCTCTGTTCCAATCGGCATAAATGCATCTTCAATTGTATAGAAATTCGTACACAGGGATGCATGCGGAACTGAGCGGCACGGAGTTGCAGAACGATTGCCTTAGACAGCCTTATGCCGCGGCCACTCGCGACCGAGCTACTGATGGGCTGTTGGCCCTTCCGATGGCGGAGGAATAGGCCCGAGCGGCTGTGCCGTCTCTTCCGGCACTTGGGGCAAAGGCTGCTCCAATGCAATGGAAAGCACCTGATCCATGTTCTCCACAAAGTGCAGCTTCATGGCATTGCGCAGGTTCTCGGGAACCTCCGCGAGATCTTTTTCATTGTCTTTGGGCAAAATTACTTCGAAGAGTCCAGCTCGATGCGCCGCGAGCAACTTTTCTTTTAATCCGCCAATGGCCAGGACTTTGCCACGAAGGGTGATTTCGCCAGTCATGGCCAGATCACGCCGTACAGGGATGCGGCTTAACGCACTGGAAATTGCAGTGGCTATGGTAATTCCGGCGGAAGGACCGTCTTTAGGAATAGCGCCTTCCGGCACGTGCACGTGAATGTCGAGACTGCGGTAAAACTCACGGGTCAAGCCCAGCCGATGGGCGCGCGAACGCACATAGGACATCGCGGCCTGCGCGGACTCCTGCATCACATCGCCCAATTTTCCCGTCAGCATCAGCTTGCCCTTTCCATCCACAACGGTCGCTTCTGTGCTGAGGATGGAGCCGCCGACTTCGGTCCATGCCAAACCGGTCACCAAACCAATTTCGCTTTTCTCGTGGGCCAGCATGTCGCGGAACTTGGTTACTCCCAGGAACTCGTTCAGGTTTTCCGGAGTGATAGTGACGCTGTAGTTCGCGCCTTCTTTTACCACCTTGCGCGCAATTTTCCGGCAGACGTTCCCAATTTCACGCTCCAGATTGCGCACCCCGGCTTCGCGCGTATAGGCGCGGATGAGCATGGTAAGCGCTTCATCGCTGAACTGGACGTTCTTTTCCAGCAGGCCTGCCTGCACCATCTGCTTCTTCACTAAAAACTGCTTGGAAATATCCAGCTTTTCCTGCTCGGTGTATCCATGCAGCCGCAACACTTCCATGCGGTCTTGTAAAGCCGCCGGAATGGTGTGCATGACGTTCGCCGTAGCGATAAAGAACACCTGCGAGAGGTCATACTCGACATCCAGATAGTGGTCTACAAACATGAAATTCTGCTCAGGGTCGAGCACTTCGAGCAGTGCTGCAGAGGGGTCGCCGCGGAAATCCATGGACATTTTGTCCACTTCATCCAGCATGAAGACGGGATTTTTCGTGCCTGCTTTCTTCATCATCTGAATGATCTGCCCGGGCAGCGCACCGATATAGGTGCGGCGATGGCCACGCACTTCCGCTTCATCGCGCACGCCGCCGAGCGACATGCGGACAAACTTGCGTCCGGTGGCCTTGGCGATGGACATTCCGAGGGAAGTTTTGCCCACGCCCGGAGGGCCGACAAAGCAAAGAATCGAGCCTTTGGGATTTTTCACTAACTGACGAACAGCCAGAAATTCCAGAATGCGTTCCTTGATTTTTTCCAGGCCGTAGTGGTCTTCGTTCAGCACTTTTTCGGCGCGTGAAATATTGCGAATTTCTTTGGAACGTTTTTTCCACGGGACCGCCAGCAGCCAATCCAGGTAGTTGCGGGAGACCGTGGATTCCGCCGACATGGGCGGCATGGCTTCGAGTTTCTTCAGCTCTTGCATGGCCTTGTCGCGGACTTCCTTCGGCATTCCGGCGGCGTCGATTTTCTTCTTAAGCTCATCGAATTCGCTCTTTTCGCCGCGGCCCAGCTCTTTTTGGATTGCCTTGATCTTTTCGTTTAAGTAGTACTCTTTTTGCGCTCGCTCCATCTGCCGCTTTACGCGCGACTGGATGGTTCGGTCCATATTCAATTTTTCGATTTCTATGTCCAGCACATCGCCGATGCGGTTCAAACGATCGGCAGGATCGAATATCTCGAGCAACTCCTGTTTTTCTTCGATGGAAAGCTGAAGATTGGCCGCAATGGTATCCGTCAATTTCGCAGGATCTTCCATGCGGACAGCGGCGATCATGGTTTCGTAATTTAATGACTGGCAGAGCTTCACATACTGCTCAAACAACGAGGTAACGCGCTGCATGCTGGTTTCGATTTGCGGAGTGGTTTCGCTGGCAAAACGCGCTAGCCGGACAGAAACCTGCATGAACCCTTCGGTTTCTGTAATTTGCAAAATCTTGCCGCGTTCAATGCCTTCTACCAGCACTTTGATGTTGCCATCGGGCAGCTTCAGGCTTTGCACGATATTGACGACAGTCCCCACCTGGTAAATCTCGTTCGGCTTTGGTTCATCTACGCTGGCATCGTGCTGGGTGGCGAGAAAAATCTTCTTGTCTGCCGCCAGCGCCTCTTCCAGCGCCCGCACGCTGGACTCCCGCCCAACAACAAACGGCGTCATCATGAACGGGAAGATGACCACATCCCGGATGGGCATCATGGGTAATTTTTTGGTTTCGAATTTTTCTTTGGGTGTGGTCACTATGACTCCAAAATCTGCTTTCGCTCTTAATGCTGAAATATATTGAAAGAACCCTACCCCGCCTTTTCCATCATGGTCAGCGATACATTCCGCTTTTCCACCATCTCGCGGGTCACTTCGAATTCTTTCACCTTCTTCTGGCTGGGCAGATGATACATAAGATCGAGCATCAGCTCTTCCAGAATCATGCGCAGCCCGCGCGCTCCAACTTTGCGGGCCATCGCCTGCCGCGCCACCGCGCGCAGGGCCTCCTCGCTGAACTTCAGGCGCACATTCTCGAATTCAAAGAGCCGCTGGTACTGCTTAATGATCGCATTTTTGGGCCGCGTCAAAATCTCTATGAGGGCAGATTCGTCGAGGTCTTCCAAAACGCCTACCACGGGCAACCGTCCTACAAATTCCGGAATCAACCCAAACTTGATCAGGTCCTCCGGCTGCACCTCGCTCACCAATTCAAAGCTGCGCTTTTTGGAATTGGCATCTTCTTTCGGAACTTCCTCTTCGGCGCGAAAGCCGAGTGACTTCTTACCGGCGCGGCGGCCTACGATTTTGTCGAGGCCGACAAAAGCCCCGCCGCAAATAAACAGAATGTTGGTTGTGTCTACCGGCGTGAATTCCTGGTGTGGATGCTTGCGTCCCCCCTGCGGGGGCACATTGGCAATTGTCCCTTCGAGGATCTTCAATAAAGCCTGCTGAACGCCTTCGCCGGAGACATCGCGCGTAATGGAGGGGTTCTCATCCTTGCGGCCGATCTTATCCACTTCATCAATGTAGATAATGCCGGTTTGGGCACGGCCTACGTCCCCGTCGGCTGCCTGCAGCAGCTTCAGAATAATATTTTCAACGTCTTCGCCCACATATCCGGCTTCAGTCAGCGTAGTGGCGTCCACAATGGCAAAGGGCACATCCAGCATGCGCGCCAAAGTCTGCGCCAGCAGGGTCTTGCCGGTTCCGGTTGGGCCGATCAGCATGATGTTCGACTTGGCCAGCTCAATGCCGTCGCTGGCCTTCTGCCGATTCATGTAAATGCGTTTGTAGTGGTTGTAGACCGCGACCGCCAGCTTCTTTTTGGTTTGTTCCTGGCCGATCACATACTCATCCAGAAAGGTCTTGACCTCTTGCGGCTTGGGAAGCTGGTTGGGCGTGGTGGCTGCCGGAGTGGCGGCCCGGTCATCTTCCAGGATGGAGTTGCAAACCGCTACACACTCATCACAGATGTAGGCCCGGGGATAGTCACTGGGCGACGATATAAGTTTGGCCACCGCATCCTGCGACTTGTGGCAAAAGGAACAGCGGAGAATCTCGTCGCTGCCAGTTCTGTTTTTCACTTAGCTCTGCTCCTTGGAGTTCCAATTGCGAACTCTCCCGGCCGAAACATCTTAATCGGCAAATGCCGATCATACCTCTTACTTCGTCTTATAGATGATGTCGTCTATGATTCCGTATTCTTTAGATTGCTGGGCGTTCATAATGAAGTCGCGTTCAACGTCCTTTTCGACTTTTTCCAGCTTCTGCCCCGTATGCTTCGCCAATATCTGGTTTGTTATCTCACGCATACGGAGAATCTCGCGGGCGTGGATGTCAATATCGGTCGCCTGACCCGAAAGGCCCCCCATGGAGGGCTGATGGATCAAAATTCTCGAATTGGGCAGGGCCAAACGCTTTTTCGGCTCTCCGGCGGCCAACAGAGTAGCTGCCATGCTCGCGGCCTGACCGATACAAATCGTGGTCACGTCATTCTTTACATACTGCATGGTGTCATAAATTGCCATACCCGCCGTAATGGAGCCGCCCGGGGAATTAATGTAGAGCTGGATGTCCTTCTCCGGATCTTCCTGCGCCAGGAACAGCATCTGCGCGATAACTAAGTTGGCAATATTGTCGTCAATGGGAGTGCCGATAAAGATAATGTTATCGCGCAACAGCCGGGAGTAAATGTCGTAGGCGCGTTCGCCACGCCCGGTCTGTTCAATGACCATCGGAACTAGCATGCAATGTGGTCCTTTCCTGTTACCCGACACTTCGTCCAACAATAATCTTTCAGTGGGGAAGTTTGCAAAATGTCCGGCTCACGCGGACTGACGATACAAAAAATCGAGGGTTTTCTCGTCGCGGATTCTATTCCGGATTCTATCCAGCGCTCCATCCTGTGTCAAACGAGCGCGCACCGATTCCACGCTCTGTTTTGACTGGGCTGCAAGCGCCATGATTTCTCCTTCCAGCTCCTCGTCTTTCACCTCGATTTTTTCTTCCTCCGCCACCTTTTCCAGCAATAACGCTCCCTTTACATCCTGCACCGCCTGCTCGCGCTGACCGGCGCGCAACCGGGCAAAATCCATTTTCTTAATGTCCTCCGTCCGCATTCCTTGTGCCGCCAAAGCCCTTACGCCGCGCTCCAAGCGGACATCTATTTGATGTTCCACCAGGGCCTCAGGAACCTCGAACTCATTGCGTTTCACCAACTCCGCCATTAACTTATCTTTCGCTTCCCGCTCCGCATTGTGCTTGCGCTCGTGCTCCATGTTCTCTCGGATGCGCTTACGCACTTCATCGAAGCTGGCAAACTCACCTAGTTCTTTTGCGAATTGCTCATTCATTTCCGGCAAAGACTTCTGTTTAATGCCCTGCACCTTTACGGTATAGGTAAAAGTCTTCCCAGCTAAACGTTTATCAGAAAAGTCCTCCGGATACACAACATCGAAGGTACGTTCGTCACCTGCTGAGGCCCCCGTCAGATTGGCCGTGAATTCCGGCATGGTGTTCTTGCCACCGATTTCTATGAGCACTTCGTCCATGTGAACGGGTTTCGCGCCTTCCGCGGCGGCTTCTGCTCCGGAACCACTCTCCTTGGGCTTGCCATCCAGAGAAGCCTGTGCGAAGTCGCCCACCGCCAACGGACGCCCTTCCACCGCACTAAAGGTCGCATGTTGCTCAAGCAGGCCTTTTATGGATTCTTCCACTTCCTCATCGGTGACGGTTATTTCCGGCTTTTCGGCACGAAGGTCCTTGTAGCCCTCTACTTTGATTTCCGGCATGACCTCAAAGCTGGCCTTAAACTTCAGTGGTTCGCCATCGTGGATGTGCAGGTCCGTGACTCTGGGTTGCGAAACCGGCTTGAGTCCCTGCTTCTCCGCTTCTCTGCGGAAGTATTTGGGCACAAGCGATTCGACCATGTCGGTCTTAAGGTCTTCAGCAAAGCGCTGGCGGATGATCGAAGCCGGGGCATGGCCCTTGCGGAAGCCGGGAATGCGCGCCAACTTCTGATATTTCTGGATCAGGTTCTGGGTTTCGCGGGCAACTTCGTCGGCAGGTATTTCTACCGCGAGTTCCCGCTTGGTGCTGCTGGCTGTTTCAGTAGGGCTCACCCTTTGAGTGTAAAGAGAAGGCCAGAGAAGCGTCAAACGGGGGAGGGTGATTAATGGGACGGCAAAATGGATTCTGCCCAATCTGGTCAATGAGCGTCATGGCCCGCTATTGGCGGCAGCAAATCGAACGATACGAGTAGGATGGTGCTCTAGAGTATGAGCACTCCGAGTAGGGCTTGCTCTCAATGTGCTGCACCTGCTGATGCTGATCGCATCTTCTGCGTGAAATGCGGCGCAGCGCTACAACTTCCGCGTTCGTTGCTCCTCGCCGACTCCGTAGACGCCAATACGTCACCAAAGGCTAGGCCTCTGAAACGTGGCCTTGCCTTTGTAATTGAGGGTGTCGCCCTAATTGCTGGAATTGTGTTTTGGTTTTCCCCTATTACGACAAACACCGGAATTCTGTGGTTCGGAGCTTCGATTTTAGTCGCCTTACTATTTTTTGGAGCTCTCTCTTACTTGGATGATGACTTCGTCAAAGAAAATAAAAATGAGGGCTACTGGCCGAAGCCACTCGATTGGGGAACCCCGCTGAATATCGAGAGTAACGAAAAGAACAAGGACAGAACCGATATTCACTTCTAACCCGAAGGGCGGGCTAGCCATCCGAGCGCGCGGAGAGACTTTGAGTGGAATCGCTGATTTCGTCAACTGACAAGCTCGTCTGCAAGACCAACAGGTATTATCGAAACGTACGAAACTCCCGTGCAGCAAGTGTCTCCATCATGCTTTCTTCGGAACCGAAGAGCGAGAATGCGTTTAAGTTGTGCTCATCGAGAAGACGGAGGACGTGTGGCCGTTCACTGATGGGGATCGTGAACTTTTGGCATTGCCCTTGCTGGTGAAGTCCTTTATCAAATACCTCGTCATAGTTGTCGAACCACCACTCGTCTTCGTAAAACAGGCACAGCGTGTACTCGCTTTGCTGCAAGAAGTGGCGTCGGTGTGTTCTGACGTACGGTCCATATCGATAGACTGTCGCGAGTTTGTTACCCGATATCCTGTTCGGCTGGCTCCACAGCGCGTAGATTGACACGGAGTCCACTTTTTTCGCTGTGCTAAACGCAAAATGTGCCGCGACGTAGAGCGATCTGGTCCAGTCTAGTAACGGAGAGGGAAAACCGTGATGGCGTAGGTGAACCATGTAGTCATAGGCGGGACACCTTCCACTCCAAAGGGCG
>JAICKN010000163.1 GCA_025927855.1 Terriglobales bacterium
ACTGCATCTGTAGTGCTTACTTGAAACAGTAGGTTTTTTAAGACTCGAGTCAAAAAGAAAGCCGCACAGACTCCTAGAACAATGCCAATTGCAGAAAGGCGGAGCCCTTCGCCTATGACCAGTGCCAGTACATTGCTACGTCGCGCTCCTAACGCCTGCCGAATTCCTATTTCCTTTGTTCGTTGCGCTACCGAATAAGAAACAACGCCATAGATTCCGATTAGCGCCAACAAGGTAGCAGCCAGTGCGAATCCAGCGAGCAGCCGCATCATCAATCGGAGCTGTCCTTCCGACGCATCCACAATTTCATCCATGGTTTTCACGTCAGAGACAGGCTCTTCGGGATCGATCGCCAATATTTGCTTTTGAACGGCGCTCGCAAGCAGTTGTGGGTCGCCGCTCGTTCTTACAATTAACGATGCAGAAGGAAGAATCACTTGCGTGTTCGGCACGTAAAGGCCGAGTGGTGGATCCTGATCTTTGCCTGCCTGATGCACATCGCCAGCAATACCAACAATCTGCTTCGGCGGGTGATTCATGCCCATAAGCAGATATTGCCCAACTGGATCAGGACCATTTGGATACTGCGGCCAGAAGTGACGCGCCAAACTCTCGCTAATAATTGCTACCGGAGAAGAATTAGTTTCGTCGCGCGAGTTAAATTCCCTTCCGCGCTTCAAGACGATTTCCATAGTGTGCAAATATTGCGGCGTAATGGGCTGCAGGACGCTTATGGGACGTTTATTTAAAGGTAATAGTGGATCGGAAGCTCGCTGTACGGGAATTCCTACCCTGCCTGACATGGGAAGCGTAAGGCTCGTCGCGGAATTGCTAACTCCGGGCAACGCCTTCACCCGCTCGACGACCTGCTGGTAAAAGGCAAGCTGCTTTTCACTAGTGTCATAACGATCTGCTGGCAAAGTGATGTGCATGGTAAGCAGGTGATCAGGTTGGAATCCCGGGTTAACCCGATAGAGTCGCGCCAGACTTTGTATGAGAAGTGTTGCGCCAATCAGCAGTGCGACCGATAAAGTTATTTGTCCCACAACTAATAAACTGCGAGAGCCCAGACGCAGTAGTAGAGGGCGATTCTTCCGCGAAATTGCTGCTTCACCGCTTCCTTTTAGAATTTCGGCAATGTCTTTTCGCCAGGCAATGAATAAAGGCGCAAAACTAAAAAGAAGACCAGCAAGTGCAGAGAGCGCAAATGCGAATCCCAAGACCTGGGCGTCCATATGAAGTTCTGTGGTCCGCGGCAAATCCATCCATGTTGCGGTTTTAACGATATTCAAGATGGCAACGCACAGTGCGATTCCCAGAGCCCCACTGATACATGCCAGCAACAGATTTTCCGTTAGAAGATGTCTCAGAATTCGTGTGCGGCCGGCTCCAATGGCCGCTCGAACAGCGAACTCACGTGTGCGGGACAGCGCGCGGGCCAACTGAAGGCTCCCTATGTTGGCGCATACAATCAACAGCACAAGCCCAACCGCTCCGAATAACATCCATAGTTTCGGACGAACATCAGAGACAAGAAGGTCTTTTAAGGACACCAGGCTTTCCGGGGCATTCACTTTTGCATCCAGCATTCCCGGATGTGCTTTTGCGTATTGCTCCTTCAGAACCGCACGTTCTGCATTGGCTTGGGTAATATCTACGTTCGGCTTCAACCGGCCAAATATTTTCAGCGTCGGACTTATCGGCCTCGATGGAGGATCTATCATCGGCGATTCCGATGGCTTCGTGACCCAAACATCTACGCCCGCGAAAGGAAATTGAAATCCCGCAGGAAGCACACCGATGATGGTGTAAGGGGCACCTGCTAGCGTCACAATTTTGCCAACAATTTTCGGATCTGCTGCAAATGCCTGTTGCCACAATTTGGTACTAATCATCGCCACTGCGGGTGCGCCACTTTTTTCCTCTTCGCTTGAAAAACTTCGCCCCGTGGCGGGAGCTGTTCCCAGGATCTTCAAAAAATTCGCAGATACTCTCGCGCCGTTAACAATCTCTGGCGCGCCAGCGTTGGAAAGCGCCATCTGCTCTACGATTCCCTCATATGCTCCGAGATCGCTGTAGGAATGACTTGCTGTTTTCATCTCTTCGTACCGCACAGGAGTTGCGCCTTTCGAAAGCAGCACGATTTGTTGTGGCTCGCGGTAGGGTAGAGGGCTGAGTAGAACGGTGTGGATTACCGAAAACATTGCAGTGGTCGCCGCTATGCCCAGCGCCATCACAATTACGGCAAAGGAAGTGAACCCCGGACTCTTGCGCATTCGTCGCAGTGCATAACGAATGTCTTGTAATAATGCATTCATAGTTTCCTCACTCGTATCGCAATGCCACCATGGGATCAACCCTCGCCGCACGGCGCGCGGGAATGTAGCTCCCTAGCAGCGCGAAAGACAGCAGCCCAATTCCCACCGCCGCAAAAACGAATGGATCGCTGCTCTGGACCCCGTACCACATGCCTCGCATCAGTTGGGCTGCCGTATAAGCGCCGGCGACCCCGAAACCGAGACCTGTCAGGGCTAACACAAGGGCTTCGCGTAGGAAGAGCAGCACAACCTGTTCACGGCCCGCTCCCATGGCAACTCGCAGTCCAATTTCGCGCGTGCGCTCGGCTACGCCAAACGCCACCACGCCATAAATGCCCAATGCGGCTAATATCAAGCCAGCCGCTCCGAAACTGCCAAACAACACCGCGCCAAATCGTTCACTAGCCGAAAACTCGCGCACTGTGTCATCCATGGTTTGAACCTCCGCCATCGGTGCATCCGGGGCGATGGATTGAATCACTGAAGCAATGCTTTGCCTGATGAGCTGTGGATCGCCCGAGGTGCGCACGGCAACCATTGGATACGGCCACGGATTCTGCCAGAACGGGACGTCGATTTCTGGCTGGGGCGTGTTCAACCCGTCATTCCGTGCGTCGCGGTATACGCCCACAATCTCCAACTCGACCGGAGGCCTCGCGGAGTTGGGCAATGGTTGGGGAACAATCACGCGCTGGCCTAACAATTCGATTCCAGGCAGAAACTGCCGGACGAATGCTTCGTTCACAACCGCAACCAGCTGGCTTCCTTCCCTGTCCTCTTCGGTAAATGCGCGGCCACGCTCGATCCTGATGCCAAATGTTTTAAAGAATTGAGGCGTCACCGCGACACAGTTGCTGTAAACTTTGGCACCGGCATCCGATAACGATCTTCCTGCAATGGTGACGGAGGTTCGCAACTCGGGCCTCAACCCTTGTCGCGTAAGGGAGGCCTCCGCATCCAGAACTCCGGGAACGGACTCCAGTTTCGCGAGCAGCAGCCGGTAGAAGGCAGTGATTTGTTCAGGCGTTTGAAGGCGGCCCTGCTTTCGCTCCTGCTGCAATTGCAGCTTGAAAGTCAATATGTGACCGGGCTGAAATCCGAGATCAACGCTTTCAGCCTTCCAAAATCCATGCATGGCGAGACCCGCCGCGGTGAGCAAGGTGAGGGCAAGCGCGAACTCGCCCACCACCAGCAACCGGCGCAGGCCGCGCCCACCAATGCCGGTCGCGCTCCTAGTCCCGTCTTTAAGCGTTTCAATCAGGTCGACTCGCCCCGACTGCATCGCTGGCGCGCTGCCACACAAAATCGCTGAAAGAGACGCCACTCCAAACGCAAAAAGCAGAACCGGCGCTTGCAGTTTGACTACAGCTTCCGAAGGGAGCTGGTTCAGCGGCATCAAGACCATTGCGATTTTCAAAAGGCTCCACGCCAGTGCCGCGCCCAAGGCCGCTCCAAGGGAAGCCAGTATCACGCTTTCTGTGAGGAACTGTGTTATCAGTCGCCAGCGTGTAGCGCCGAGCGATGACCGGATCGCTATCTCTCGCCTCCGTACCGTGCCACGAGCCAACAGCAGGTTGGCAACGTTCGCGCACGCGATCAGCAGCACGAAACCGACCGCTCCCATCAACAGATAGAGCGTTCTCCTCAAGCGAGGAGCAACCCACGCGTGCTCGCGCCTTACGAGGAGCACACTCAAATACTTGTTAGTTGAAGGATTGGCTTGCGCAATCTGTCGGGCGATGGTTTGCATTTCGGCGGTGGCTTGTTCAATGGTCACGCCCGGCTTGAGCCGGCCCTCTACGGTTAACCAGTGGTCATATCGATTGATTTCATCGGGACGGAACACCAACGGAATCTCTACCCAGTCGTCCCCTTCTTGGCCCTCGGCGGGCGGAGGGCCAAGCACTCCGATAATTGTGTAGGCCTCTCCATTCACTTGAATCTTTCGCCCCAGAACGTTGGGATCGCCGTTGAAACGGTGTCTCCAGCACTTGTTGCTAATGATGACCACATAGTTCTTCCCAAGGGAGCCTTCGTCGGACGAGAAATCGCGGCCAAGGACAATCGGAACTCCTTCCATGCGGTGTATATCCGGCGTTTCGCGGGCAATGAGAGCTGACTCTGGCGGGCCAGAATTCGTCGCCAAACTCACATTTATGAATTCAAAGGCATTTAAGCTCTCGAAGACTGTGCTCTGGCGCTTCCAATCCAGAAAGTCCGCGACCGACGCATTGTTTCGATGACCGTGATAGCTCGACCACACATTGACCAGCTGTTCGGGGTGCCGATAGGGCAGGTGAGCTAGCAACGCGCCGTAGATGAAACTGAAGATCGCCGTATTCGCCCCGATGCCCAGCGCCAGCGTCGCGACGGCGATCGCGGTGAAGCCCGGGCTTTTGCGCAACTGCCGCAGCGCGTAGCGAATGTCTTGAAGTAGTCCAGTCATGTCTATAGAACCTCTTGCACGAAACTCCTTCTGCAAATCTCACTCGTACCGCAACGCCACCATCGGGTCTACCTTCGCCGCGCGGCGCGCGGGAATGAGCCCTGCCACGAAAGCAGAAACCAGCAGCACCAGGACTGCGCCGCTGAGTACGATTGCATCCACACCCTTAATTTCGTAAAGCTGAGACTCGATAAAACGCACGCACAAGAACGCCGTTGGAACTCCGATCGCAAGGCCAACCGCAGCCTGAATGAACGCGCCCCGCAACACCATTCCCGCTACTGCGGAACGCTCTGCCCCGAGCGCAATGCGAATGCCGATTTCAGAAGTGCGCCGCGCTACGTTGTATGCAGTCACGCCGTAAAGACCAAGGGTCGCAAGCAGCAAGGCTAAAAGGCCGAACAGCAAAGTGAGACGCGCCAACATGCGATTGTCAGTGAAGCGGTCAGCAATCTGCTGATTGAAGGTCTGGAACTTTACGACGGCAAGATTCGGATTGATGCTGGAGAGCGTTTTCCGGGACAATGCTTCCATATCGCTCATCGGATGATTAGTTTTCAGGACGATTGCCCCGGCATACATCATGTCGTCGAAGTCAATGGGCTTTTTAATTCCAGCAGGCCTCTGTAGCAGCGGTACAAAGTACATGGGGTGGTTTTGCCATGTTGGGTTCGTGTAAGCAGTGTCCTCGACAATTCCTACAATTTCGTAATCGGAAGGCCTGTTTGCCGCGCCAAAATGTTGGCCAATCGGATTTTCTCCCGGTTTAAACAACCTTTTTACAAATGACTCGTTCACGACCGCAATGATCGTAGACGCAGGCGTATCTTGCTCGCGAATGCCACGTCCCGCTATCACGCGGGTTCCGACTGAGTCGAAGTAATCGGCATTTGCTTTTATGAACGAAGCATTAACGTTTAAGTCCGGCTGGCCCTCCACCCGCACGCTATAACCGTCGTTGTCGTCCTCCATGGGCGTGTAGGTCGCGATGCCAACTTTCTCGACACCGGCAACCGCGTGAAATCGTTCTTCGACCGTTCGATATAAATCCCCGACCTGCCGCTGTGAATAGCCTGCCGCCTGGGGATTGAAGTGGACGATGTAACTGTTCTTCGAATCCAGCTTCAGATCAATGTGTTCGAGTTTGTTCAGGCTTTGGGAAAAGAGACCAGCGCCAACGAGAAGCACAAGCGACAGTCCCGCTTGCGCAACGACTAATGCGCGCTGCAACAGCGGCGCTCCTTCGGTCGTGGTGCGCGATCCACTTCGCAAAGCATCCGCAGGCTCGGTTTTAGCAGCAATCCATGCGGGCGCAATGCCGAATAAGATCCCCGTCAGCAATGCCAGCGCACAGGCGAAACCCAGAACCACAGGCGAAGGACTCGCATGAATTGGCACTGCCGCGCCGGGAAAAGCGAGCGCGAGCAGCATGCGTGTTCCTGCATAAGCGACAAAGAGTCCCGCGATTCCACCTAAGCCCGCAAGCAGCACGCTTTCCGTAAGCAACTGGCGAATGATTCTCCAGCGCATCGCTCCCAGAGCTGCCCGCACCGACATTTCGGCTTTCCGCGCCATTCCGCGCGCCAAAAGGAGGTTTGCAATGTTTGCGCATGCGATCAACAGCACAAGCCCAGAGGTCCACATCAGCAGATTCAAATGCGAAGCATACCCCTCCTGCATGTGCTGGATGCCTGCGCCTCCCGGCGTTAGAACCACATGCGCCTTCCCTAATTTCGCTTTGTCGCCTTCTGTCGAGTAAGCGTGGGTTGTTGCCAATGCCTGGCGCAATAGTCCGCTCACTTTTGCCTGCAAATACGGCACTGAGTAGCCAGGCTTAGCGCGGCCAATGATATAAAGCCACAGCGAATCTGGATCGTGCACGTATGGCACATTCGCGATCGTTGGCATTGATTCAATCGGCAAATAAAAATCCGGCGGCGTTGTTGATAATCGGTCACCAAAAAAGCCTTCAGGAGCAATTCCTGCAATCGTTACCGGCTTCGTATTTACGAAAAATGTGCTGCCAATAATGGAAAGATTTCCTGCGTAGTCGTTCTTCCAGTTCTCGTAGCTCATCACTGCGACGATCGGCGCACCCTGAACATCGTCAGAATCTGAGAACAACCTTCCCGCTGCCGGTGTCAGTCCAAACGTGCGGAAATAATTGCCGGAAACAAATTCCCCCGTCACCGACTGTGCGTTGTCGCCACTCCCGCCGCGGCGGGTGACGATCGGCCGGAATTCGAATCCGGCTTGCATGGCGGCCAGGTCTTCGAACTCCGGTGCATTCTTTTTTAATTGTTCGTATGCGTCAGTCGAAAAGAGCCCATAATCGCCTCCGTTAGGAATACCGGAGCCGACACAGCACTGGTTCCTGTCAGCAAACAATAAAAGCGATTTCGGATCAGCCACTGGCAGGTTCTTCATCAAAACCGCATCGACGAGTGTGAAGATCGCCGCGTTTGCCCCGATTCCTAACGCGAGAGTGAGTAAAGCAGTCGCCGTAAAACCGGGTGTTTTCCGCAACTGCCTGACAGCGAAACGAAAATCTTGAATCAGTCCAGACATCTTCTCCCTCGCTTACACGCATTTCAGCGCCGCCACGGGTCTACCGCAGCGCGTGGCCACTAGCCAGCACCGCCAAGATCTGAGCGCAGCAGATTTACGCGTCGGCCATTAGCTTCTTCAGTTCTTCTTCGGCGACGACCTTGCCGTCGAATAAATGCACTTCACGTTCGGCATGTTTAGCGAATCGCGGATCGTGCGTCACCATGCAGATGGTTGCGCCTTCGCGGTGCAGGTTTTGCAGAAGTTCCATGAC
>JAICKN010000176.1 GCA_025927855.1 Terriglobales bacterium
ATTGGGTTCGTGCAACGGGCGGCAATAACAATGTCTTCCACCCCATCGGCGTTGAAGTCACCTTTGATGGGGGCAACCGCGGGATTGATGGTGCAGGTTGACCCGAATTCCTTTTGCACATAGTCATTGCCAATTTCAGGCGAGGCGGCTTTGGCTGCTTTTTGAGGCGAAGCTTGCGCCGGAGTTGGGGCAGCGGTTTGGGCGAAAGACGCGGAATTTTGGTCGAAAGATAAAAACGCTACGAGAGAAAGAAGCACAATGCAATAAAGAAACCGCATGCACATACTCTATGCCGGTTCCTTGCGGCGGAACAGGCAATCTCGGCGGGAGAGGGTTGACTATCTGTTGACCTGAAGAAGCGCGTAAGAAACAGACATGAGGAAACAAAGCTGAAGAAGCGGACGCAAGAAAGCGGACGTGAAGAACGCAAGGTTCAGGAAGCGGATGCGAAGAAGTTAGAGCCGGAAAGGCTTACACGCTGCGCAGGGCAAGGCCCGCGAGCAGCAGTACAGCCAGCATGAGCGCGGCGATGGAGTTGAGCCGAACCGTGCGGTGCGTGGAAATCCAGGGAAACATTAATACATCGAAAATAGGAAGGAGCTTTTCCGGCCAGAAGAGGCCAGCCATTCCAAAAACCAGCGAGATTTGCGCTACACAAGAAACCGCCAACGCGTGCATAGATGACTCGCAATTTACAGAATGAAGGAGAGAGCGTTGGGTGCAGTCTGCCGCGACGCAAGGCCGCTGTCAAGAAGAAATCACACAAATGTGACCCGAAGGGCATGGGTTGAACAGCTTAAACAGTGCCAGAAGCGGCTGCTTTGCCGGGTAAAATCATCAGTGAAATAAGCCTAAAATTAAACTTTCAAAAGCTGGCAAACCGATCTTTCCCGGCGGGCGGCCACGTGCGACAATATGAGTTCACTCCATGATTACTTCCCCTGCATTTGTGATTGACCCGGCGGTACTCCGGGACCACGGCATTACTCCGGACGAGTACGAAAAAATTAAGCAACTGCTGGGCGGGCGCGAACCTAGCCACACCGAACTCGGCATTTTCAGCGTGATGTGGAGCGAGCACTGCTC
This sequence comes from Terriglobales bacterium, assembly GCA_025927855.1. Lineage (GTDB taxonomy): Bacteria > Acidobacteriota > Terriglobia > Terriglobales > Acidobacteriaceae > JAICKN01. Next base: position 1,087 of record JAICKN010000176.1, read on the forward strand.
GTATAAGTCTTCGCGCGTGCACCTGAAGCGGCTGCCCACGCGCAGTCGCCTGGTGCTGCAAGGGCCAGGAGAGAATGCCGGCATCATTGACATTGGCGATGGCTGGGCGTGCGCATTCAAGATCGAGTCGCACAATCATCCCTCCTTTATTGAGCCTTTTCAGGGAGCGACAACGGGCGTCGGCGGGATTCTGCGAGATATTTTCACCATGGGCGCGCGGCCTGTGGCGGTAATGGACTCCCTGCGCTTTGGGCCCATTTCTTCCAACTCTGGCCTTTCAGTACAGCCGGGGGCGGCTGCGCCTACGCAAGCTGAAATTCACAAGAACCATTCCGTAATGGAAGGCGTGGTCAGTGGAGTGGCTTCTTACGGGAATTGCTTTGGCGTGCCGAATCTGGGCGGGGAAACAAAGTTTGAGCCGTGCTATTCGGGAAATCCGCTGGTGAATGCTTTTGCTTTGGGGCTGGTAAAGAAAAACGAAATTTTTTATGCCAAGGCAGCCGGAGCGGGCAATCCGGTAATTTATGTGGGCGCGAAAACCGGGCGCGATGGCATTCACGGCGCGACTATGGCCAGCGAAGAATTCAGCGAAACGTCCGAAGCCAAGCGGCCGAATGTGCAGGTAGGCGATCCATTTTTAGAAAAGCTGTTGCTCGAAGCCTGCCTGGAGGCGATGCAGACCGGCGCGATCATTGGCATTCAGGATATGGGCGCGGCGGGCCTGACTTGCTCCACCTGCGAAATGGGCGCGCGCGGCGGCGTGGGCCTGGAAATTGAAATGGACCGTGTGCCGCAGCGCGAAACCGGCATGACCGCCTACGAGATCATGCTGAGCGAGTCGCAGGAGCGCATGTTGCTGGTGGCGCAGAAAGGGCGCGAAGCCGAAGTCTACCGCGTGTTTGAAAAGTGGGGACTGGACGCAGTGCAGGTTGGCCATGTGATCGCGGAAAACACGATGCGCGTTCTCGAACACGGCAACGTTGTCGCGGAAATTCCTAACCAGGCGCTTACAGACGACGCTCCGGTCTATAAGCGTCCGCTACAACGGTGGGAGCCGCCGGTGCCGCGTGAGAAGCCTGAACATATTCAGTGGAACGCAGGCAAAGACCATACAAGCGATTTGCGGCGCCTGCTGGCCAGCTCGAATATTTGCAGCAAGCGCTGGGTTTGGCAGCAGTACGATTCCATGGTGCAAACCAACACGGTGGAAGGACCGGGCGCGGGCGATGCAGGCGTGATCCGCATTAAAGACTCGCAACGCGGGCTTGCCATGGCGCTCGATGGCAATGGGCGCTGGTGCTATCTCGACCCACGGTTGGGCGCGATGCATGCTGTGGCGGAAGCGGCGAGGAACGTAGCCTGCGCCGGAGCGGTCCCGGTGGGGGCGACCAATTGCCTGAACTTTGGCAATCCGGAAAAGCCGCACATTATGTGGCAATTTTCGCAGGCGATTGATGGCATCACCAAAGCATGCGAAGAACTGGATGTTCCCATCACCGGCGGCAATGTGAGTTTTTATAACGAAACGCTGGGCGAGGGAATTTATCCCACGCCGGTGCTGGGAATTGTCGGCATTATCGAAGATATCCGGCAGGCAGTCCACCCCGGCTTTCGCGAAGCAGGGAAGACGGTGGTATTGCTGCGCGGCTCCGATCCCGGAGACATGGCGGATGCGGAGCCCGAATTTGGCTCCTCGGAATACGCCAAGGAAATTCTTGGTGCTCTTTGGGGGTACCCCCCTGCGTTGGACTTGGAAAAAGAAGCCGCTTTGCAAAAAGCAGTGATAGAGATGGCCCAAGCGCAGCTGCTGGATTCTGCGCATGACTGTTCAGATGGGGGCATCGCGGTAACTCTTGCCGAATCAGCATTCAGCAAAGGGATGGGCATAAAAGTAAACCTTGTCTCCAGGGGACTGCCTTCGGAGTTTGTGTTATTTGCGGAAGACGCCAGCCGGATGGTGATCTCTTGCGACCGCGGGAAGCTGCACGGAATCCAACAGGTAGCGGTAAAATATGGCATCGCAGCCGATGTGATTGGCGAGACCGTTCCTGAGAAAATTGAAATCAGCGTGGATGGCGCGGTTGCAGTTTCAGCCAATGTAAATGAATTGCACAAGGTTTTTGAGGAATCGTTAGAGAAAGCGCTGCGCACGGAGCCAGAGCTGGTAGCAGCGGATTAAAACAGCAAGAATCAAAAGAGCGGTGATTCAATGCACTCTTCCGATAAATTCCACGATGAATGCGGCGTGGTGGCGATCTACGCCAATCCTGAGGCGGAGAAGCTGGCATACCTGGGCCTGCACTCTCTGCAACATCGCGGGCAGGAATCGGCGGGCATCGTCACCTCCGATGGCATGGCCCTGCACATCCACAAAGATATGGGCCTGGTAGCCGATATTTTTACGGAAGAGGCGCTGGCAAAAGTTAAAGGCACACTGGCCATTGGGCACACGCGCTATTCGACGGCCGGCGATTCTGCCCTCCTCAATGCCCAGCCCATCATGGTGCAATCGAACAAGGGCATGATGGCATTGGCGCACAACGGGAACCTGGTCAATGCCCTCGATATCCGCAGCCGCATGGAGGCGCAGGGCTCGATCTTCCAGACCAGCAGCGACACGGAAGTGATTGTTCACCTGATTGCGCAATCGCGCGAGCAGACTTTGCCCGAAGCCATGGCCGATGCCTTGCGGCGGGTAGAAGGCGCGTTCTCGCTGGTGATGATCAGCCCGGACAGAATCTTCGCCGCGCGTGATCCGCGCGGGTTCCGGCCGCTGGCCATGGGCCGCATTCCTGCACACGACGGGCAAAAGCAGGACACGATTGTGTTCGCCTCCGAGACCTGCGCATTTGATTTGATCGGCGCAACTTATGAGCGGGAAGTAAAGCCCGGCGAGCTGGTGATTGTTGGGCCAGAAGGATTAACCTCCCGTTTCTATGCCCCGGCTGCCGCAGGACAATCGAGCTGCATATTCGAGCACGTCTATTTTTCGCGTCCAGACAGCATGGTGTTTGGACGGCCAGTACAGATCAGCCGTGAAAATTTGGGCCGGCAGATGGCGCGTGAAGCCCCAGCGGATGCGGACATCGTTGTGCCAGTTCCGGATTCAGGCGTAACCGCGGCCATGGGCTATGCTGCCGAAAGCGGCGTTCCGCTGCGCTTCGGGCTCATCCGTAATCACTATGTGGGCCGCACCTTCATTGAACCGCACCAGAGCGTACGCGACTTCGGCGTTCGCCTCAAGTTGAATCCGGTGCGCTCCCTGCTCGAAGGCAAGCGCGTCGTGTTGATTGATGATTCCATTGTGCGCGGCACTACCAGCCGTAAAATCGTCCGCATGATCCGCAGCGCTGGAGCGAAGCAGGTGCACATGCGCATCTCCTGCCCGCCCACGGTCTCACCTTGTTTTTATGGCGTGGATACGCCTTCCAAATCGCAACTCATTGCGGCGAACAAGACGATTGAAGAAATCCGCGAATACATCGGTGCCGACTCCCTGTCTTATCTCTCGATTGACGGCCTGAAGAAGGCATGTGGCGAGGGCGAGAAGACTACGTACTGCACTGCCTGCTACACGGGAAAATATCCTACGAACTGGGTGGATATAGGGGATATTCAGCCAGCGGTGGTGAAGGCATAGTTACCGCTTGGCCTCAGCCACGCGAGGAATTCCTTGCAGATCGTTTATCAACTTCACTTCTTCGCAATCTCTTAGCAATTCGCGGACGCTCTCGTAAATTGTGCCGCTGATTTCCATCACGAGCCAGCCGCCCGGCTTCAAAACCTGCCATGCTTGCGGAATGAGCCGCGCAATCACCTCTGTTCCTTTCGGTCCGGCAAAGACGGCATTGCGCGGCTCGAATTTGCGCACCTCTAACTGGACTTGATCTTCTTCTGATTCGCCGACGTAAGGAGGGTTGGAGACAACGAAATCGAAGTTGGTAGAGGAAAATCCTGCAAGCAGGTCACCTTCATGAAATTGAATGCGGTTTTCGAGCTGATGGCGTGCAGCATTGATGCGGGCGATATCCAGCGCCGCAGAAGAAATATCGGTAGCGTGAATTTCTGCCTGAGGCAACTCTTTCGCCAGGGCGACGGCGATACAGCCGGAGCCAGTCCCTACATCCACAATTTTGGCCTTCACCAGTGAACGCGCCCGCGAAAGAACCGTCTCAATCAGGTGCTCGGTTTCAGGACGCGGAACGAGCGCAGCGGGAGTAACCACAAAATCCATCCCCCAGAATTCCTGATGTCCAGTGATGTATTGCGACGGCATGCCTCGGGAACGCTGGGCCAGCGCTTCCTGGTACCGGCAAGACTCTTCCGAACTCAGTTCGCGCTCGGAATGCGCATGCAAATAAGCGCGGTCGCAGCCCAGCACGAACATCAGCAGGATTTCCGCGTTCAACCGTGGCGAAGGTACGTTGGCGCTGGTAAGAGTTTCAAGCGCGGCGTTGAGTGCTTGCTTGAGTCGCATGGAAGGCCACTTCTATTATGGCCTTTTCTTCTCCTCAAGAGAGTGGGGTTCCGGGAGTTGAACCGCCGCGCTTTGAAAACCCAGCAATGTAGCCCGCCGATACGATGTCCAGCCCATCTACTCCATCTACGGCGAAGGGATCTCCGTTCCTCGGGCAATGGCGTTGTTCACGTATCGAAACGTCTCGTAGTACACCAAGCGGTTGATGCGATACCGACGCGTAAAGCCGCCGTCTTCGGATTTATGCTGAAGCACTCTGGACATAAGAAATCCCGTTACCCCGACATAGAGTGTTCGGTTCTTACTCGCCATGATGTAGACGTGATAGCGCTTCTCGCTCGGCATAACAGCAGATTCCTCACCGCTAAAGCGGGTTAGGAATGACAATGTGGTAAGAGCGGGCATGAGGGCAAGGTCAGTTGTCACAAAAAGGGCTGTGATTTTTATTTTCATCTATCTACGATTTGTCATTCCGAGCGCAGCGAGGAATCTGCTTTTGACCTCTTGTCATTCCGAGCCGATTTCGACAACGAATCTGCTTTTGGGCCAACCTCACTCCCTAACCCCCTGTCATTCCGAACGCAGTGAGGAATCTGCTTTGGGTTTCGAAACGCTCGCAGAGATAACAGCAGATTCCTTCCTCCGCTTCGTTCCGGTCGGAATGACAAGGGGTTGGGTCAATGCCGAGAACCGACAACAACATGGAAGGGCGACCGCCCAGCCCCGAAGGGGCAGCATAAGATAGCCCAGGACGGAAGTCCTGGGTAAACAAGAGATAAAGAAACAATTCCGCTCTGCCGAAGGCTGTAATTTCGAGAGCAATTCACAGGCGAGGCGAACCGGGCCTCAGGAAAATCCCCACCAAACGAGAAGGCTGAATGGGTTACACAGCCAAAAGTTTCCAATTGCGCATCTGCTCATTTCTAAAGTAGTATCCGTATTCCTGTTTCAGCGGTTCTATCCTCAATATTTTCGAGCCGATTACGTAATGGCAGTACAATTTTATTTTGAAAACTTAGATCCTACTTCATTTCAGCGATTGGTCAATGCGTTGTTGACTGCCCGCTTCGGTGAAGCCGTACGCCTTATGCCATTAAGGGGTAAAGACGGCGGCAGAGACGCTGAAATACTGAACAACGGTTTTTTATTCGAAATCAATACTGATCGATCACATCTCATAGCCGGAGACGTTAAGCTAAAGGCCGGACGATATTTCTTCCAGGTAAAGTATCACCGGACGACCGACATACCCGGAAAT
>JAICKN010000024.1 GCA_025927855.1 Terriglobales bacterium
AATCCTGCGCTCTTGATCCCTAACTGATATTGCGCGCCAAAATGATATCCATCCACCACCACCCATGCGGCATTCCATTTTGCTGCGAGCTGGCAGAGTTGCGCGCTGTCTTCCTCGCTGCCGGCGAGGACGGCTATTCGCTCGATCTCGATTTTTTCAGAGCGGAGACGGTCCAGCAATGCAGGCGAGGCTTGCGCAATCGCAAAGCGGCATCGTCCTCCGGCGTCCTGCCAAGCCTGCGCCAATGCAAGGCACCGCATGATGTGGCCCGTTCCCATGGCCACAGTGGCGTCCGCGCGAACCAGCAGAATCTCACCCTGCATGTGTGTAATGCTTCTGAGGAATATGTGAATTCAAGCGCGCGAGAGCAGGTTCACGCTCCGCCGCTACCAGAGCTTCCTGCCAGCTAAAATAGTCGCGGCTCCCTAATCTCGAATAAAGTTCGCGGACCAGGGAAAGGTCCTCGGCTGTGTCCAATGTCCAACGATGATGGCTGAAATCAATTGGATTGGTCAGGGATGCAATGCGGAAAAGCCCGGGATGCTCATAAAAATACGGAGTGACATGTTCGCGTTCATAGTCCCGGGCCGCCTCCTTCCAGGCCCGTTCCAGCGCGGAAAATGAAAAGACTTCAGTATCCAAGCCTTGAGGATAACTTCGAGTGATTGAATTGCTGGCGTAATCGGCCCGTTGCTCAAAAAAAAGTTCGACGGTATGGTCCACCAGTTCCGGATCGACCAGCGGGCAATCCGACGTGATTCGCACCACGTAGGCGGCCTTTACCTTTTTTGCAGTCTGATAGTAACGGTCCAGCACATCCTGTTCGGAACCGCGGGTGCAGGTTACGTTCAAATCTATGCATGAGAGCACAATTGCATCGTCCACAGATTGCGTTGTGGTCGCGACCACAATGCTGGTGAGGCTGGCGCACCTTTCCAATCGACGGATTACCCTCTCCAACACCGTGCGGCCACCAACGTCCTTCAATACTTTGCCCGGAAGCCGCGTGCTTGACATGCGCGCCTGAACAATCGCAACGATATTCTTATCCGTACCGTTTGAGTATGTAGCCAAGTTAACGCCGCTTCCTTAGCAGAAACATGCAGTCCACGTTGGGATTTTCCAGATAAGGCAGATACTCGTGGCGCACCAGTTCCAGATCATCGAATAATTTGAGATATAAACCTGCAAAGTCGGTTTTCCATAACAACCGTTCATGCCCCCGGTAGGCAATTTCCGTGGTGGAGGGCGCGTAATATTCCAGTCCCCAAATGTATTCACGGCTGCAACGGTAAATTTCAGCGAAAGCCTTGTGAAGGTCCTCCGGAGCAATGTGGATGAGCACTCCCGAGGTGAATACCAGATCAAACGAATTCGAAGGATAAGGAATTTGAAATGCTGTCCCCTGTCGCAGCTCAATCCCATGTAGGCGCGAGCGCGCCTGCTCCAGCGCATATTCCTGCAATTCGATGCCGTAAAGATTTTCGAAGCCCATGAACTGCAGCAGATCTAATTGATTTCCTGCATTACAACCCACTTCAAGAATTCTGGACTGGCGGGGAATTTCCTGAAGAAAGCGCGAATTCAGTTCCGTCCTGCTCTTCCCATAGGACTTCCGGCACAGTTGGTCCAACTGCTCCCGCATTAGATAATTCCGGTCTGTATACTCCCGCCCGAATTGCCCTGACCATTCCGCGATTTGCGCTGTGCTCATTTGGCCCTTTCCAATTCGTAGTCTACCTGCCGAAGAATTCCGCCACCTTGCTCACCGCGGTAACAACGTCTTCGATGTCTTCATCGGTCATGCCGGGAAAAATAGGCAGGCTAATCAGTTGTTCGTATGCCGATTCAGCCATGGGGAACTCCCCGCCTCGATCACCAAACCGGTCCCTGTAGTAAGGATGGAAGTGGACGGGAATGTAGTGCACATTCACGCCGATGTTCTCGCCTCGCAAAGCGCGGAATATTTCCGCCCGGCCCACAGTGAACCGCAATGGATCAACCCGAATTGGATAGAGATGCCATGCCGGAACTACATCTGCCCGGACCTGCGGCACAATCACACCCGGAATCTCCTGCAAAGCGGCGGTGTAGCGCGCGGCGATTTGCCGCCGCCGGAACAAACTCGCATTCTGCTTTTTCAATTGCGAAAGGCCTAAAGCGCAGGCCAGATCCGGCAAGCGGTAATTGAATCCGAGCGAAATCATTTCATAATGCCAGGTCCCTTCAAGTTGGCGCTTTCGCGCATCGCTATTAATTCCATGGTTACGGAAGCGGCGGAGCTTTTCAGCCAGTTCCGCATCCTGCGTGGTTACCATTCCACCCTCGCCAGTAGTCAAGTGCTTTACCGGATGAAAGCTGAACACCGTCATATCCGCGATGCTGCCGGTTTTTCGTCCGCGATATGCTGCGCCCAATGCATGGCACGCGTCTTCAATAATGACTAAACCATGTTTTGCCGCGAGCGCTGAAAATGCCTCCATCTCCGCCGGGTGCCCCGCGTAATCTACAGGAATAATCGCTTTGGTCCGCCGCGTAATCTTTAATTCCGCTTGCGCAGGATCCAGGTTCAGCGTGTCGGGCGCGACATCGGCAAAAACAGGAGTGGCATTTTGATACAAAACGCAATTTGCCGTGGCAGCGAAGGTCATAGGCGAGGTGATTGCCTCATCGCCGGATAAAAGTCCGGCTACCGAGACGGTGCCGTGCAAGGCGGCCGTGCCTGAACTGAAACTTACGGCATATTTTGCCCCCACGTAAGAGGCAAAAGCTTCTTCGAATTCTGCAACCCTGGGGCCGGTAGTAAGCCAATCGGAACGCAGCGTCTCGACAACTGCCTGCACATCATCTTCTTCAATGGATTGACGACCGTAACGAAGAACTTTTGCGCGCACCGGACTGCCACCCGCTATCGCTAGTAGTCCATGCGCCGTAGAGATGCTTGTCATGCGGTTGCCGAAACGCGGCCCGGTCGCGGATCCAGCAGTCTTGGCATGGAAGGAGCGCCATCAATCCAGTTTTGCAACTGTTCGCCGGTCATCCAGAAGGAATTGGAGTCGCTGGCATAGCGGAAACCATCCGGAACGCGCTGCCCCGCGCTCCAGTTGTCATTCTTCCACCAGGGATGCGAAGGTTGAATGACATACATATCTTCGAGTTCAAGCGTAAGGCGTGCTTCATCTTCGGAAATCAGCACTTCGTGCAATTTTTCTCCGGGCCGGATTCCGATGTATTCCACTTTGCAATCGGGAGCAATGGCCTCGGCAACGTCGGCCAGCCTCATACTCGGTATTTTGGGGACAAAAATTTCGCCGCCATGCATTTGTTCAATGGCCTCCGCCACAAAACGCACTCCGCGCTCCAACGTCAGCCAGAAGCGGGTCATGCGCGGGTCGGTGATTGTGATTTTTCCACGCTGCCGTTGTTCCAGAAATACCGGGATGACGCTTCCACGGCTGCCCACAACGTTGCCGTAACGGGCGCAACTCATGCGTGTATCCTGCGTGCCTGAATATGCGTTCGCCTGCACAAACATTTTTTCCGCGCACAACTTGGTTGCGCCGTAAAGATTTACTGGATTCACGGCTTTATCGGTGCTCAACGCCAGTACGCGCGTCACTCCCTGGTCTATGGCGGCTTCAATTACGTTCCGGCCACCCATGATATTTGTCTGGACCGCTTCGAAAGGATTGTATTCACAGGCGGGCACCTGTTTGAGCGCCGCCGCATGCACAACCACCGTTACTCCCGAGAATGCCCGCTGCAAACGCTGCACATCGCGCACATCGCCCAGAAAGTAGCGCAGGCTGGGGTGATCGAAACCGGCGGTTCGCATGTCATGTTGCTTGAGTTCATCGCGACTAAAAATGATGATCTTTTGAGGGTGGTATTCCCGGAGCATCAGCTCCACAAATTTTCTTCCGAATGATCCTGTTCCGCCTGTAACGAGAACTACCTGTTCCTGCCAATTCATTCGCACCACCTCATGGCCCCGGGATGAAACCTGGCACGTGCGTGAGCGGTCCGCGCGCGGCCAACAAATCGCAGTATAACCAAGATGCCAAACCGCGAATACAACGTTTAGAACGCTCTTGCCGCTTGGAACCAGCGTGATTAAGCCCTGCGCCTGTATTGCAGTGCTAAAATTCGCACAATCTCATCGGCAACCGCATGGGTCCAGTGCCTGGTCATCGTGCGCGATGAAGGCTTGCAGCCAGGAGTAGTACATGGGTTCCGGACCTCTGCTTCCCGAATTTGGGCCATCGCCACGCGAAGTTCCCCTTGCATTTCCGCTGGAATTTTCGCGGCAATTGGGAACCAGATATCCGCTGAATTCCACGCAGGATTCCGTGCTCCGCGAATATCTGCGCGTTCTCATTAAGCATAAATGGGTGGTCTTTAGCAGCATTGTCATCATTTTTGGAGTGGTGACAATTGCGACATTGCGCAGCACGCGCATTTACGAGGCCACAGGCAGCATCGCAATCAATCACATGGATCCTATTCTGATGAATTTCAAGGATTCCGCTCCGGATTACCCCGCCTACTACGATCCTTCAGATCTGGACACGGAAGTCAGGGTACTGCGAAGCGACTTGCTCGCATTGCAGGTGATCCAAGCCTTGAACCTTGATAAGCGCCCCGAGTTTGGCGGGCGTCCAAAGGCTGCGGCCACTGGCCTTCCGCTTACCTCGGACTCTTTGCAGCTCGATTCCGAACGTACCTCTGCGCTGCTTTCTTCTTTTAAGGGCGGCCTCTCGGTTTCACTGCTGCCCAACACGCGCATTGTTGAGATCAGTTACCGCTGTCCCGATCGTGAACTGGCCGCCCGCATTGTGAACACGCTCATCAACACCTATGAAGAGCAGAACTTCAAGACCCGTTATGAATCCACCATGCAGGCTTCTGACTGGCTTTCACGCCAGTTGGCCGATTTGCAGATGAAGGTGGAAACTTCGCAGGAAAAACTGGTCGAGTACCAAAAAGCGCATGAAATTTACAACACTGACGATAAGCAGAACATCGTCATGGCCAAGCTGGACGAGCTGAATCAGGAACTGACTGCCGCCGAATCGGACCGCATGGAAAAAGAATCAACCTATGAGCTCATGCGCTCAGGAGACGCCGACACCGTTGCCGCCGCATCCAGCGCATTGCGTCAGACGCAGGGCGGCACCGCGAGTTCAGGATTGCTTGACCAGCTTCGCGCGCAGGCGGCTGATTTGCGTATCCAGATTGCGCAGTTGAGCACACAATTGGGGCCTGCACATCCAAAGATCGTTGCCCTTAACAATCAGCTGAAAGAAGTGACTGCGCAAATGCAGGTGGAAACCAACAAGATTGTGCAAAGGGCAAAAAGCAGTTATCTGGCCGCTCTCGACCGGGAGAACTTGCTCAGCGCCGCTATGGAGAAGCAAAAACAGCAAGCCAACCAGCTGAATGAGAGCGCCATTGAATACAGCCTGCTAAAACGCGATGTTGACAGCAACCGGACGCTCTATGAAGGATTGCTGCAAAAACTGAAAGAAGCGGGCGTAACTGCCGGCTTACGCTCCACGAACATCCGCAAAGTTGACCAGGCGCGCATTCCCACTTCTCCTACAGAACCGAAGATCCCTCGAAACCTGGCTTTTGGTCTGGCATTGGGACTCAGCACAGGCATCTCGCTTGCCTTCCTTCTGGAAGGAATAGATAACACGGTAAGGACCCCGGAACAGGCGCAGGTCATTTCTACCCTGCCCTCCCTGGGCATGATTCCAATGGGATCGCGTTCTGTGCACAACGGAAGGCAAAAACTGGCGCTGGCTTCTTCTAAGGAAGCAGTAGAGCTGGTCACGCAAACACGGCCGCAATCGCAGATGGCGGAGTCTTACCGGGCATTACGCACCTCTCTGCTACTAACATCTTCAGGAGCGCCGCCGAAAATCATTTTGGTAACCAGCGCTCTTCCCCAGGAAGGCAAAACCACAACAAGCATTAACTGCGCTATCGTGCTGGCGCAAAAAGGCAGCCGCGTATTGCTGATTGACGCCGACCTTCGGCGTCCCAGTGTGCACAAAACCCTTGGTCTTGGCCCCCGCATTGGTTTGAGCAACGTTCTTACCGGCAACGCAACCGTTGAACAAGCAGTTACACGTTCCACCATTCTGCCGTCTCTTTATATTTTGCCGGCGGGGACGCTTCCTCCCAATCCGGCAGAATTGCTTGCATCTTCAAATATGCGTGAACTTCTGGAAGGACTGAGGGACCAATACGACCACATCGTGTTAGACACTCCTCCTACCCTTTCCGTGACCGATGCGGTCGTAGCGTCCACGAAGGCGGATGCTGTGGTACTGGTCATCCGTTCCGGCCAGACAACCAAACAGGCACTGCGGCGTTCCCGTGAATTATTGCAGCAGGTAAATGCGCGGGTTGCCGGAGTTTTGCTGAACGCCGTGGACTTAAACTCAGCTGATTACTATTACTATTACGAATATCAGGGAAAGTACGGCCGCGACTACTATTGCGAGGAAGGTTTGCCGGGAGGAGACGGTGAGCCGCCTGCAGTTGCAAATTCAACATCCGCGTAAGACGTGGAGTTGCATCCGGGCCAGCTTGGAATGCGCATTGCGCTGAATACCCCCGCCAGGAAAGCTGCGCTGCTAGCGCCGGTCCTGGTATTGGCGATCATTTTTATTGCTGTATCAGGCGCATCTTTTCTGGCGTCCATTTTCATAAATCGCCCCACCTTGCAAAGCCATGAGCGGGCGATGTGGCTCCAACCGGGGAATGCCGAGCTTGCCTACCAAACCGGGCTGCAGATTGCGAATGGCCATTTTTCCTCCCCCTCCAACCCGTCGGCAGCCTTGAAATATCTTCAATCGGCCACGATTTTGAATCCTCATCGGTCGAACTACTGGCTGGCATTGGCCTCGGCTTGCCGCACGATCGCGAACTGCCCCTGGCAGAATGACGTTGCTAAGGCTGTAGTCGCCGACCCAACCAATCCCGGTGTGGCCTGGGAAGCGGCCAACTTATACATGTCTACGGGTCAGAATGACAAAGCCCTTCAACAATTCAAAATCGTGATTGCAAATGATCCTTTGCGGATTTCTCCGGCACTCGAAAGAAGCTGGCGCCTGTGGCCGAATGCTCCCGAACTGATTCACAACCTACTCCCACGCAGGGCGGAAGCATATTTCGCCTTTTTGGAATTAATGCTGCAACAAAATCAACCCGACGCTGCCGCTATGACCTGGGATGCAATGCAAGAGTTGGGTCAGCCTGTGTCCCAACGCGCGGTATTGGACTACGTGCGGTATCTGCTCACCCATAACAACATTCAACGGGCCAAGCTGGTATGGGAGCAATCCGCAACACTGGCTGGACTTGCTGACTACCAGCCCTCGCGGGAAAACCTGATCGTCAATGGCGGCTTCGATCTTCCCATCCTGAACGGCGGATTTGACTGGCTATATGGCAAATTAGCGAACGTCACATTGCAGCTTGATACGGTTCAATTTCACAGCGCGCCACGGTCGCTGATGATCAGCTTCGATAAAGCACAAATTTCGGACGCGGGCATCCAGCACCTCGTTCTCGTAAATCCCGATACCAACTATGATTTTTTTGCTTCTTATAAGACCGAGAACCTGCGGGGCGCGGGCGGCCTCATATTTACGCTGCAGGATGCTGTCGATGGAAGCACGATCTTCACGAGCGATGAGTTGACCGGGGCGGATTTCTGGAAGGAAACAGACGGAAGCTTCTCCACTGGGCCAAATTCGCGCCTGCTTATTTTGCGAATGCAACGCATTCCCGCCGGCAACGTTATAGAAGGCAGCCTTTGGGTGGACGATGTCCGTCTGGCTGAACATGCGGCCTCCAGCGCAGAAAATTTTCCCGGGCAAACACCCGCACCGGACATCCGGAAGGCCCGCCCATGAGCACAGTTCCGGTGGAACCAATCCGTCATGCTTCGGTACTACCGCAGGCAGCGCCTGTTCCTGCTCCGCACACGCGTTTGCTTTTGTGCATCATCAGTCTCCTAATATTTCTACCACTGGCATTTGGAACGGTAGAACCGTGGTCTATCTTCGTTATGGAGGCCTTCGCGGCAGCCTTAGTTTTCGCGTGGACACGCCAACAAATCCGCAGCGGCGCTTTGGAAGTTACCGGCAATCCACTGTTCTGGCCCATGCTTGCATTTGCAGCCCTTGCGGCGTTTCAGTGTATTTCCGGACGAACGGCTTATCGCAGCGCCAGCATTCATCAACTCATGCTGTATGCCTCTTACGGATTGATTTGTTTTCTCATCACCCAATGCCTGGCGGCCCGGCGCCAGATCAGAGTGGCCGCTTTTATTATTTCGATTTATGGATTTTGCGTGGCGCTCTTTGCCCTGCTGCAAAGCGTTTCTTCGAGCGGCAAGCTTTACTGGGTGCGCGCCATCCGGTCTGGGTGGATTTACGGTCCTTATACCAATCACAACCACTACGCTGGACTGATGGAGCTTTTGGTCCCAATTCCTCTGGTAATTTCCCTTAGTAACGGGGTCCGCAGCTCGCAGCGCAAAATGGCGCTGGGCGCCGCCGCCCTGATGGCTGGCACAATTTTCCTTAGCGGCTCCCGCGGAGGAATGTTGGCCTTTGCTGTCGAGATGGCCGTTTTAGTCCTGATTCTTTTTAAGGGGGGCCCCGGCCCTGCAAAAGGCGCCCGAGCGTTGGGAGCTTTTCTGCTGCTGCTGATCATCATTCTCGCGTGGCTGGGAGGCAGCGAATTAACTCACCGGATCGCCGAGACCAGCCGCGGCCCGCACCACGAACTCTCCGACCAAATGCGCCCGCGCATTGATCGCGACGCGCTAAAGATGGCCCGCTACCATCCTGTGCTGGGATTCGGCCTGGGAACCTTCGAGGATGTTTATCCTCAATTCCGCAGTTTCTATACTGAAGAGTACATTGACCAGGCGCATAACGATTATTTGCAACTGTTGGACGAGATGGGGATTTCCGGTTTTTGTGTGATGCTTTGGTTTGTTGTGGCGCTCTACATCAGTGCTTTGCGCAAGACAAACAACTGGCGGCGCGACCCCTACGAAGCGGCGGCCTTGGCGGCCATGCTCGGCTGTACCGGTATCCTGGTTCACAGCCTCCTCGACTTCAATCTTCATGTCCCGGCGAACGCTGCCTGGTTTTATGCCCTCGCCACAGTAGCAGCGCTTAACCGTCCATCCGGCCCATCATCGCGCCCGGCCAAATAGCTTTGATTCTCCCTTGCCTGGTGAAATTGGAATATTGAGGGAGTAATGCTGCAAAAGCTTGCACCTTATCTGCGGCTCCCATTAAACTTTGTTGATAATCCCCAGAAAGTATTGCGTTTTTCAGCACTGACGCGGAACTGTAATTGCACAGATTTCTTCTTTTATCCAGGCGCACTCGCTCCCAGGCGGGTCGGGACCCATGTGAGGTAGGTTTATGGCGTACAAAGAGATTTTTTGGATGGCATGTGATTCAACCGAGCAGTTGCGCGCAGAATACGGGCCATTTCATACCCGCGAAGAGGCCGAAGTCGAAGCCCGCAAAATGAGTTTTGGGTATCTTTTGCGCTATGAGCACATGATCGGGGAGAATGACGAAATCCAGGAAGTGCGCTGTATTTTCATAGAATTGTCAGACGTTGTCACACCCATCCGCACTCTCCGCAAATTGCATACGCGCTGCGCCACCTGTGGGGAATCTTCCGTCCATGAGGAAACGTGGCAGGCTGAGGTTTGGGCCGACATCCACGAATTTGAGCACTCGCGCCATCATGTGCGCCTGTTTGAGCAGAGCCGCGCAGAAGGCTTGAAGGAAATTGTCGGCTGGCGTGACGCCTGCGCCTAAACTGAAAGCAAAAACCGGCATTTCGACTCCCGAAATGGAATGCCAGAGCCATTGCGTTTTTGCAAATTATTGTGGGATTACCACGGTAACTCTATAAAGTGCTTTGTTAGCGCCCACACTCGTCTCACCATTGGAAAATTGATGTCTATGCTCGCTCCGGAAGACTGCGTCCGGGGCTGGAGGTATGATGTCGAACCGGCGGGACCATAGCTCGCGCAATAATCTGGCTCGGGCCGAAGAAATCCAGCGGCAAATTCAACAAATATCAGGACGCGACCTGCAACTATGGTCCATCATCGTCCTGATGGTTGTTGTCCTTACTGCGGGGATACTTACGCTGGTGTTGCCAAACCTGCTGTGGGCGCAAAAGATCATTCATATTGAGCACGTTGAGCTGACATATCTGCCGCAGCTTTTCTTTGGGCTGATCTCGCTGATCTTGCTATTCAACATTTATTTGATCGGTCAAAAGATCAATTTAAACTCCACCCGCCGCGCGCTTATCCATGAACTGATGTTGAACGAGCGCCTGGAAAATCTCTCCCTGATTGATCCCCTCACGCAGCTCCCCAACCGCCGCGCGATGAATGAATTTATTCCGCGGGAAGTTACCCGCGCCAACCGCCTGGGCACAGGACTGACGTTTATGGCAATTGATGTAGATGGATTCACGAAAATCAATACAAAGTTCGGCGCGCTGGAAGGCGACGCTATACTGATTGAGTTCTCCAAGATGCTAAAAGAAGTTTTTCGTGGCGCGGATGTGGTCTTCCGCCAGGGAAGCGATGAATTTCTGGTGATTATGCCGGAGACCACCGAGCAGCAGGCGGAATCTCCCATTCGCCGCTTGCAACGTTCCGTGGAGCACTGGAACCTGAACAATCACCGCAAAGGTTACGAACTTTCCTTCAGTTCAGCGGTGCTGCCTTATGTTCTGGGCAGCGATTATGAAGATATTTTGCGTTCGCTCGAACGCAAAATGCAGGGCCGCAAACATGCCGTATTGCCGGTCTTCTGATTGCGTCCACTAACTGGCGATGCTGCTGGGCAATTCCGCAGCCGCTACGCCTTCCAGCATCCAAATCAGCCTGCCGTTTTGCGGATGGACCAGACTTGCAGGAACGTCTTCGGAGGGCCCTTCGAATACCTGACGGACCGCCGAGGCTTTCTCTTTCCCTGCAACCAAAAACAGCACACACGCAGCATGATTGATTAGAGGAAAGGTGAATGTGATACGGTCAGTGTGCAGCTTTTCCACCCTGTTTGATACCACCAAGCGCTTTGTTTCTTTGACCGCGGCGCTGCCGGGAAACAACGATGCAGTGTGGCCCTCCGGACCCATTCCCAGCGTTATGAGATCGAATACCGGAACCTGCCCCGGCGCGAGATGAAAATACTTTTGTATCTGCTCTTCGTATTCCCGCGCGGCGACCGCCGCATCTTTCTCTTCGGCATGCACGCGGAATATATTTTCCGGAGGCACAGGAATTTTGGACAGCAAACATTCTCTTGCCATGCCGTAATTGCTTTGCGGACTCTCCGGCGGTACATGCCGCTCATCTCCCCAGAAAAAATACACTTGTTGCCATGCGATGGTCCCTGCCGGAAGATCGGCCAGGAGATCAAAGAGCTTTCGCGGGGTTGATCCGCCGGAAAGCGCCACGGAAAAACTGCCCTTGTTCGCGATGGCTTGATTTGCCAGGTCTGTAAAAATTTTCGCGGTCGCCTGAAACAATGCGGGAGGATCGAAAATGTGTACTTCAGGACGCATGAGAACTCACCTGCTGCGATTTTACGAGGGCGCAACGCGCGGCACCCAAAAGCGCCAGCGCTTCATTTTTGATTAAGTAAATGGGCATAGATTCCAGCAATGGGCGCATGCGGCCTTTATCCAGAAAAGATTCCAAATACATGGGCCCGGAAAGCATTGGCAAAATCTTAGGCGCAATTCCTCCGGCAAGATATACGCCGCCTGTGGCCATTATCTTGAGGGCCAAGTTGCCGGTTTCTGCGCCATATACGGAGATGAATATTTGCAGCGCCTGCTGCGCCATCGGGCAGCGCCCTTCAAGTCCCGCTTGCGAAATCGCGGCCGCGGGGTCGCCTGTCCGCATCTGCTCGGTCAACCACTCCGGCTGTGTGCCCCGCCCCGTGTCCCGAAGAAAATAGTAGATATTCACCAAGCCCGGCCCGGAAAGTACCCGTTCATAGCTCACATGTTCAAATTGGGCCTGAAGATATTGGAACAAATCCATTTCCAGATGATTGCGCGGAGCGAAATCGCAATGCCCACCTTCACACGCGAAAACATTGTGCCGTGCCCCATCCCAGTACATCCCAGCCTCGCCAAGGCCTGTGCCCGCAGCTATGATGGCCCGGTTGCCACTGGCGTTTCCCGCGCCTTCGTTCAAGCGGAGCAAATCCGCGGGATCCAAGGTTTCAATTCCCCACCCGTGGGCCTCGAGGTCGTTGATAAGAAATACGTCGCGAATCCGCAACTCTTGCGCCAGGGTTTGAGCTTCCACGATCCAGGGCAGGTTTGAGGCGGTCACGCGTCCATCTCGCACCGGGCCCGCAATACCAAAGCAGGCCAGTTGTGGGTAGAGCTTGATAGTGGCTACATACTTCTGGACAATCTCATCCAGGCTGCGAAAATCGCGGCTGGGAAAGACCGAAGAATCCACCAGGCGGAGCTTTTCCCGTTGCTCATCGAAGAACGCCAGCCTTGTGTGGGTGCCTCCGATGTCTCCGGCAAGAATCATTTTTCGAAGTTCCTCCAGCGCCGCCCATCCCGTTCCAGAAGCTCTTCTGCTTCCTTTGGCCCCCAACTACCGGAAGCATAGTTAGGAAAATTACGCGGCGGCAGCGCCTTCCATACATCCAGCACGGGGCTGACGACGCACCAACCGGCTTCCACCATGTCGGCGCGCTGAAACAGGGTCTGGTCGCCGATCATGCAATCGTGCAGCAGCCGTTCATAACCCGTACTGGGTTGCGTGCCGAAATAATCGGCATACTCAAAACTCATGTCCACCGCTCCCAGATGCATAACGGAACCAGGAACTTTCGCCGCAAATTGCAGCGAGATTCCTTCCTCGGGCTGGATGTGCAGCACAAGCTGGTTTGGCATTAGCGTGTTCACCGGCGTATCGCGGAAGAGCACAAAAGGCGCGCGCCGGAACTGGATCACAATGTGCGTGTTTTGCGCCGAAAGCCGTTTCCCTGTCCGCAAATAAAATGGCACGTCCGCCCAGCGCCAGTTATCAATAGCGAGTTTCATTGCCACAAAAGTTTCCGTCCGCGATTCGTGGGGAACGTCAGGCTCGTTCCGGTACGCCACGGCATGGTGGCCTTCAACATTGCCATCACCATATTGCCCGCGCACGGTGCGGCTTAGGACTTCCTCGGAACTCAGCGGCTGAATGGCATGCAGAATTTTGGCCTGCTCGTCCCGGACCGCATCGGCCTGGAAGGAAACCGGCGGCTCCATCGCGGTCAAGCTGATGAGTTGCATGATGTGGTTCGGAACCATGTCCCGCAGGGCGCCGGCTTTGTCATAGTAGCTGCCGCGTTGTTCCACTCCAACTGTTTCACAAACGGAAATCTGCACGTGATCTATGTAGCGGCGGTTCCAGATCGGCTCAAAAATCCCATTAGCAAAGCGGAAAGCCAAAATATTCTGGACCGTTTCTTTGCCCAGGTAATGGTCAATGCGGTAAATCTGCTTCTCATTGGCAACCCGCAACAACTTCTTGTTCAACGCCTTGGCGGAATCGAGGTCCCGGCCAAAAGGCTTTTCCACAATCACACGCCGCCAGGAGTGGTTGTTTTCTTCCATCAAGCCGACGCCGGCGAGTTGCTCGACCACGGGACCAAAAAAATCCGGAGCAGTGGCCAGATAAAAGAAATAGTTACCGTGCGTGGAGTGGTCTTTATCAATCTTCCCTAAGAATGGCTTGAGCTTGCCGTATAAATCTTTGCTGTCGAATTCCGCAGTCAGGTAATACATGCGTTCCGCAAACCACCCGGCAATTCCCGGGTCAACTTCCTCACCGGCGTATTGCTTGATCTCCTGCGAAATTTTGGCGCGGAACTCATCATTCGACATTGGATTATGCGCGATTCCGACAATGGCGAAGTCATTGGCGAGCAGCCCGGCTTTACGAAGATTGTAAAGAGCTGGAACCAGCTTTCGTTTGGTCAGATCGCCCGCCGCGCCAAAAATGCACATCACGCAGGGATCGCCGGGGCGTCCTGGCTGGCGTTGAATGTGGGAGAGCACCTCTGCTTGCGCTATTTCTTGGTTATCCATTCGGTATCCATACGGGTCAAAATCGTTATGCGTTTTTACCAGCCTTGCCTTCTACGTGCCCGCCAAATTTCTGCCGCATGGCGGAAAGAACTTTTTCCGCGAAGGTATGCTCCTGGCGGGAGCGGAAGCGGGTAAACAAAGCTGCGGAGAGGACATCCACCGGAACCGATTCGCTAATCGCGGCTTCAATCGTCCACCGCCCTTCGCCGGAATCCTGCACGTAGCCGGTGTATTCGGAAAGGGTGGGGTTCTCCGCCAACGCCATTGCCGTCAAATCCAGCAGCCATGAACTTACAACGCTGCCCCGCCGCCACACTTCCGCAATATCCGGCAGGTTCAGGTCGTAACGGATGTCTTCCGGGAGCTCTTTACTGGCGGCGTTGCGGAAGATGTCAAAGCCTTCGGCATAGGCCTGCATCATCCCGTACTCAATTCCGTTATGCACCATCTTCACAAAGTGCCCTGCGCCCGAAGGCCCGCAGTAAACATATCCCTCTTCAGAAGTCCCGGACAGCTTCTCTCTTCCCGGAGTGCGGGGAATATCGCCGCGGCCTGGCGCGAGCGTTTTGAAGATGGGATCAAGTTGCTGCACCACTTCTTTCGGGCCGCCGATCATCATGCAATAGCCGCGCTCCAGCCCCCACACGCCTCCACTGGTTCCTATATCTACATAATGAATGCCTTTGTCGCGCAGCAGCTTGGAGCGGCGAACATCATCTTTGAAATAGGAGTTGCCGCCATCAATCAGGATGTCTCCTTTTTCCATGCGCTGCGAGAGTGCAAGAACGGTTTGTTCCGTGGGGTCTCCCGCGGGAACCATCAGCCATGCAATCCGCGGCTTTCCAAGCTTCGCGGTGAAATCGTCCAACGAGGCGGAAGCCACCGCGCCTTCGCCTGCGATCTCCTTTACATTTTCCGCGCTCAGGTCGGTCACAACTACTTCGTGGCCGCCCTGCATCAGCCGGCGCGTCATGTTCGCGCCCATCCTGCCCAGCCCTACCATGCCCAGCCGCATACTCGCTCCTGACTATGCCTGATTACTGCGTTTGTGATGACGCGGCTTCCTGAATCACGCCAGCGCCTGATGAAAAATACCGGCCAGCCGCTCTAGCGCGCCTTTCAAGTCCCGGCTTAGATGCACCCGCAAGGCGCGCCGTCCACGCTCCGTCAGGACCTGGAAATCGCCTCGCGCTTGCGCAGCTTTGACCACGCCGAACGTGTACTTTTGCTCCGGAACCGGAAGCTCAATGGAATCGTCGCAAGTAACTTGCAGGAAAACTCCGGAATTCGGTCCGCCCTTATACGCTTGACCCGTGGAATGCAAAAACCTTGGCCCGAATCCCAGGCAGGTGGCTACATGTTTTTTATGGAGCACCGTATCGCGCAACTTCTGCAAGAGCTGCTCGTGCTCTGCATTCATTTCAATATAGGCGAGCAACGCAAAATAATCGCCCGCATGCAAGCGGTCCAGATGCGCGCGCAAATAGCCGGCCAGCGATTTATGATTGCCCGCAACTTTTGCTAAGGCTTCGGCGTTCTTGCCGTCGGTAAAAAGCTTAATGCCGTCTTCTTCCAGCACCGGTTTTTCGGCAGGCAGCGAACCGGTCTTCTCATATTCGGAGGTCAGGTTGCGCGTGGCCACTTTGCTGGCCTCCACGTCCGGCTGATTGAACGCATTAATGCCGATGATGGATCCAGCCACAGCTGTTGCAATCTCCCAGCGGAAGAATTCCTGACCCAAGTCGTAGGTATCACGGAGAGATATTCGCACCACCGGTTGTCCGGCTTTTTCCAGCGCGGAAACTTTCGCATCCTGCTGCGCGTCCGGGCCGGATTCCAGCCGCAGATAAGCGAACACTCGGTCCTTTCCATAAACCTCTGGAGCGCTCAATGCCTCGCGGTCTACAGGAATAATTCCTTTGCCTTGTTTTCCGGTGGATTCAGCCAGCAACTGCTCCAGCCACGCGCCCAGGTCGTATATTCCCGGCGATGTGATGATAGTGACTTTGTCCCGGCCATTTACGGCGCAGGAGCCGAGAACAATTCCTAACATTGCGCCGGGATTTTGTTCTACAGGAACGGCCGCGCCGCAGGCCTCCACCATCTCTTTTGTGCGGGCAAGAAACTTCGCCAAGTCCAGGCCCATGGCTGCGGCGGGAACAATCCCAAAATCCGAGAGCGCCGAGTACCGTCCGCCAATGCTGGGCACACCGTGAAACACCCCGCGAAAATGGTCGCTCTGGGCGACCTTTTCCATCTTCGACCCCGGATCCGTAACCGCAACAAAACGGCTGCCCGCCTTCTCCGCGCCAATCGCCTGCTGTACCTTCTCGAAGAAGTATTGCTTAAAGATATTGGGCTCGAGCGTTGTCCCAGACTTGCTGGAAACAATGAACAGCGTCTTTGCGAGATCAACTTTTTGCCCGGTTGCTTTTACCTGTGCAGGGTCAGTGGAGTCGAGCACATGCAATTCAGGGAATCCGGGTATGGGGCCGAAAGTTTTGGACAGAACTTCGGGGCAAAGGCTGGAGCCGCCCATGCCCAGTAGAAGGACGCTGGTGAAGTTTTCTTTTTTTATTTCCTGGCTGAATTTTTGCAGATCCTGCAGGTTGGCTTGCTGCTGCGCAACAACATCCAGCCACCCCAGCCAGCTTGCTTCATCGCTGTTCGTCCACAACGAAGCGTCGCGCTGCCACAGGCGACGTACTTTATCGGAAGCTCGCCAGTCCTCGATTTGTTGTTTGACAGCAGCCGCCAACGAATCCGGGAGCTTGTATGATTGCCCGTCCATTTTGGCCGTCCATTTGTGACTATTTGGTTTGCGATTTCGAGGTCTTCTCTATCGCTTGCAGCAGTTTGTCGAAAGCTTCCTCAAATAAGCGGACGCCATCTTCGGTTAGTTTGTCAGTGACTTCATCAATGGAGATTCCCACTTTCGCCAGGTTCTTCATGGTCTGGTCGGCGGCAGGGATGTCTTTGGTGAGCGTTTCGGCGGCTTTGCCATGGTCGCGGAAGGCGTCCAGCGTCGCCGGCGGGATCGTGTTGACCGTGTCCGGGCCAATCAGGTCATCCACATACATCACATCGCTGTAAGCGGGATTCTTCGTGCTGGTGCTGGCCCACAAAACGCGCTGCGGCTGCGCGCCTTTGGCGGCAAGTTTCTTCCAGCGGTCGCTGCCAAAAATCCGCAAGTAAGACTGGTATGCCTGCTTCCCATTGGCAATCGCAACCTTCCCAAGCAGGCCCTTTAATTCGGCGGCTTCTCCCTCATTCTTAACATCCTTCAGGCGCGTAGCGATAATTGCATCTACCGAATTATCAATACGGCTGATGAAGAAGCTGGCAACGCTCGCAATTTTCGTGATATCGCCGCCGCCTGAAGCCTGCAACTTTTCAACACCGGCAATATAGGCTTCCGCAACCTGCTCATAGACTTTGCGCGAGAACAGCAGCGTAACATTGATATTGATCCCTTCGCCGATCAACTGCTGAAATGCGGGAATGCCTTCCTTCGTTCCCGGCACCTTGATCATCACGTTGGGCCGCGAAACCGCCTTCCACAAGCGGCGCGCCTCCGCCATCGTTCCCTGCGTGTCGCGGGCCAGGTAGGGAGAGACTTCCAGGCTCACATAGCCATCGTGCGCGTGCGAGCTGTCATACACTGGGCGCAAAATATCGGCAGCATCTTGAATGTCGCGGATAGCGATGGCCTCAAAGCGGCCCTTCGTATCCAGTCCGGGCTTCGATTCGAGCGATTTGAGAATGTCGGAATACAGCGTGCTGCCCGCAATTGCTTTTTCAAAGATGGCGGGGTTCGATGTCATCCCGCGTAGGCCGTCTTCTTCGATCAGGCGTTTAAGCTCGCCGCTCGTAATCAGGTCGCGGCGGATGTAGTCCAGCCACACCGACTGGCCAAATTTCAAAAGGTCTTTTAAGGGATTGGTCGCCTTCGCGTTTTCAAGAATTCCAGTCGGTTGCATATTTTCTCCTATGATGACGATTTTGCCTGCGCGATCGCTTCCTTCGCAGCCTGCACAATGTTCGCGTCAGTGAATCCAAATTTTTTCAGCAACTCCTTAAGCGGAGCGGAGGCCCCAAAAGTGTGCATGCCGATAATTTTCCCGTCCATGCCCACGTACTGCGCCCAGCCGAAGGTCGAAGCCTGCTCTACCGCCACCCGCGCCTTTATTTGCGGGGGAAGGACCTTGTGGCGGTAAGCTTCGTCCTGCCGCTCAAAAATGTCCCACGAGGGCATACTCACAACCCGCGCCTTGACTCCTTCTGATTTGAGTTGCTCATAAGCGCCAACGCACAAGGAGACTTCGCTTCCCGTGCCCATGAGGATGACTTCGGGTTTGCCATCCGGCGCGTCCGCCAGAATGTATGCGCCTCGCGCCACACCCGAAGCCGCAGCATATTTTGTGCGGTCGAATGTGGGCACAGCCTGGCGGGTCAGGACCAGCGCCACCGGCTGGTGCTTCAGCTGCATGATGACCTTCCACGATTCCACCACTTCATTCGCATCGCCCGGACGCAGCACAACCATGCCGGGAATCGCCCGCAACGCCGCCAGCTGTTCTATTGGCTGGTGCGTCGGCCCATCCTCCCCTACACCAATAGAGTCGTGAGTGTAGATGAAGATACACGGCAGTTCCATGATGGCCGCGAGGCGGATGGAAGGCTTCATGTAATCGCTGAAATTAAAAAACGTTGCCCCAAAGGGCCGCACATAACAGAGCGCCATTCCATTGACCGCCGCCGCCATGGCATGTTCACGCACGCCAAAGTGAACATTCCGGCCCTGGTAGTGGTTGACCTGAAACTCGCCTGCTCCTTCAAACTTGAGCTTGGTTTTTGTGGAAGTATCTAAATCGGCGGATCCACCAATCACCCACGGCACCTGCTCGGCAATTACGTTCAGAACTTTTCCGGAACTCTCGCGCGTTGCCACACCCTTTGCATCTGCCGGGAATGAGGGTAGATTTTTGTCCCAGCCATCCGGCAATTCGTGCTTCCGCATAAGGTCAAGCCGCTTGGCCAATTCGGGATAATCGTTGCCATAGCCCCTGAACATCTCCTTCCATTTTTGGCTGAGCTTCTGGCCACGTTTGCCGATTCCTTCCTGAAAGTGCTGATACACACCGGCTGGGACCAGAAAATGCGCATCTTCCGGCCACCCATAAAATTTTTTCGTCAGCCGGATCTCATCTTCGCCCAGCGCTTCGCCATGTGCGGTGTGTGTGTCTTGCTTATTAGGAGAACCGTACCCGATGTGGCTATTAACAACGATGAGTGTGGGCCGGTCATTGGTGTTCAGGAAATTGTTGTATGCTTTGCCGAGATCGTCCAAATCGTTGGCGTCGGTCACCTGCGTCACATTCCATCCATAGGCACGGAAGCGTTCCTTCACATCTTCAGTGAACGTCCAATCCGCTGGCCCATCGAGCGTGATGCGGTTGTTGTCATACACCCAGCAAAGATTCGGCAGCTTCAAATGGCCCGCAAGCGAAGCAGCCTCGCTGGCAACGCCTTCCATCAAATCGCCGTCGCCACAAAACGCGTAGACGTTATAGCTGAACACTTCAAAGCCGGGGCGGTTGAAATTCTCCGCCAGCCATTTTCCGGCAATTGCCATGCCGACGCTATTGCCCACTCCCTGCCCAAGCGGGCCGGTCGTCGTTTCTACGCCGGAGGTCATACGGTATTCGGGATGGCCGGGAGTATTGCTGCTGATCTGGCGAAAGCTCTTGATATCCTCGAGAGAAACCGCCGGCCCGCTCTCCCGCCCGTATTCTTTGCCCGCTGCCTTCACGCCCGTCAGGTGCAGCATGGCGTAAAGCAGCATTGAAGCATGTCCATTGGAAAGAACAAAGCGGTCGCGGTTCATCCACAGCGGATCGGCAGGGTCATAGCGGAGAAATTGCTGCCAAAGCGTGTACGCGACCGGTGCCAGCGCCATAGGTGCGCCCGGATGCCCGGAATTTGCCTTCTGCACCGCGTCCATCGCCAACGTACGGATGGTGTTGATGCTTAATGTATCTAGTTCCCTGCCGTTTAATACTGTTTGCTCGCCAACCGCCATTGAATAGCTCTCCTCAAAAAGTCGGATTCCGAAATAATTGCAGGTAGCACAAACCCGGACTGGAGCGT
The DNA here is from genome assembly GCA_025927855.1 of Terriglobales bacterium. Taxonomy (GTDB): domain Bacteria; phylum Acidobacteriota; class Terriglobia; order Terriglobales; family Acidobacteriaceae; genus JAICKN01. The sequence goes on from JAICKN010000024.1 coordinate 20,329, forward strand.
CCGCTCAACTTTCTAGTTTATCAAGTTCCGTTGCTGCGCGCAGGTCGCCGCCTTCAATTGTTTTATAGGTAAAGAGATAAGCAAAGGAAAAGCACAGAAGAACAATCCAATGATTAATTCTATGTAATAGAAGGAAACTTGCCGAAATTTAAAGCAAAAGCTCAGCGCTTCATCTGCGCCAGGTATCCATACTCCTGGCTGGCGCCTTTGGTTTGGCTCTCAATATATTTCAGGAATTGACGCAGCGTCTCGCGCTCCGGGGAGTGCATCTCCGCGAACCGGATGCGTACCCCGATCTGCGGCGTGCTTAAAGTGACCACGCCACTTAAAACAATGCCCTTCACCCAAATCTTCCCTGTCGCCAACCACAAGCCAATTTCCACGTCTGCTCCTGGCGGCACCGGAGTCGCAGTCTCTACAAACGCTCCGCCCATGCTGGTGTTTGCCAGGTTTCCCCATATCGAAGGCTTGTCGGGAGAAGAGCTGAGTTCCACGGCAACAAAGCATTTCATGCGCGGATAACGCCGCCGGTCCTGCCCCCAGGAAGGCGTAAAAATATCTGGCTCGAAGGGCGGAGCTTCCGCCGGAGGCGCTCCCGGCGCGGGCACCGGGACGTTTTCTTTTCCTGTCCGGAGCCCACTGGGCGTATCTCCCCGCTTAATTTTGCGCATGGTGTCGAGCAGCGCCTGCTCGCGGGTTTCCGCCGGAGCTTCGCGGTACGTCCGCAATAACTCGCCTAAATGACTTACCAACTCAGGGTCATTCAGAAGATGGGTCCAATCCGCAGTGTCAATAGCTGTATTCGATGTACTCATGTCCGGAAAATGGCGCGATAAGCGATAAATTTGTTTATGAAACAGGAGAAAACCTGGCCCCAAACCCTGCGCGTAACCGTTTTCGCCCCACCCTAGTTTGGAACCTTCTGGTAAGCCGTACAAGGTCACTTTAGTGACTATTAACAGTAACCGTTCCGATCGCTGCCGAAACGGTACCGCCCGGGGAAAAACCGGAACGCAAATTGACCAGCATGTGGATTAAGCCCGTTCCGGCTATTCACCTGCTCGTGTGCCGGTCATTCTCAAGCAACTGTTCACGGCGTGACTTGTTGCCGTAGTACCTCTTGGCCCGAAGGACCAGTGGCGTGCGGATTGTCTTCCGCCGTAACAAATATCTCAAACCTTTTGTAAGGCAGTGTGGTCTTGAACTCTCCTTCAAGATTATCGTTGAGCTGCAGCGCACCTTGATTTTCAGCTGCCTGCCCGGAGCGTTCGATCCAGACCACGTAGACAACCTTAGGCGGTGTCAGGCTATCGGGCTTGGCCAGATGGCGTACTTTAAGGTCAATCGTGGTATTTCCGTTCTGATCGTGCCCTACATCTACAGTGCCGGTAGCCGCGGGAACGCTCATGCTGGGGTTCAGCTTGTAATGATGCCCACCGCAGGCGGTGAGGGTAAACGCAATTGCGGTCCCTACGATAAAAATAGTGGCGTGACTCATTTTCGAATTCATGACGTTCTTAGATGATGACTCTGTGCATGGCGGCCACTGCGACCCCGTGCCAGCACTGGATTTTGTTTGTCTCTCCTCCGCGCTCCGCGTCTGCTTCTACACACCTTGGAGGACCCGTTCGCATCCTAGAGTCGCCAACCACAGAGAGGAGTTTGGTCATGCACATAAAAAAATATTTGTTAGTACCGGCATTGAGCCTTGCTGTGCTTTCGTTCTGCTCGATAGCCGCTCTGGCCCAGTACAATTCACCTTCTTCTGGAAGCAGCGCCAATGACACCCAAACACAAGCTCAACCCCAATCGAAGATGGGCGGAACCCACATCACTCACTCCGAACGCGAATTCCTCAAGAAGGCCGCCGAAGGCGGAGAAGCCGAAGTGCAGCTCGGCCAACTCGCCCAGCAAAAAGCCAGCAGCAGCGCCGTAAAGCAATTCGGCGAGCGCATGGTCAACGACCATACGAAAGCCAACGATCAATTGAAGCAGGTAGCAGGCGAGGAGCACGTAACGTTGCCGCAATCGCCCAGCGCAGCTCAAAAAGCGGAGATACAGCGCCTTTCCAAACTCTCCGGCATGCAATTTGACGACGCCTACATGAAGCTCATGGTGAAGGACCACACTAAGGATGTTTCCGAGTTCCGCGAGGCCAGTAAAACTGCCAGCAACCCCAAGATACGGCAGTTTGCAAGCGAGACCTTGCCCACGCTGGAAAGCCACCTGAAGGAAGCTAAAAGTATCGCCCCCAAGGAAACAGCCAGAAAGTAGCGTTTCTTTTCTAATGCATCTAACGCGCAATTTGGGCCATGCCGATCATGGCCCCCTTTTTTCATCCCCTTCATTCAGCCATGTAGAATCTTTTTTGCATCCTGCACAGGCTGAATTTCGTGAAACGGACCATTGCCGTCATTACTACCTCGCGTTCTGACTATGCGCATTTGCACTGGTTGTTACGCGATCTCTCA
>JAICKN010000022.1 GCA_025927855.1 Terriglobales bacterium
GGCTCTGCTCGATGTAGGAAAAACTCCCGTGGACCTCGCGCTGAAACCGGACGGCGGCGAGATGATCGCGTGCAACTTCGATTCCGACAGTTTTTCGATTATCGAAACCACGACCAATGAAGTTGCCAGCAGCAATCTGGTGGGAACGCATCCGGCGCGGGCGCTGGTCAGCGCCGATAATTCGCGCCTATACATCAGTAATTTCGGCTCGAACACGATTGCCGTCTACGACATTGATTATGGGCAGATTGTTGCGAACATTCAGGTAGGGAGCGGCCCAGACGCCCTGGCGCTCTCACAGAACCAAAATTATCTTCTGGTGGTTGACTCGCAATCGGGAGACGTGACCGTAGTTCAAAAGAGAAAACCAAAAAAATTCGAGCGCTCCGAATATTCCCTGCTTACGATGATCCCTGTAGGCGCGCAGCCCAACGACATTGTGGTGAAATCTTTCATGCTGACGGGAAAATCGGTAAGAAAATAATAGGGCTGAAATGCCGGCCGCCTCAACCCGGCCGCGCATCTTCCGCATGTTAGTATCAACTAACCCTCCTTTATGACCCTGGAGCATGTTGGCATTGTCTTTGAGGTGATTGCGTTTCTGTTCGCGATCAGCCAGCATGAGTCGGCGCACGCCTGGATGGCGAACCGCTGCGGAGACCCAACCGCCCGCATGTTGGGCAGGATCACGCTCAACCCCATCAAGCACATTGACCTGTTTGGGACGATCATTTTGCCGCTGGTTTCCGTGCTGGCGCACTTTCCCGTGCTCGGCTGGGCCAAGCCAACTCCGGTAGATCCGCGTAATTTTAAGAACCCGGTGCTGGACGACATTTTGACTTCCGTTATCGGCCCCATCAGCAATTTTTTTGTGGCGGGCTGCTCGTTGGTCATACTGATCGCAATCAAATTTGCATCGCCAATGGGCGCCGCGATAGTTTCCGGCCTGCCGTCCGGGATGGTCCCCGTGCAGTCATCGTCATTTCTTGTGCCGGTCTGTTTTTTTGTTTATGAAATGCTGATCATCAACGTGGTGCTTGCGGTATTTAATCTCATCCCGGTACCGCCGCTTGATGGCAGTCATGTGCTGCGGCATTTCTTGCCGGAATCGGCCCGCCGGACCTACGATATGGTGGGCTGGATTGCTCTGCTGGCGCTGGTATATTTAGGAGGCAATCTTCTGGGCCGGCTGATTTTTCCGGTGTTAGGATTTTTTGATTCCATTCTTTTGAGAGTCTGATGCCTCCTCGTTCCAATAACCGCAAGCGCGTGCTGAGCGGCATGCGTTCCACAGGAAAATTGCACCTGGGAAATTTCGTCGGCGCGCTCGATAACTGGGTGCGCATGCAGGACCAGTACGAATGTTTTTTCTTCGTTGCCGACTGGCACGCGCTGACCACCGACTATGCCGATACCTCGCGCGTAAAGGAAAATTCTGTCGAAGTGTTGCTCGACTGGCTGGCCGCCGGGCTTGACCCCGAACGCTGCACCATGTTCATCCAATCGCATGTTCCGCAGCATGCCGAGCTGCATCTGCTGTTTTCCATGATCACGCCGCTGGGCTGGCTCGAGCGTGTGCCCACATATAAAGAGCAGCGCGAAAACATTACGGAAAAAGACCTGGGCACTTACGGATTTCTCGGTTACCCGGTCCTGCAATCCGCCGACATTCTCATCTATCAGGGAGACTTCGTTCCTGTTGGCGAGGACCAGGTGCCGCACGTCGAGCTGACGCGGGAAATCGCGCGGCGCTTCAATATGTTTTATCAGCGCAAAGGGATGCCGGTTTTTCCCGAGCCGCAGCCTTTGCTCACTCCCGCCGCTAAGCTGCCGGGCACCGACGGCCGCAAGATGTCGAAGTCGTACGGCAATACAATTCTCCTTACCGATCCCGAATCGGTCGTCCGTCAGAAGCTCAAGACCATGGTGACCGATCCGGCGCGGGTACGGCGCAGCGATCCCGGGAATCCGGATGTGTGTCCCGTGGGCGATCTGCATAAGGTGTTCAGTGACCGCGAGACGATTACTAAAGTGGACGTGGGCTGCCGGTCGGCGGGAATCGGCTGCATCGAATGCAAAGGCTGGGCAGCCGATCATCTGGTAGAAATCCTCAACCCTATGCAGGAACGGCGCAAAAGGTATGAGGAAAATCCGCGCCTGGCATGGGATATTCTGGAAGCAGGTTCGGCGAAGGCACGCAAAGTGGCGGAAGGAACCATGAATGAAGTGCGCGAGGCCATGGGCATGTCCGCCAACTACGAGCCTTCCAAAACCAACCAGGCTATACAGAGCTAGCGGAGCTTGTTGGTTTAATTCTAGATTCTGGATTTTGACTCATGACGGAAGATTTACATACCACAAGCTCCGCAGAGCAGCCCGAAACTCTTCCGGCAACTCCGCCTGCCGCAAAAAACGGCAACAAAAAACAGAGCGATTTCCCCTTCGCGGTAAGCGTTGGCGATGTTTATGAAGGCCCGCTGGACCTGCTGCTGGACCTGATCCGCAAGCAGGACATCGATATTTACGATATTCCCATTGCAAATATCACGGCGCAATATCTGGGCTATGTGGAAAAACTGCGCGAGTTGGACGTCAACGTAGCGGCAGACTTCATATACATGGCAGCCGTGCTCATTCACATCAAATCGAAGATGCTGCTGCCGCGTGATCCGCTGGCGCCTGCGGGCACGGAAGAAGACCCACGGTCGGAGCTTGTGAACCGGCTGCTGGAGCACGAGAAATTCAAATCGGCCGCACAGATGTTGCTCCAAAAACAGCAGATTGAAGACGCGGTGCTGACCAATCCCGCGCTTAAGGAATTCATCAACGACGAAGGCGCGGAACCTGAGCTTGCCGCCGATGTCATTGATCTGGTCAAGACTTTTCAACAAATTCTTGACCGGGTGCGCTCGCGGCCGCTGATCCAGGTGAATGAAGAGACCGTGACCGTGGCACAAATGATTGAATATTTGCGGCGGCGTTTGTCATTGGAGGACCGTCCCCTGCGGTTGAAGCATCTTTTGCGAAACGTGGAATCGCGGCAGGCATTGATCTGCATGTTTCTGGCGTTGCTCGAGCTGGTGCGTTTGCAGGCCATCCAGCTCCGCCAGGACCGCCTCTTTGGAGAAATTCTGCTGCGCAAGCACACCGGCTTTGAAGCCATGATGATGGAACCCGCGGCAGTAAAAGACGATTGGCGGTAGCGCCATCTTCGGCAAATCATTCCCGCAGTGCGGTTTCCCGAACATTCACTAAGCCAATCTTTCGCGTAATATTGAATTCACTATGATCCAAACTGTTGAATGGACCGATTCTGGCGTACGTTTTATTGATCAGACCAAGCTGCCTACTGAAGAAGTTTACGTAACCTGCAAGACACACGAGCAAGTGGCCGATGTCATCCGCAATATGGTCGTCCGCGGAGCGCCGGCAATTGGCGTTTCCGCCGCCATGGGCATCGCCCTCGGCGTTAAGAATTCCAATGCGGAAACGGCCGGCGACCTCAAGCGCGATCTCGATAACATTTGCGATCTCATCGGCAAAACCCGTCCGACCGCGGTGAATTTGTTTTGGGCAATCCGGCGGATGAAGGACAAATTCGAAAATTTGCGGCTGCGCCCATTGCAGCAAATCAAACAGTCGCTCATTGAAGAGGCCAAGCGCATGCACGCTGAGGATATCGCCGCAAATCAGGCTATGGGCCGTCATGGCGCGGCGCTGATGCCGGCAAACGGCGGAGTTCTTACCCACTGCAATGCGGGCGGGCTGGCAACCTGCGGCTACGGCACGGCGCTGGGAGTGATTCGCGCTGCGGTGGAACAAGGCAAAAAGATTCATGTATTCGCCGATGAGACGCGTCCATTTCTGCAGGGCTCACGCCTGACCGCCTGGGAGCTGGTCAAAGATGGAATTCCGACTACTGTCATCTCTGACAACATGGCGGGCGCCATGATGAAGCAGGGCAAAATTGGCGCGATAGTGGTGGGTGCCGACCGGATCGCCGCTAATGGAGATGTTGCCAACAAAATTGGCACATATACCGTCGCCGTGCTCGCAAAGGAACATGGCATCCCTTTTTATGTTGCCGCGCCGTTTTCCACGATTGACCTTGAGACCACTGACGGCAGCGGAATCCCCATCGAGCAAAGAAACTCGCGCGAAGTAACTCACATTGCGGGGAAACAGATGACGCCGGATGGCGTGGAGATTGAAAATCCCGCGTTCGATGTGACGCCGGCAAAATACGTCTCTGCCATCATCACTGAGCGCGGCATTGCGCGCGCACCCTACGGGGAAACATTGCAGAATTTAGCTGGCGCGGCAGTCGCCGGCTGAAAGTGATTCGGCTTGTATTCCGTCTCTAACCTGCAGACGACCTTTGAAAGCGGTGGGAAAGAAATCCGCCTGGAATGTTTTCTGCCGCAGATGACGATGGAAGGCCAACGGTACCCTTCCGTGATAGCCCTGTATGGTTCTGGTGGAGACCATGCTGGCATGGCCGAACCTGCGGCACAGCTGGCCTCGCACGGCTTTGCAGTTTACATTCTGCATTACTTCGATCGAACCGATACTGAACGTGTTACCGACAAGGCAACTCTTCTACGTCATGCCCCGGCCTGGCTCAAAACCTTGTGGGATGCGGTCAACTATGTAGAAAAGCAGCCGCAAACCGATCCCGCACGCATCGGCCTTCTTGGGTTTTCACTGGGAGCCTATCTTTCATTGGCATTTGCCGCCTATGACAGCCGGATTAAAACCGTAGTGGAGTTCTTCGGAGGCTTTCCCCGCGAAGCCCGTTTTTTTATGCGCCGCCTGTGCCCCGTACTCATCCTGCACGGCGAGAAAGACAATATTGTCCCGGTGCAGGAGGCATACGATCTAAAACAGCTTCTCGAAAAGAAGAACGTTCCGCACGAAATGCACATCTATCCCGAAGCGGGCCACGGCTTCAGCGGTGAGGTCTGGCGGGATGCCGGGGTTCGCGCATTGGCTTTCCTGCAAAAATACTTAGGTTCGCCGCCGCCGTAACAGCTCCGGCATTTTCCCAATCACGATTGCAGGCGCGGAATTTTACTTCTGCATGGAATCATCCGACGGCTCTGTTTTCTTTTGCACCTTCTTTGCGCCCTCGGAAGTTTTTTGCGCGCCTTTGCTCACGCCCTTCCTGGTTGCGTGAACTCCTTTTTTAGTAGTCTTTTTCGCCGCGCTCCCTGTCTCCTTGGCGGCATTTTTTGTGGAATGCCCGGCTTTTTTCATGTCATGCTTTGCGCTATGGGAATCGCTTCGCATGGCTGAATTGTTCTGGTCCGGTGCATTGTTCTGGTCAGTGGAGGACTGCGCAAGACCTACGCCGGCAAACGCAGCCAAACAGAAAAACAAAGCAGCTTGACGAATGAGTGACTTCATTTCTTCTCCTTACACCGGATTGCGGTGTTTCGTGAATACATTCACCAAAAAAACAGCGATAGCGAGTACCAAGAGCAGGTGAACAAAGGCGCCTGCGATGTGAAAGCTGAATCCCAGCAACCAAAGAATCAGCAGTGTGACAAAAAGTGTCCAGGCCATCTTCTCTCCGGGCTCTTTAAGACTACGGGCCAGAGTGGCGGCTCTCCATCCGGTGCATCCTGTAACATCCCGGAAATAAAGGAAGATCAACCCGGCAGAATAGCTGTATTCCCCCTTATTTTTGAGCACAGCAGTACAACAAGCGTCGAACCTAGGGTTCTGGCAGATGAATAAACCTCCTGTTAAGATCAGTGCCTGTTAAGATCAGGCCACATGAAGCCCGGCAGACCACCCCATAAACCAACCAGCCGCCGAAAAGGCCCCTCCACAGACCACCGGCGCAATGGTGAGCTGGTCATCATCACCGGCATGAGCGGATCGGGCAAAGCTTCGGTTCTAAAAGCATTTGAGGATCTTGGGTATTACTGCGTAGATAACTTGCCGGTCGGGCTGATTCCGCGCTTCGCGGAACTAATCGGTCAATCCTCCGAAATTGAAAAGACGGCGCTTGTGGTTGACGTGCGGGAAGGCGCGCAATTGGATGACCTGCCCGCCATTGTGCAATCTGTCCGCCGCATGTTGCCGACCAAGGTGTTGTTCCTGGAAGCGTCGGATGCTGTTTTGCAGCGGCGGTACAGCGAGACCCGCCGTCCTCATCCTCTGGGCGTCCATACCTCCGTTAAGTCATCGTTGGCGGCGGAGCGAAAGCACCTTAAAAGCATCCGCGCCCTGGCGGACATCGTTATTGATACTTCGAAGTTTAATGTGCATGAACTGCGGGCCAACGTCACGGAGCGGTTCTCGCGGCAGGAATCTGCCAAAAGCATGCTGGTTTCCTGCGTGAGCTTTGGCTTCCGCCACGGGGTCCCGGAAGATGCGGACTTGCTGTTCGATGTTCGATTTCTGCCGAACCCGCACTTTGTTCCCGAATTCCGGCCTTTGACCGGGCGCGATGCCAAGGTCGCCAAATATATCCGGTCATTCCCGCAGACACGGGAATTCATTCAGCGCATTTCCGATTTGCTTATTTACCTGATGCCCCACTACATTCACGAGGGCAAAAGCTACCTGACGATTGCGTTTGGCTGCACGGGTGGCCAGCATCGCTCTGTAATGATTGCCGAGGATGTGAGCAAACGGTTGAAAGAGGCTGGATATCAGGTAAAGGTCGTCCACCGGGACAGCCCGAAATAACGGACATGCAGGCAGAGTTTGGGAGTTCCCATGCAAGCCAAGCCCGCCAGCTTGAAAACTAAAGTAAAATGAATGAGCTTGCGCCAGTCTTCCAATACCGCTCGTGCCGGGCAGATGGTTAATAATCCACAAAATCCCACATTGCGAATCTCCGGGAGCCGGTAATGCGGCCCGTCCTCCGCATCATCAGATATGTGCTTCCGTTTTTGGCCCAACTTCTTAGCGGGATCATTCTTCTTGCTGCGGTTGGCTTTCTCGAAGCATTCCGGCTGATTCTGGTGAAGCCGATTTTCGATCGTGTGCTAAACCCGAATTCCGGCTCCGACCAAATCCAGCTTTTCACGATTCCTAACACAAACCACGTTGTATACCTCCAGCAGTTCGTACCTTCCTATTTTCATAATGCATGGACAGTAGTCGCAGTGGCGTTGGTAGGTTCCACCGTTTTGAAAGGGATATTCGATTACGCCGGGACGTACCTGGTGAACCATGCGGGCTTTGGCATGATTACCGATCTGCGCAATGACTTGTATGACTCTGTGTTGCGGCGGTCGGCAGCTTTCTTTCAAAAGCACACCACTGGGAGCCTAATCTCGACCATCATCAATGACATTGAGCGCGTTCAGTTCGCCATGTCGAGCATTCTCTCGGAGTTCTTGCAGCAGTTCTTTACTTTTATCTTCACCGCTGCTGCCGTAGTCATACTCGGCAAGCAACTGGCGTGGGTGTTGCTGCTGTTCATCCCATTTATCATCTTCTCGTCTGTGCGCATCGGCCGGCGCGTGCGGCACACCACGCGCACCGGGCAGGACAAACTGGCAGAAATTCAGAACATTCTTCAGGAAACCATTTCCGGCAACAGGATTGTAAAAGCGTTCAGCATGGAATCATGGGAGATCGCGCGCTTCCGCGGTGCGGCCCGAAGATTGTTCCGCGCCAACTTGCGTTCGGTGGCCGCGGCGGCAGCCAGTTCCCCGCTTATGGATATATTTGGCGCGATCGCGATAGCGCTTCTTTTATTGCTGGGCCGCAACCGAATTATCCATCATGAATTCACACTGGGAGCTTTTGGCGCTTTCATTGCCGCGGTTTTCAGCCTCTATAATCCTGTCCGTAAGTTCGCGCTGTTCAATAATAGCTTTCAGCAAGCGCTTGGGGCATCCAGCGAAATTTTTCGGTTTATGGACGCGGAGGACGGGGTCGCGGAAAAACCCGGCGCGCGCCACCTGCCCCGCTTTGCCCGGAACATTCGCTTTGAGCATGTCTGCTTTTCCTATCACAAGGGGACGGATGGCAATGAAAGCAGTGAGCGGGATACTCTGAGCGATATCAACCTTGAGATTCAAGCCGGTGAAGTATTGGCTGTCGTAGGTTCGAGCGGGGCTGGGAAAAGCACCCTGGTGCATTTGATTCCCCGCTTTTTTGATGTCACCGCCGGCCGCCTGCTGATTGATGAGCATGATGTGCGCGACATTACCTTGGCATCTTTGCGCTCCCAAATTGGAATCGTTACCCAGGAAACCGTGCTTTTCAATGACACGGTGCGTAACAATATCGCCTATGGCCAGCCATCGGTTTCCCAAAAGGAAGTGGAAGCCGCCGCGCGCGCGGCCCTGGCGCATGACTTCATCAAGGGATTCCCCGACGGGTACGATACTGTTATTGGAGAGCGGGGGTTGCGGCTCTCCGGCGGAGAACGGCAGCGCATCGCCATCGCCCGGGCATTGTTGAAAAATGCCCCTATTTTGATTCTCGATGAGGCGACTTCTGCCCTTGATAGTGAATCGGAAGCGCTGGTGCAATCCGCGCTGCAGAACCTTATTACGGGAAGGACTGTTGTGGTAATCGCACACAGGCTCTCAACTGTGCGGCGGGCTTCCCGCATCGTCGTTCTGGAAAGCGGCGCCATCCGCGACATTGGTTCGCACGAAGAATTAATGGGCAAGCTGGGCACTTACAAGCGCCTGTACAATTTGCAGTTTATGGACCTTGAGCAATCGCAAATAGAAATTGGCAAGGGCCAATAGAGCAAGGGCCAATAGAATGGTTGGTGCGCGGCCAGCGCCGCTCACCCGCACGCCGGTAAGATACAGGTTACGAAAATATGGCAATCCGCTCCATGACGGGCTTCGCTCAGGTAAAGGGCAAAGTTGACGGCCAGCCCGGCTTCACCTTGTCGGTAAAGTCGGTCAACCACCGCTTTCTTGACCTTCATTTCCGCATGCCGGGCGAGAGCGATGCGCTGGAGATGAAACTGCGCCGCATGCTTAAGGATGGCATGGGACGCGGGCATGTGGAATTGACGTTAAATCTGGAACGCTCCACGGAAAATGCGGTTGCCTTGAACCGCGAGTTGGTAGCGGCCTACATTCAGGCATTCCGCAGCGCAGCGGCGGAGTTCAGTCTAGCCGCCGAACCGGACCTCAATGTGATCTTGCGGATTCCCGGCGCGCTTGATGCGAATTCTTCCTCCGCAAATGGCGCTCTCGATGCGGAAGTGGTTGCGCGCATGGAAGAGCTCCTCGCAAAACTCAACCAGATGCGGGAAGAGGAGGGGCACAGCACTGCGGTAGAGCTGCGCGGCCGCATGGAACGGGTGAGCAGCGCCTGCCACGCGGTACGAAGCCACCGTCATGCGGTGGTTTCCGGTTATGTTGAGAAATTAAAGAACCGCATGCAGGAACTGATCGGCGCAGAGGCTGCCCCCGAACGCATTCTGCAGGAGGCCGCGCTCCTGGCTGACCGCAGCGATATACAGGAAGAGTTGGTCCGCTTGGACGCTCACGTGGCACACTTCCTGCGGACGCTCGACGCAGGCGGAGAGGTCGGCAAAAAGCTCGATTTTCTGCTGCAGGAGATGAACCGCGAAGCCAACACCCTGCTTTCCAAAACCTCAGGGCTTGCCGGCGACGCGCTCAAAATAACCGAGCAGGGCCTGGCCATCAAATCAGAAATTGAAAAAGCCCGCGAGCAGGTGCAAAACCTCGAATGACGATCGTGTTCATCATTTCAGCCCCATCCGGCTCAGGTAAATCAACGCTGGTGAATGAGGTCCGCCAAATTGTTTCCGGCCTCGATTTCTCCGTTTCCTATACGACGCGCCCGCCGCGCGGCAGCGAGCAAAATGGGCGCGAATATTTTTTTGTCTCGCGCAGCCAGTTCGAGAGCATGATTCAAAAAGATGAATTTCTGGAACATGCCGAGGTCTTTGGAAATTACTATGGCACGGCGCGCTGTTTTCTACAGAGCGCGGAAGAGCACGGACACGATCTTTTGCTGGACATAGATGTGCAAGGCGCGGCGCAGATCAAGCAGAAGCTGCCCCAAGCTGTCAGTATTTTCATTCTTCCCCCCGACCGCCAGAAACTGGAGTGGCGGCTGCGCAGCCGTGGACTGGACGCCGAAGTGGTCATCCAGCGCCGCCTGGTCACGGCCTCCCGTGAGATTGAGAATTATTCCAAGTACGAATATATTTTAGTGAATGACCGGCTCGAAGAATCGGTCGAGTCCCTGAAAGCCGTTCTATTGGCGGAACGCGCAAAACATTCGGGGAAACCTCCAGGCGAGACCGAGATGAAGACGATAAAAAAAGCGGAATGCTGCCGTTTGAGCAGCATTGAAGAGCGGGTGAAACCGATCTTAGACTCGTTCCGCTCCGCCGGCACGCAGAAAGCACATTAAGGGCAGGGAGAGCACCATGAATTTAATGGATGGGTTCGACAGTAATTACCGGTACATCCTCGTAGCGGCGCGGCGCGCCCGGCAACTGCAAGGGGGAGCGCCTCCTGTCATTGAAACAAGTTCCCGCAAGCCCTGCCGCATCGCGCAGGATGAAATCCGGGCCGGCAAGGTGAAGTGGATCATCCCGCCAGCAGGTAGCTTGCCGGCTGAGGCTGCGGGTGAACCGCTCGACGGCATGGTAGCGCCAGACTGACCTCACAGGCACGCCGGTAGGCAACACGATTGCAGGCTGATGCGCTGCGCCTGCATCGGGACGGCATAGTGCATCATCTGAGCAGGTGTAGCCGGGACTCGACTCTATGAAAATCGCCCTTGGCGTAAGCGGCGGAATTGCGGCCTATAAAGCGGCTGAGGTGCTCCGTCTGTTGCAGGACCGCGGCAGTCGTGTACAAGTTGTGATGACCCGCGCTGCCCGGGAGTTTATACAACCGCTCACCTTCGCAGCTCTTTCCGGCGAAAAAGTGATTACCGGCTTGTTCCCTGAAAGTAAGGCGGAAAATTCAGGAGGCGAGATTTCGGGTGCACCAGCTGATCCTTCTTCCATTCAAGATTCCGCTATCGAGCATATTTCCGTCGCACAGTCTATTGACGCTCTCCTGGTCATGCCCGCGACAGCCGACGTCATAGCAAAGTTTGCGCGGGGAATCGCCAACGATTTTCTGACGACACTTTATTTGGCGACGAAAGCGCCCGTCATTATAGCGCCCGCGATGAACGTGAATATGTGGGAACATCCCGCCACCCAGCAGAACCTGCAAATCCTACGCGAACGCGGTGTTCATATCGTGGAACCGGGCGCAGGATATTTGGCCTGCGGCATGTTGGGCGCGGGACGCCTGGCGGAAAACCATGCGATTGTCGAGGCCACATTAGAGGCGCTCGGCATTAGGCAAGACCTGAGCGGAGAAACCATCCTGATTACGGCTGGGCCCACGCGGGAAAAAATCGACCCTGTGCGGTACCTTACGAACCGGTCCAGCGGCCGCATGGGCTATGCTCTGGCGGAGGCAGCTTTACGCCGGGGAGCGCGCGTACTTCTGGTTACGGGCCCGGTGGCATTAGCTCCGCCTGCTGGCGCGGAAGTCACGATGGTCGAATCTGCCGAACAGATGCGGGAGGCTGTCCGCCCATTATTGCCGGAAGCGACCACGGTCATTAAAACGGCTGCTGTTTCCGATTACAAGCCCAAAAATGCCTCCCAACAAAAAATCAAGCGCGCCGGCGCTCTAACCATTGAACTCGAACCTACGGCGGATATTCTTTCCGAAATTGGCCGCCGCAAGGAATCGCAAATTCTCATTGGCTTCGCAGCCGAAACAGAAAATGCCCTGGAAAATGCCCGGTACAAGCTGGTCAGCAAATCGCTCGATGCGGTCGTCGTGAACGATGTCTCCCGCGAAGGCATTGGCTTCGACTCGCTCCGCAATGCCGTGACTATCATTAGCGAGCACGAAGTTGTTGACGTTCCTGAAACGACAAAATGGAACGTGGCACAGCGCGTATTGGACCAAATACCCAAACTAAAAGCGCATCGTAAGCTTCCCGCCTAAATCTGATTGCTCAATCTACAGGGGCTCCATCATTCCGCTCGCATAGTGGCTCTCATCTGAATACAATGGGCGGAAGTCAAAAACGACAGCCCATGCCAACGACGAATCAAGCGCGACGCTGGACCGTAATTGCTGCCGGATTGCTTTGCGGACTTCTGGCGCTTGTTGTTCTTTACACCAGCCGGAGCGCATTTTTTAGCCCATTAGCGGTGCTGGTGGTGGCCGCCATCGGTTTCGTAGCCCTGTTATTGGAATTGCGTTTGCGGGAACGCGACACGAGATATTCCGTTCGTCCGCCCATGCTGCTCAATCTTGCCGGACTTTTGGCAGCCATAGGCGCTCTGGGAGCAGAGTTGCTCCATTGCAACCCGGCGATCACCCAGGTTCTTATCTTAGGAGCGATCGGAATCTTTGGGATCAGCGGGGCCATTATTCTGCGCGGGCTCCGCAAGCAGCGCACCACGATAAAGTGACCATCCACACGCCCCGGTTACAGCAGAAATTATGCAATCGTAGAATCAACATGCAAAAAATAAGAGAGCAGGAATAATCCCGCTCTCTTTCTGCATTGCGGATCAAACTCAGTTCACAGTTCCATGCGTTTTCGCAAGAAAGCCGGCACTTCCAGGTCTTCTTTCTCGAAGCTCGCAGCCATTGCCTCGCGCATTCCATCGAATGGCACAGGATCGGCCATTGCTACCGGTTCTGCGGATTGTTCCATGACTATCGGAGAAGTTGGCGGCTGCGCAAACTCCGGCTCCGGCTCTGCTCCCGGACGGGAGGCGGCGCTGACGAACTCCTCCTCTTCCTGGGAGATGGTAAAGCCCATGTGGGTTTCACGCGGCTTCCGGCCAAACTCGCTGTCTTTGAAGCCGGTGGCAATCACCGTGATTTTTATGGAGTCCTTCATCTTTTCGTCGAGCACCGCGCCGAAAATGATGTTGGCGTCTTCATGTGCCGCGTTTTGAATAATCGAGCAGGCTTCCTGCACCTCTGCCAGTTTTAGAGAAGAAGAACCGGTAATGTTGATGAGAATGCCGCGAGCGCCATCAATCGCCCCGGCTTCGAGCAACGGAGAAGCAATGGCCTTCTGCGCCGCTTCCACCGTGCGGCGTGTGCCGCTGGCTGTTGCTGCTCCCATCACCGCATAACCCATGCCTGCCATAATGGCTTTTACGTCGGCAAAATCGCGGTTGATGATTCCAGGGATGGTAATGATGTCGGAGATACCCTGCACACCCTGGCGGAGAATGTCGTCCGCCACGCGGAATGACTCGAAGAAACCTGCGTCTTGCGCAACGGCAAGCAGCTTTTCGTTGGGAATCACGATCGTTGTATCTACGGAATCCATCAGTTCGGAAATTCCGCGTTCCGCCTGCTGCATGCGGCGTTTGCCTTCAAACGCAAATGGCTTGGTAACGACGGCCACCGTCAATGCGCCCATTTCCGTGGCCAGCGACGCAATGATCGGAGCAGCGCCCGTCCCTGTTCCACCGCCCAGGCCGGTGGTGACGAACACCATATCGGCACCTTCAAGCGCCTCGATGATCTTGTCCGAATCTTCCAGCGCCGCCTTGCGTCCCACTTCCGGGTTCGCACCCGCACCCAATCCATTGGTGAGCTTCACACCCAGCTGGATTTTGATGGGAGCGTGCGAGAGCCGGAGCGCCTGCAAATCCGTATTCGCGGCGATAAATTCGATGCCTTCCATGCCGGCATCAATCATGCGGTTTACAGCGTTTCCGCCGCCTCCACCCACACCGATGACCTTGATCTTGGCGTCATTGCGGGCCTCTTCATTAAAGCTAATGCGAATATCGGTTTCCTTTTCCTTTTTCATCTTTGCCGCCATGAGTGGATTTTCTTGCTCTTGCTGGTCTTAATCTCCGTTCTGAGAACGCCTCAAGAAGAATATTCTTCAATCGCAAATCATCTTTCTAGCTATGCGCCCTTCCCCGCGAGCATGGAGCGCAGCCGCGAACTCCAACCTCCGTCTTGCATGCCGCGGGCATTGCGGGCGCGCTGGCCATAAAAAATCATGCCTAATGCAGTGGCATATTCCGGTTCAGCTAAAATCGCCGGCATCTTTGATAATGGCGCCGGCCAGGACAATCGCACCGACTTGCGGGCCACAGATTCCGCGATGTCCACAATTCCGGGCAGCCGCGAGCCGCCTCCGGTGAGGACCAAACCAGCGGCGCACGCGTCCAGAACTCCTGCATGACGAAGATTGTCACGCACATGCTCACACAGTTCGCGCGCCCTCGGTTCCAGTATTTCCGCAATCATGCGTTGCGACAGCAGCCGCGATGGACGATCACCGACGGAGGGAACTTCAATTTCATTGCCCTCAGGAATCATCGTCACACTTACATGGCCATAAAGTTTTTTGATCTTTTCGGCTTCTGCAACGGGCGTGCACAGGCCAACGGAAAGGTCGCTCGTAAAATGGTCGCCTCCGATGGGGATGACTGCGGTGTGAATGACGGAGCCATCCAAAAAGACAATCAGGCTGGTGGATCCCGCGCCCATATCGGCGAGGCAAATGCCGAGTTCGCGTTCGTCGGCTCGCAACACAGAGTCAGCGCACGCCAGTGGTTCGTAGACCGTATCGTCCACATGGACCCCTGCACGGTTCACGGCAGTCACCACATTCTGTGCCGCGCTCGATCCCGCGGTAACCATGTGAACGCGCACCTCGAGGCGCGTGGCCATCATGCCGAGCGGATCATGAATACCGCTTTGGTCATCCAGAATGAATTCCCTAGGCAGCAGATGGAGCACCTCCCGGTCCGACGGGAGCGGAATGGCCTTTGCCTTCTCCACGGCAAGGCGGATTTCTTCGCGTGCGATTTCTCGGGACCGCGAACCGAAGGCAAGCCCCCCGTGAGTATTGACGCCACGCACATGCGGCCCAGCAACGCCAATAATTGCCCGTTCGATAGGCGCGCCGCAAGCGTCTTCGGCCCGCTCCACGGCTTTTTGAATGGAATGAACAGCCTTGTCCAGGTCCACGATCACACCCTTGCGCATCCCACGGGATTCCGCCAATCCGTGACCGCGATAGCGCAAACCGGTCTCGGTATTTTCAGCCGTCAGCACGCAAATCTTTGCGCTGCCCACATCCACGGCGGTAAGAAGACTGCTTCGCGGCATTCCCATTCTTAGTGTGTGTCCTGCCCTTTCATGATCGCTGGACTTGGCTTTTTCCCGCGCCCTACATGCTCGGACGTTGTCGAACTCACATTCACAACACCTTTCGGCGTGGTCTTTACAGGTCTGGCAGCCCGGGCTTTACTAGATGTGGATCTAGCAGCCCTCGGCCTTGCAGCAGTTTTTGTTCTGCCGGCATGACCCCGGTGAGAACTTTTCTTTCGGGATGCTGCCTCAACCCGGTTTCTCGCCGAAGCGCTTGTCTCCGGTCGGGAAACCGCTTTAGCGCTTTCGTGTTTCTGAAACGAATGAATTGCCGCCGGATGCGCCGCCGCGCGATATTGATGCACAACCAGCGCAGCCGGCTTAACGCCCGCAGCAACCGCCATGCGGGCCATCACCGGAGATACAGGAGCGGTCTTCGCAACTCCATTTAGCTCGGGATTGACAATAATTTGATTGTCATACCGCAAATCCACAGATTCCAGCTTGTCGAACCGCTGCCTCCATTCCTGTATATGGGTCACGTAAATTTTGTAGCGCGCCAGATAATTGCCGGAGCCTAAATGCACCAGCACCTCGCCGTCCGGACTGCTCGCCATGACTTTTATGTCATCAGGCTCGGAAAGGTCTACTTCGCTGATGCCCTGGGAATAATGCGCCCCTTCCGAATCCAGCTGTCCCACCACTTCTCCATAAAGCTTCATACGCGCCTGGCGGGTGGAAGGCGGTTCTCCCACGTTCATGCCCAGAATCACAGGAAAAGAATATTTATGCTTGGGTGGAAGCTCCATCAGGGTTCCGCTCGCATCCACCAGCAGAATCCGGGTCCCGAGGCGCGCAAAGGCCACCGGGACGCGTTCGTGGATTTCAACGCGCAGGCGATTGGGCACGAACCGCATCACGCTCGCCGAGGCGACCCAGGGAATCTGCTCCAATTGGCGTTTCCGCTGCGCAAGCGGAACGAAGAAAATATTGCGGCCGATGTCTCCGCCCATCACGTCCATGACCTGTGAGCGGGTCACATTATGCAGGCCTGAAATTTCAATATCATCGCTGGATTGCACACGAAAGCGCCAGGAAAGTTCCCCGTAATGATAGAGCGCGCCGGCAGCGACCGCGCACAAGACCAGAACAATGCAGAAGGCCGCAGCCCACATCAGGCGCGTTGCGGTTTTTTTAGGTAGGGCCCCTTTACGGGCGGAGACGCGCTTCTGCGCGCGTAAAAAAGGCGATTCCTCTTGCGCGTCCAGATCAAGCACGCGCGAATCGTCAAATTCTTCGCGCAAGCGGTCTTCGGACGGGCTATACAACTCTTCCTGCAGGATGGTCGAACTCTTTCTTACCATCAATCAGGCAATAGTCGTCAGGGAATCGTGAGCAAAATCACTATAACTTCTTTTCCTGTGCAGATATAACAAATTTTTTAATTTTTTCTGGCGAGGTAGTGAATCGTGCAATGGCGCATTGTTTCTGCCTCCCGGCGGTCGCCGATTTTGCCCAGTGCGACCGTGGTGCGCAGGATATGCTATGGTTTCGTCCAGAACCCTTCACAACTATGCCACGATACGAATACCGCCCTTTGACTCCGACGCCGGAAGCGGAGAAAACATTCCAAAACTGGATTGAGCAACTCGACCGCGAATTCATGAACCGCGATCCAGACCACCGCAGCGACGTAGTCCGGGAGAACCTGCATGAACTCTACTTGGGCGCGCAATCAGGCCCGCCCAGGCAAGACAGTTCCCTTGCGGCGCGGGCGCTCGCTCATTCCTTTGATCCGCGCAACGCCACGCTCGAACCCGAATATTACGGCGATATTGATGCGGCGAAATACCGCGAGCGCAAGCCGCTGATCTGGTTCTGGATGATGTATGACCGTTCGCCGCTGGGACTTAACCACTGGCTTGGTTTTCGCATGAGGGCCATGCTGGCGCGGCACATCTTCAAGCATTGCGGCCAGAACGTGAAGATATTTCATGGGGTAGAAGTCTCTTTCGGCTACAACCTCACTGTGGAAGACAATTGCACCATCCATAAATATGTTCTGCTGGACGATCGCGGCGAGCTGATTATTCACCAGGGCAGCTCAATCTCCGATTACGCCAACGTTTATACTCACTCGCACGATCTGAATGACGGAATGATCATCACCAACCACAAAACGGAAATCGGGCCACGCGCGCGCATTACCTATCATGCAACCGTGTTGAGCGGAGTGAAAATCGCAGAGCACGGGCTCGTCGGTTCCATGGGGGTGGCCTCCAAGGATGTGGAACCGTTTCATGTTGTCGCGGGGGTACCGGCGAAAACCATCAAAGTTAAAACCATTGCGCCATCGAGTTGAGCGCTGGGATATTGCACAAGAAGTCCAACATGGAAGAAACTCCCGCATGGCTCGTCCAGCTTAATCGCGAAGTAATTTCCTGCGTCCGCTGCCCCAGACTAGTAGAATTTCGCGAAAAGATTGCGCGGGAGAAGCGCCGCGCCTATCGCGATTGCGAATATTGGGGCAGGCCCGTCCCCGGCTTTGGAGACCCGCAGGCTCGCGTGCTCGTCCTCGGGCTTGCGCCGGGCGCGCATGGCTCAAACCGAACAGGGCGTCCATTCACGGGGGATGCCTCAGGAAATTTTATGTATCCGGTGCTCTACGAAACCGGCTTTGCCAGCCAGCCCACCGCTATAAGCCGCAATGATGGCTTGCGGCTGAAGGACCTATACATTACGGCCGCGGCGCGATGTGCTCCGCCCCAAAACAAGCCTTTGCCTTCTGAACTAGAAAATTGCGCGCCTTATCTCGCGCGGGAGTTGGATGGGCTGAAAAAGCTGAGAGTTATTGTCGCCCTGGGGAAGATTGGCTTTGATGCTTACCTGAACTTCCTGAAGCGACGAACATTGCTGAAAAGCAAAGCCGCCTATGTTTTTCAGCACGGCGCAAAATATCGAATGCCCGATGGGAAATGGCTGCTGGCGTCCTACCATCCTTCCAACCAAAATACCCAAACCGGGAAGCTGACCCGGCAAATGTTTGTACGAATATTTAAAGAAGCCGCACGAATGGCCGATATGCCAGAATAGGCGGCGGCCGCCGGGGCCGGATCGTCCACCCTCCCCACGCACGGGGCACATACCAATCGGGTTACGAACCGGGGCGTACGCTGCCTCTTTTTTGGCCAGGGTCGCTATTCCACACCCTTGCTGGGCATGGGCAATCCCATCTCACGCATGACCATTTGCAGGTCTTTCCAGGTTTCTTTCTTCTGACGCGGATCGCGCAAAAGAAACGCCGGATGATAAGTGACCGCCAGCTTCGTCCCGCGGAAGTCATACCAGCGCCCCCGCAATTCGGCCATGGGCGCATTGATCGCCAAAAGAGTTTTTGCCGCCACCGCGCCCAAAGCCACGATTGCCTTGGGGGCCACCACAGAAATTTGCCGCATCAAAAAAGGGGAGCACGTCTCGCACTCATCGCGCTCCGGCGTGCGGTTGCCCGGCGGACGGCACTTAATAATATTGGCGATATAAACATCCTCGCGGCCCAATCCCATGGCCTTGATCATGTTGGTGAGCAGTTGCCCCGCACGGCCTACGAACGGTTCTCCCTGAATATCTTCATCTGCGCCGGGAGCCTCCCCAATAAACATCAGATCGGCATTAGGATTTCCAACGCCGAAAACAATCTGTTTGCGGCCTTGCTTGTGCAACCGGCAACGTGTGCAGTCGCCAATATCTTCGCGGATAACGCGCAGCGCTTCCACAGGATCAGAAATACCGGATTCCGGCCTGGCGATGACCGGCTCCGCCAGCGAATCTTCCTTCAGAGCAGCCGCAACAACTTTTGTTCTTGGCATAGTTTCTGGTTCTTCTAATGGCGTGGACGCAGCGAATCGTTGATCTAAAACCTGTTCCGCGGGCCGCTGGTAAAAATCATAAATGCCCATTTCATTGTAGTAGCGCAAACGGGCGGCGACTGCTTTGCGAATCTCCGGTTCCAAATGGGCCATAAATCTGGATTGTAATTTACCAGCGGGATAGATGCGAGAATTCACTTTACGCTGTGCACATCCGCAACATTGGAATTATGCACTGGCGAGTTTTTCAGCTTATCCAGGTTGGCTTGCAGCTTCTGCCATGCTTTTTTATTTTTCCTGGTGGCGACAGCTGCATTCGGATCGTCATAAAAGTGGAGCACGGAATCCCGCAGCGCCGGTGATACCGGGCCGGAGGCCTTATGGATGAGGTCGTCAACCAGGCGGGCATAGGTTTTATCGGCGAGTTTGTATTCACCGGCAGCGGTATCGCGTCCCGTGTCGAGGTCACGGTCCGGCAGGTCCAAATCTTTGTTGCTGCGGAGCTGCTTCAATAAATTCTCATAATTCTCCACGGTCAAATTCACGCTCTTAATGTACATATCTTCGGTACGCGAAGTGGGAATTTCAAACTTGGCCGCGCTGAACGGCCCAATCTTCGGCATGATCTTCAAAATGAAAGCCAGAATGCGTGTGCCAATTCCGGGCTTGCGGTATTTGGTGCCCCATTCGCGTTCGTACTGCGCGCGCGAAAGATAGAAGAGAAATTTTTTCTTATCGAAGTTATGTGTGTCCTGCACGATCTCCTTGCGTTGTGAAAGCAATGCAATGCGTGTCATGGCGGGAATCCAGATACTTACACTGCGGCGGTAGCTTCCGATGGCCAAATCTGGATCGCCAAACACATCTTCAAGTTTCAGGTTATAGGTTTCCAAAAAGGCCCGCTCCATAAGCGGCTTGGAAACTTCAAAGCCAATGAAGTCATGATAGCGGTCGGAGGTATAGCGGTTTTTCGCGACTTGTTCCATGTCGAAGCCAAACTCGGTGCGGATGTGCGCCTTTGGATCGTCTTCGTATGTGACTTCGTTTCCATATTTCCGGCGCAACTTCGGAAATTCAATGGCGACGACCTGATTAATGGTTGGATGGCCGCTGATATCGGAAGCATAGTGCGCCAGCGCGCCGAGCGCGAAAGCATATTCATTCAAATTAGTTGAGTCGCGCAGCAGCGCCTCGACAAAATCACCGCTGCGCGCATAATGCACAAGATCGCTGAAATATTTATTGCCGAATGGGTAGTAGCCCAGGTCCTGCATAACGCACCCGCCGTAGGCGTATGCATGGGCCTGACGTAGATCCTCGGCAGAGGAATGAGGAAATCGCTTAAGTAATAATCGCTGTATCTGGTCCTTCCAAAGAAGATCTACTACTTCTTCATGGGTCAGAACGGAATAGCCACTGCACCATGGCGCGAGAAATAAAATCGCCAGCAGAAAGAGTATGAAATGCCTTGGTGTCATCCAATGCGCAGTTCGCACGGTCTTAGGATGCAATTCAGCAGCTTACCTGCTGTCTTCTACCGGCCTACCACCAAAACCACAAAACTATCAGGCACAATTGTTGGTCTGGAGCGCGGCATTCCCGGCGTGGGGGCCGCAGGTGGGCCGAACTGCGCCGTAACCAGAAAAACATTATGGGTCTTGGTATCAAGAGCCATGGTGCGGGCGCCTGCCTGGGTGGTCACATTTTGCACTACGCTGAATTTTTCCGGGCTGTCCTCATGAACAATCGTTAAAACGCCTTCCCCGCAGGAAGCAAATGCCAGACCGGTGCCCGCATCGAACCTTGCCGCATCGGGGCCTTTCCCGATCGCTGGCGTCGCGATCACCTTTCCGCTATTGGCGTCTACCACCGCCATCATCTGGTTTCTGCAAACAGAAAACAGGCGATGATGCTTGCGGTCAATAGCCAGCCCCGACGGCGATTCGCAGGGCGCAAGCGGCCACTGGGAGGTTACGGCGAGTTTCGCCGGATCAACTTCCAGCAATTCGCTCTTGTCTTCGAGGTTTACGAAGAGTTTCCCGTGTTCATCGGTTACGGCAAATTCAGGTTTGCCGTTAAGCGGGATTGTGCCGACAACTTTTCCGCTGGCTGCATCAATGGCGCTTGCGTCGCCGCTGCGGCCATTCATGGTAAAGACGCGCTTGGTGGCAGGATCGTAAACAATCGCGTCGGGGTTCTCTCCCACTTTCACTTTATCCAAAACTTTGAGCGACTTCAGATCGAAGATGCTGACGGTCCCTTCCCTGCCATTGCTGGTGAATCCGCGCCCAAGTTCCGGCGCAAGAGCAATGCCGTGAACCCCTGGCGTGTCCGGAATATCTCCCAGCGTTTTTCCGGAATCAGCGTCGAGCACAATTACGTGCGTACCGCGGGAAATATACAAATGGCGGGCTGCCGTATCCATCAAAACATAGTCCCATCCACCCTCCCCACCGATCTTGTAAGTCTTGAGCAGATGATATCCGGGCGATGCAGCGGCCGCGTTTGTGGACAAGCAGAACATCGCCGTCATGCAGACAATCAGCGCAGAAGTGCACTTGAAGGCTCGGCGCGCGATTAATGCTTTTTCTAGAGAGGAGTGGGATTTGGTACGCGAAGCACAGTTCAGAGTTTTTGCCATCACCTGTTTTCCTTAAACAAAATCTTCAGCGCAGTGAACAGAGACTTGGAAGTACAACGTCTCCCATAATACGCGTATTCCGGATGGAGATGGCAATTACTGTCCTGCCGAAGCGGCAATCCATTCGGCATCGCGCGAAGAACCGTGGCTGACGGCGTAGAGCACCACTTCCACTCTGCTCGAAACGCCCAGCTTTTCGAAAATGTGGAAGATATATTTTTTGATGGTATGTTCGCTCAAATTCAGTTCTTTGGCGATTTCCTTGTTGCTGAGTCCATCCGCCACTAAAGCGACTACCTGTTCTTCACGGTAGGTGAGCAGTTTCGATCCAAGCGCATTCACCGTCCGCAATGAAGGAACTTGCGTAATAACGTGGAGTAAAGAACGCAGTTGTTCGCTGGTGGCCCACACCTGCCCTTCATAAACCGAATGAATGCACTTGCACAACAGCCGGAAAGGGTTTTCCGCCAGACCAAACAAGCCCTGGGCACCCGAGCGGAATGCGCTCACCACGAACTCCTGATCGTCATTGTGCAAAAGAACAATCTTCGCAATTTCCGGATGGCTTAAGTGGAGTTTGCGCACTACCGTCAGGTCTTTCGACCGGGTGCGCGGATCTTCCGGATTCACGATCACCACTTGAATGCCACAAGATTTAATGGACGCTAAGGTCTCGTTGACTTCCAGCGCGCAGGAGGAGACCACGAACTCAGTATGGCGGCGCAGAGCACTGACCAGCAGTTGCCGCTCCGTCCGGTTTGAGTCCGCGATCAATACAGCAATACTAGGATCCGTGGCGCTTAACGGTTCCATAGGGCCAGATTGGGAGCGTTGACTGCTCCCATGTTGCAAAGCTAGACGAAGGAAAGACCGAATTCAGTGACGCCCCAACCAAACTTCCGGCCAATCTTTGTGGAAAATTCTGTTGAAAAGACGAGGAATAAATGGAAATTTCATAGCCAAGCTACTGACGACAAGATATTTATTGCATTCAAGCCCCTAAGAAAAACTGCCTCCGTGGTTTTCTGACACTTGCGGCCTTCCCCAGCAAAGACACCTACTTTGGTAGACCACACTTCCCATGTCTTGCCGCATTTGATGACTTCCCATACCTTGCGAATGTCTTACCCCGAGGGTTCAGTTTGAAATATTCACTCCTCAATCCATTTCGCTACGCGGCCGCAGGCACCCGGAAAACTCCCGCGCTCTTGTTGGGTGCGGTTTGGATTTTTTTTCTATTGACCTTGGCAATGTTTGCAACCAACCCGGAACCCGTCGGTGCGAATACTGCTAAGTCGGGAAGCGCGGATGGCGTCGATGGTCCAGTGCTATCGGGAGACCGCCATCCGCTCTACCGGCTGCGCGCGAGCGATGTTGTGGAACTTACCTTCGCGTTCGCGCCTGAGTTCAATCAATCCGTGACCGTGCAGCCCGATGGATTTGTCAGTTTGAAGGACCTTCCGGAGATGTACGCAGAGAACATGACCCTGCCGCAGTTTCAGACTTCATTGCAAAAAGCATACGGAGAGTTTCTTCATAATCCGGAGATCACCATAGTGTTGAAAGATTTTGAGAAGCCATATTTCATCGCGTCAGGCCAGGTGACTCACCCCGGCAAATACGAACTCCGCGGAAACATCACAGTGACCGAGGCATTAGCTATCGCCGGCGGCTTCACTGGCGCGGCGAAACATTCGCAGGTGGTCCTGTTCCGGCGTATCTCCAATGAAACCTCGGAAGCGCGCGTGCTCGATATCAAAAAAATGCTGAATTCACGGGATTTGAATGAGGAC
>JAICKN010000231.1 GCA_025927855.1 Terriglobales bacterium
CACTGCAAATTTGAAAATCTGCCCTTAGAACCGGGCGTTCCGGTTTATGAGCTCACCAACACGGAATATCAGCAGCGCTACCGGATTGAAAAAGAGATTTTTACCGACCCCTACCGCAATGTGGTGCTGCAAAAAATAAAATTCATTCCCTTGCAGGGAAAGTTGAGCGATTACAGGCTATATGCGCTGCTCGCGCCGCATTTGGCCAATGCCGGGATGGGCAACACGGGATGGACGGGCGACTATAAGGGCGTCCCAATGATGTTTGCCGAGCACGGCGGGTATGCGCTGGCGTTTGCCTGTTCCGTGGCATGGCGAAAAATGTCTGTCGGTTTTGTGGGTTATTCGGATGGTTGGCAGGACCTGTCGAAAGATTTCCATCTCACGCACGAATACACCCGCGCGGAAAACGGCAATATTGGGCTTACGGGGGAGATTGACCTTGCAGCGTGCGATGGCGAGTTCATCATGGCGCTAGGTTTTGGAGAAATCTGGTCGCAAGCCGGCCAGCAAGGGCGATCGAGTTTGCTGGAATCCTATGAGCATCTCCGCTTTGAATATGTGCGCCATTGGAAGCATTGGCAGAGCGGATTGCTGAAGCTCGATGAGCCCCGGCGCGAGCGCGACCTTTACCGCAGCAGCATTGCGGTGCTCCGTTCGCATGAGTCCAAAGACTTTCTGGGCGGCGTGATTGCCAGCCTCTCTATTCCCTGGGGATTCAACAAAGGCGATGAAGACCTGGGCGGATATCACCTGATCTGGCCGCGAGACCTGGTCGAAACCGCCTGGGGATTTTTGGCCGCGGGCGCGCAACCCGACGCCATGCGTGTATTGCACTACCTGGAATCCACTCAGGAAGCCGACGGCCACTGGGCGCAAAACATGTGGCTGGATGGCAGGCCCTACTGGAAGGGCCTGCAGATGGATGAGGCCGTTTTCCCTATTCTGCTGGTTGATGTTCTCAGGCGCACCGCGCCTTCGGCGTTAGGGGACCTGAAGCGCTGGTGGCGCATGGTATCTCGTAGCGCGATGTTTCTACTGCGGAACGGCCCGGTGACCCAGCAGGACCGCTGGGAAGAAGACGCGGGATATTCTCCCTTCACTCTGGCCGTGGAAGTCTCAGCTTTACTCGCGGCTGCCGACATTGCAGACGCCGTAGGGGAAAGAAACGCTGCGACTTACCTGCGCGAAACCGCCGATTGCTGGAACGAAAACATAGAGCGCTGGACTTATGCCGAAGATGGCGACCTGGGCCGGCAACTGGGCGTGGATGGTTACTACGTGCGTATTTCCTCCAGCGGTAGCGACTGTGCCGCATCGCCGCTGCAGGGGTTTGTTCCCATTAAGAACCGCCCCGCGGGGCAAAACAATTCGGCTGTGCAGCATCTCATCAGTCCGGATGCATTAGCGCTGGTGCGCTTCGGTTTGCGGGCTCCGGATGACCCTCGAATGCTGAATACCGTGAAGGTGATTGATTCATTGCTGCGCGTGAATTTGCCGCAAGGCCCGTGCTGGTACCGCTATAACGGCGACGGCTACGGAGAGCACGAAGATGGCAGCCCTTTTGACGGAACTGGCATTGGGCGCGCCTGGCCATTATTGGCCGGCGAGCGCGCCCACTACGAACTGGCCGCCGGACGTCCGGAAGAAGCGGAAAAGCTGCTCAAAGTTATGGAATTTTCTACTGAAGGAAGCCGTTTGCTGCCGGAGCAGGTTTGGGATGCGGAGGACATTCCGGGGCGGGAGTTATTTCGCGGCAAGCCTTCCGGGTCAGCGTGCCCGCTTGTATGGGCCCACTCGGAATACATTAAGCTGCGGCGGTCGCTGCATGAGGGGAAAATTTTCGATCAGCCTCCGCAGACTGTGGAGCGTTACCAGATTAAAAAGCAAAGGGCGGAATTTTTCCTCTGGAGCTTCAACAATAAATGCCGCTCCATGCCCTTGGGGAAGACCCTGCGCATGGTGACCCTTGCTCCGGCAGTTGTGCATTGGAGCGTAGACAATTGGACAAGCATCCAAAAATCGGCGACGCGCGACACAGGCCTGGGCGTGCATGCGGCTGATCTCCCCGCGAAAGCGCTCTCTGCCGGAACGGAAATCTTATTTACATTTTTTTGGCCGGAAGCCAATCATTGGGAAGGAACCAACTTTTCTTTGGTGGTGGAAAATGGCTGACGAAGGGGTGCGCAATGGCCCTGCAAGTTAGGCAACAGGAACAAACATCTGCAAAAACTCTGCGTTTTCTGCAAGAACTTCTACGCGATTATCATCCCCGGGATTTTGAAATTGAGTTGTGGGATGGAAGCCGCTGGCCGGCGGAGGCGGGACAATTCCGCCAATTCACCTGGCATATTACGAATCCCGCCGCCGTGCGAACGGCATTTTCTTCCGGAAACGAAATGGCACTGGCGGAAGCCTACATCCGCGGAGATTTCGATGTAGATGGCGCGATTGAACGCATTTTTCCGCTGGCTGATTTTCTGGTGGAACACTTCAGCAGGGCGCAAAAACTCCGGTTAGGCGCGATGCTGCTGGAGCTGCCTTCTGACTCTCATGCCCATCTTTCTGTGCATGGCGGCAGTAAGCTGCACGGCCGCAGACATTCGCGGGAACGCGACCGGAGCGCGATCCACTATCACTACGACGTTTCCAATGACTTTTACCGGCTCTGGCTCGACAAAAACATGGCGTACTCCTGCGCCTATTTCAAAACGCCGCAGGATGATCTGGATACGGCGCAGGTCCAAAAATTCGACCATATTTGCCGGAAACTGCGCTTGCAACCGGGCGAGCGATTTTTAGATATTGGCTGCGGATGGGGCGGGCTGATTCTTCACGCGGCGCGGAACTATGGTGTGCAGGCAAGGGGGATTACTTTGAGCGAACAACAGTTGGCGTTGGCTCAGGAGCGAATCAAGCAGGAGGGATTGGCTGACCGGTGCGAGGCCACGCTGACAGATTACCGCGATGTGGGCGAAGCGGGATCCTTCGACAAGATTGCCAGCGTGGGTATGGTGGAACACGTGGGCGAGGCAAACCTAAAAGAATATTTTGCCTGCGCCTACAGGCTGCTGCGCCCGGCAGGCGTATTTTTGAATCACGGTATTGGCGTACCGGAAAGTCGGCGTGTTGCTCCCAGCCCGAATTTTTGCGACACGTATGTGTTTCCCGATGGCGAGCTTGTACCCGTTGGAACCATGACACGTAATGCAGAAGATGCAGGATTTGAGGTCCGCGACGTGGAGAACTTGCGCGAACACTATGCGCTCACGCTCGGGCATTGGGTGCGCAACATGAGAGACCGCGAAGAGGCCGTACGCCAGGTTGTGGATGAGACAACTTTCCGGACATGGAAGCTGCAGATGGCGGGCTCGGCACACTATTTTAAGACAGGCAAACTGGACCTTTACCAGACGTTGCTGGCGAAGAGTACAAACGGCCAAAGTGGACTGGCGCTGACGCGCGAGGATTGGTATCACTAAAGTGAATTGGCATCATCGTCCATCAAAAACCAATACCTTCGACCGGTTCGACCAAGCGAGACACCAGTATAAAGAGAGCGCCAATGCAAACATTGGTAAAATGAGCCAATAAAATCGGGCCAGCCCAAAGAAAATCGCCCAGATTAGTGGTGAACAGAACAAAATTATTGCCGAGATGACAAACAGAAGCTTAGGCCAATGCCAGCCGTGAAGATTTAAAAATTGATCGGAAAATAAAAGGAACGGCAGCAGCAACAACGTCAGATCGTAACCGTAAGCATAATAGCTACATAAAAGAGTAACTACGATCGCAAAGCTGTAGCTGATGCAGAATAGGGCAGGAATGCCTTTTGAATCACGCCAGCCAGAAGCCGCTACAAAGATTCCAATCATTACTATTGGGATCAAAAAAAGATTCGCATGAACGGGCAATGGCCTGTTCCCAAGCAAAACGGTAAGGGCTCCGCGAAAATTTGGCATGCTCACGGTAGTGACCATGCCAGCGCCAACCATGCCGTTTAGTCTCCATAAATATCTGGGATAGTCGAGCGCCCGAGGCCACCCTGTAATTGCAATGGAAATTAAAATCAGACCAAAAGCGGCAAACAGAAAGCCTGCTACTACTTTGATTTTTTTGCGAAATAAGAGCACAAGAATAAAAGGAATCGTAAGGTGAAACTTAATAAGGCCCAAAGCTAAGACAGCTCCCGCTAAATAGCTATGACCGCGTTGGAATATATGCAGCGCAAGGCAAAAAATGAACAATAGGAGAATTGCGTCTTGACCATTTAGCAGGCTTACGGCAACGGGCGTAAATGCCAGGCAAAGAGGCCCCAGCAACCAGAAAGGAATTCCAAGTTGAGACCTGGCATTGAAAGCAAGGAGAGGCGGAATACAAAATAAAATTAAGACATTAAAAACCATCCACAGGGCGCATGCAGTTGGATAATTAAATCTTGCGAAAGGAGCGAATAGCAGGGCCTCAAATGGAGGACGAATGTAGGGTAGCGGGCCTTTCCGGACCTCTACGTTTGAAGCAAATTCCTGTTGCACTTTCCACTGGGCGCTGCGGAGATATAGGTCGGGACCCTGGCCACGGTCCAATAATTTTCCAGCGGTATAAAGCGCCGCGAAATCTCCATAACCCCTGAAAATAAAATTGCGGCCATACCAAAGGACGATCGCATTCACTGCAAGCATTCCAGCAAGAAACAGAATGATCAGAGGGCGTGGCCGGTTTTGTTTCATCGGCAAACTGACGAAATCATTCGCATAGTCTAAGCTGCTTCTGTGGACAAATTATCAAAGAGTGCTCCAAAAGGCATTCCTTTGTTGAAAAGTATTCCAGCCAGGGTACTTGATTTGAGGACTATTTTTGTTGTTGTCCTCTCCCTTGGTGTGTTTTCCATGGCTACGCGACCGGCCACCGATCCGGACCTGGGATGGCATTTGAAGACCGGGCAAATCATTGCGCATACTCGCCATATCTTTCACACAGATCCATATTCATTTACCCGCGCGGGGCAGCCGTGGATCAATCATGAATGGCTTTCGGACCTGGTGATGTACGGC